>JANMIF010000318.1:0-93056 GCA_031375695.1 Planctomyces sp.
GCGTGAGCGAGGGCGAGCGCTCCAGCAAAGATGATTTTGCAATCGACAAGTTGTCAGATTGTCAGACGCTCGCCCTCGCTCACGCTTCGAGGTAGTGTTGGCCGAAAATATGCCTCAACAATCGATTTCGATCCCTGATCAAACGTTAGTGGCAATCACCGCGAATGAGCACCTACGCGGCACGCCGGTGGTGTTCATTCATGGGATCACGGCGAGCCTCGACATGTGGGAGCCTTTGTTGCCGGAATCCATTCGGGACGGTCGCCGGTGGATTTCGCTCAGTCTGCCGGGACATTATCCGGCGCAGATTGATCCAGCGACGTTCGGTTCGTGGGATGCGGTCACTCCGGCGATCTGGGCCGATTGGTTTGAAACGGCATTGACTCAATTGGTTGGTGACGAGCCGGTGGATGTTGTCGGGTGGTCCACCGGCGGGTTTACCGGACTGACGCTCGCGGCTCATTATCCTCGGCGAGCTCGTAGCCTGATGAGCATTTCGGGTTTTGCGATGGGTCGTTGGCTCGGATGGTTGGGGTTCTTTCAGCGGATGAGCATGTATTCGTCCACTCGCTGGGGAGTTCGGATCGGTGTTCGAGCGGTTGGACGATCGCGATGGTGGTTTGATCGCCTGATGGATTCTTCGATCGGAGATGCTTCGGCGTATCGGGCTTCAGCAGCGCGAGAGCCAACCCTATCTGACTGGTTCAGCGCATTCGCGAAACACGATCCGTCCGTGATGACGGAGCTATTTCGGAAGATCGTTCGTTTCGACTTGTCAAATCAAGTCGCTCAGATCAATTGTCCGACGCTGATCTCGAGCGGAACGGCGGATCCGTACATTCCGGTGTCCCACACGCGCTGGATTGCCGATCATGTGCCAGGTGCAGAGTTGGTGCTTTGGCCGGGAGCCGGGCATCTGTTTTTCGCCGAGCGGACGCTGGTCTATCAAGCGTTGTTGCAAAGTTGGCTCGAACGGCAGGGGCGGCTAGGTGGTGACATTCCTTCACTGACCGAATCTGAGCACAACGCGAACTCCACGAACGATCAAACGCTTCCACATTGAAATCAAATTATCAACCTTTTCCCAGAACTGCGAATTCAGAAATGTCGAATGCGGCTCCCAACGAACCTTTGGACTTTGTGATTATTGGCGCCGGCATGAGTGGTCTGTGCATGGCCATTCAACTGCGACGGATCGGAATCGAATCGTTCGTGATGTTGGAAAAGTCCGACGACGTTGGTGGGACTTGGTTGGAAAACAGTTATCCGAATTCTGGCTGCGATGTTCCCTCGTTCCTGTATTCGTTTTCGTTTGCACAGAAAATGAATTGGACGCAGAAGTACGCGCGGCAGCCCGAGATTCTGAAATATTTTCAGGACGTGGCAGATCAGTTCGACATTCGCAAACATGTGCGGTTTCATCATACGGTCCGCGAGGCGAGATACGATGAGCAGGCAATGCTCTGGCACGTCACCACCGAGAGCGGCGAATCTTTGACTACGAGGTTTCTGGTCAGCGCCGTTGGTCAATTGAATCGGCCTCTGATTCCAACAATCCCTGGGACTGAGACGTTTCAGGGGACGACCTGGCATTCGGCTCGTTGGAATCGAGAATTCGACCTGTCGGGCAAGCGAGTGGCCATCATCGGCAATGGAGCCAGCACGATTCAGTTCATTCCCGAAGTGGCCAAGAAAGCCGCTCAACTGACTCTGTTTCAGCGAACCCCCTCGTGGATTCGCCCGCAACACAACTATCGCTATCCCGCTTGGGCGACTTGGTGTTTTCAGCACCTTCCGCTGGTGGCACGTTTGCATCGGTTGTGGATTTTTCTGTCTCATGAAATCCGTTTCGTCGCCTTTCAAAAGGAGAGCTTGGTCAATCGCAACTATCAATCGTGGCTGGTGAGGCAGATGAAATCGCGGCTCCCCCAAAAGCTCCACGAAACCTTGATCCCGACCTACCCGGCAGGCTGCAATCGGATTCTGCAGTCGTCCGACTATTTGCAAACGGTTCAGCAGCCGCATGTGGAAGTGGTTTCGGAAACCGTGGAACAGTTCGATGCCAGCGGGCTGAAGACGGCGACTCGCCACTTTCCGTTGGACGCCGTCATTTACGGAACGGGTTTTCGAGCTACCGAATTCCTGCAGCCGATGAAGATCGTTGGCCGCGCCGGCGAAACGCTAGCCGCCGCGTGGCAAGATCACCCGCGGACGCTGTATGGCTTGATGACCCCCCGATTCCCAAACTTGTTTCTGCTGTACGGACCGAACACCAATCTGGGGCACAACTCGATTATTTACATGGTCGAATCTCAAGTTCGGTATCTCTTGAAATGTCTTGCCGCGATAAGACAGGCCGGACACCGCGAGGTCGAAGTTCGCGAGGCCGCCGTCAAAAAACATGACGAAGAACTTCACCGCCTGCTTGGCAACACGGTCTGGGCGGGAGATTGTTCGAGTTGGTACAAGACGGCCGAAGGGGTCATTCCCAACAATTGGTTCGGAGCGGCCTTAGCATACCGCCGCCGCCTCAACAGAACGGATTTGGCTTCCTTCGCATTTCGGTAACATCGGCCGCTAATGCAGCAATCAGGCTGCTGCAGACTTGATCGTTGGCTGATCCGCATGCTCCGCGACTGGCTCCGCAACTTTCGGGCGTCGGCGGCGATTGGTGACGTGCAGTAGGGCTGGCAGCATCAGGACGTCGCCGACCAAGGCGGCAAGCATCAGGGCGATCATCACCCAGCCGAAGCGGGCAGTCGGAGCGAAGTTGCTAAGCGTCAGGCCGAACATGCCGGCGGTGGCGGTCAGCGTTGACTGAATAAACGGAATGCTGGATTCCATCAGCGCGTGCCGCGCACCAATCTCGGCGGGACAGATGCGGGGAACGTCGTTCTTGAGGGGAATCGTCGGTGATGACTCGGCCGGGATTATGTTTGCGGCAACGAGTTGTGCTGCTTCTTCAGCCTCGGCACGACGTTGGTGATAGCGGAAGCGGGACATGAAATGGAATGTTCCGTCCACAGACATCCCCAGCGCGATGCTGCCCGAAAGCATGATGGCGATGTCGATCGGGATACCGAACCAACCCATGCCGCCGTAGATCCAAATCAGCGGAGCGACATTTGGGACCATCGTCAGGAAGCCACGCCAGATGGACTTCAAGAAGATCATCATGGCCACTGTAATCAGCCCGACGGCCATGAAGACGCTTTGTGTGAAGCTAATGAAGATCTCTTCTTGAGCCGAATCGACAAGTGCCGTCATGCCCGTGAGCGTCACTGGTTCGTCTTTGAGTTGTTCGGCGAGTTCATTGATGACTTGGCCGCGTGAGCTTCCTTTCGGGACCTGAATCCGAATTGAAATGCGCCACAATTGGTGGCCGCGCGCCGTGAAGTCATCTTCGCCTTTTCGGCTTTCGGCTCGCTTCAGCAACGCCCCCGGCTTGAGCAAATCGGAGGGGAGTTCGTCTGGAACAAACGAGTCAACGAGAGTGTTTGACCGACGGCGGGATGTTCGTGAATTCGCACTTCGATGCGGCGTACGGTTTCAAGTTTTTCGACGAACGAACGCGAATCGGTGCTGTAGTTGACGACCGCCTCGACGTCCTCGGTTGCAGTTAACTCCCGATTCACACGGACGAAATCCTGATTGACCTTCGAATTGGCCGGCAACAGCTCCGAGACCGTCATGTCGGAAGTGAGGCTGCTCAGTCCGAAACCGGTGGCCACTGTTAGCAGCAGCGTCGCAAACACGATTTTCGGGCTGCGCGAGACGACTGCGTTTGCCAACCGGATGCCACTGTTGGCATCGGATGCTTTACGACGCGGGAGCTTCGGGCAGACGACCAGCAATGCCGGAGTCAGACCTAAGCCAGTGATCATCGACATCAGCGAAGCACAAGCCGAGGCATATGCGAATTGGCGAATCGGTACGATGTCGCTGACCGACAACGCCAACTCGCCAAGACAGGTTGTCAGCGTTGCGATGCAAGTCGGCCACCACGCCAGTTGAAGGGCGCGAGTGATGGGATGTACGGCTCCTTCCTCAACGGCCTCTTGGTAGTAGTAGAGGTAATGCACGCAGATCGACATCGTCAGGACCATCGTCAACACCGGGATCGCGGCCAGGACGAAGTTCATCTCGAAGCCGATTAGTTCCAACAGCGCGGTTGTTGAGTTGATGGTCCACATCGTCACGCCGTAGACCATCGCGGTTAGCTTCCACTCGCGAATGAGGTAGTACAGCAGTCCCAGGCAGATCGTCAGGGTGATTGTGAAGTACCGTGCATTCGCCTCTTGGCCGCCGAGTCGATCGAGTTCGGAGGCGAACAGCGGCGAGCCGACCATGAGGGTGTGTTCGTTGTCGAGCTGGCAATACTTCAAAATCCGGCGGACTTCGGCGACGGTTCCCGAACGATTGGCCAAGCCAGACTCGGAAAGAGCGGCGGCGATGCCCACCAACGGACCGTCACGGCTCACGAGCAAACCCTTCACTCGTTCGTCGATGACGTCGGCGGGAACTTCCAGTTCACGCATATAGGCACGCATACGCTCTGGCGATGTGGCTCGGCGAATGTGCGGCAGTCGTTCCAATCGGCCACACAGAGATTCGAGCATTTCCGCATCGGGAGCGTTCGGCTTCGAGGTGTCAAACGCGATGAGCAGGAATTCTTCCGCACCAAAGGCGCGCTTGAATTCCTCGTATCGCTGCCGAGCTGGTGTCGTTTCCGGCATCCATGTCTCGGTGTCGTTATTGGTTTTGACGTTCAGAGCCATCCAGACAAACGGCAATTGAGTCAACAACACCATCGCCACGAGGTGCTTGCTGAATCGTTGGTAAAATCGGTTGATCATGAAAACGCTCTCCTACGACTCCCACTATCGGCCATTTCAATCCTGACATTTGGCAGCCTGGCGAGATTCGTCACGACCCGAAATGACGGCAGCTCGATTACAATTGCCGCTGTTCACCTCCCTTTACTGAGCGGCCACGAATGACTGATACAAATCGCACAATTGGCAGCAGACCGAAGCGACTTTGTGCGGCGGTTTTGACGAAATGAATCCCTTGAACGGGCCTGCCGATAACGCCTCCTATTCGCAATCCGCCGACCAAGCCGGTCGGTGTGGCTGGATAGGGAGGTCATTTGATGTCGAACGTGTTCCCACTTCCGTTGGCTCCCATCGAGGAGTATCTGCTGCTAGATGACCGCCCCGGTTATCGGATGACTTACCTGGTCGAGCAGACCTTTGATGGTGAAATCGATCGTGCGGCCTTTGACGTTGGTGTGGCCGAGGCGTCGCGCCGTCATCCACTGCTCCGCGCTTTCGTCAAACGACGTTTATTTCGTGGATGGCAATGGGTGTCCGCCGGCGACGCGCGTCCGGCAGTCGATTGGGGGACGCTCGACCAACCGGTCATTCTTCCCGAAGACACGGGAATCGATCTGACTCGCGAAATTGGCGTTCGGTTCTGCGTGCGAGTCGGCAACCGTCAAACGCGATTCGTCACCCAGTTTCATCATTCGTGTTGCGACGGAATGGGCGCGATTCAGTATCTGTCCGATTTGTTCGCCGCCTACACGCGAGTGGTCTGTCCCCATGCCGAAAAGCAGCCGGCGTTTCAGCCAGTAGAAGCCAGCCACTTGTTGCGACGAGGCGATTTGGATGTTCATTGCGACCACACGATGTCGTGGTTCCGTCTGTTTCGTCGGACTCTGGCCTACTGCTGGAAGTTCGGCATTCATCCCCCGATGCCGTTGGCCCGCGCACGAACTGCGAGTGCGGTCGGAACGCCTCTGCCCTATCCGGGAACATTGACGCGGACATTGTCGTCGTCGGTGCAGCGGGCTATGAAGCAGGTGGCTCGCCGCTGTGATGTGACCGTCAATGAACTCTTGATTCGCGAACTGATGCTGACGATTCGCGATTGGAATCAGCGTTACTCGTCGATTAAAGACACCGATCAAGTCTCGGTCCTCATTCCAACGAATCTGCGAAACCTGGAACACGATCACATGCCGGCTGCGAACGTGATGGGACTGATCGCCTTTCAGTGTTCGGTGGCCGAGATGAATCATTCGGGGAACTTGTTGGATTGGGTCAAGAAAGAAAGTCAGTTCTTCAAGCGTTGGCGATATTCCGCCGTGACTTTGGATGGACTGAAAGTTCTCCGCTGGATTCCCGGCTCGCTGCGCGTGTTGTTGAATCGCCAGAAGAGCATCAGTTCGGCGATCTTGTCGTGCATCGGTGATCCGTCGCTGGCGATTGCCGCGAATTTCCCCGTCAATGAAGACGGAAATCCAATTTTCGGGAATCTCGTCTTCAGTGACATGAACACCGCCCCACCAATTCGCCCACTGACACACGCCTCGTTCACGACGTGGCACTACAGCAACAAACTTCGGCTGGGTGTCCGTTGTGATCCCGCCATCTTCACTCAGGAAACCGCCCAGGAATTGCTCGACAGTTTTGCCGATCGCGTTCTCGCACTCGCCAGCACGGCGGTCGATCGTCGCGAAGCAAGTCGCGTTGCCGCATGATGCCGCCGTGCGAAGATCAAGGACGTCCGTGAATGTCCGCCATTATGGAAAGTATGGTCCGACTTGACGGCGGCTGGGTCGATTTAGTTTAGTGAGTCTAGCGAGTGGCTCAGGCATTTCGCTGACCAAATTACGCGGCCCGGCGCGCCGATTCGGTTCGCTTGAAGAGCCGTCCAGGAAAAGACTGGTCTCTCTGCCGGCGGTGTTCGTTCCACATTTCCATCAGCGTTTCTTCGGCCGAGTAACGGAACTGGAAACCCAGTTCATTTTCCAATCGGGTCGGGACGATTACCCAGGGATACCGAACGAAGTCATGGAGGCTGGGCGGATAATCAAAGACCGGCAGTCGCAAGTGCCACCACAAGCCGGAAATGAGTTTGAATGTCCAGAACGGCAATTTGATGGCCCAGCGATTCGTGAGCTGGGCTAACTTGGTCAGATGCACCCAATCGTGCGGAGCGACGTTGAAGGGACCGCGTGCATCGTGGCGCAGGATTTCCCAGTGGGCTGCGGCACAGTCGTCTTCATGGACGAATTGTAGGCGAACGTCTTCGCCATCGGGCAGAATGATCAACGGGATATTCCGCACGAACCGGCTGAGATAATTGTTGACGCCTTTGCCGCCAGTGATCGTCGCTCGTGACCACGAGACCGCGACATCGGGCAACTCCTCGGCAAGTTTTTGGAGTTCCGCTTCGAGAGCTGTTTTCTCCGCCGCATACTGAAAATCCTCACGAGCCTTTAGCCGCCAGCCTTCCGAGATCGGTACGGGATTGTCCGGCCAAGCTCCGTAGGCCGTCGCGCTGGACGCCGTCAAGAAGCGGGCTGGACGCAGAGAGCGAACCGCCTCAAAAACGTTAAGTGTGCCGCCCACATTGATGTCATGCATGAGCCGTTTGTCGTGGATCGGATTCACGACAAACGCGAAATGGACGATCGTGTCTGGATGAAAGTCCGCCAGAGCGGTTTGGAGTTGGGGACTGCGAATATCCAACGGAGCAAATTCGTCGGGCACAACTTCGAGCGACGGAACGACGTCGATCCCCAGAATCCGCGTGTTTGGCGATTCACGCCGAACATGTTTGATAAAACTACGACCGTAGTAGCCAGAACTGCCGGTGATTGCGATACGGAGCGTCTATCACCTTTCACGACGGATGATTCAAACAGAATCCGGTGGCACACAGCTTGCCAGCAAGCGATTCGTGCACCTCCTTCGAATATCGGTGATGCCGACCATGCATGATGATGTCGAAACTCAGCAAGTGGACCCACAATGGCAAATGTGGTTGAGCCTTTGGCACGGCCGCATCGCTCGACATGACACATTTTCCTCCCTGACTGAAACGCGATTACTCCAGCGCGTAGCGCTGTTCACAACCGTCGACCTTGCCGGGAATTCGATCTATCCGGCGACGTCCGGAACGCGGAATCTCAGACTTGGTCCCAGTTACCAATCACCCAATCGTCAAAGTGACTGCCGGCAGTCGGAGCGATCTCCTGCAAACCAATCGGCGAGATTTGCCGACCGCGCCGTAATCCTCTAGTTGGACTTTCGAAAAGCCGACATCATCCCTGTGAGATCGGCGGCGGGCTCGACGTCGGTGTGATCGGCAATGCTGTGCAACAAAACACACTCCAGCCTACCCTGCCATTCGGCGTCCCCTTAATTCGGACGGAGTCATGCCTTCCCTGAAGCTGCATCATGTCGGCTGTGCCGTGCCGTCCATCGAAGTGGGTCTGTGGCCCTACACGCAAGCGATGGGATTTTCGCGCGTCTCGAAGATCGTCGAAATCGCCAGCCAGAAAGTCCGCGTCTGCTTCATCGAGACGGCCCCCGGCGTCTTCATGGAACTCGTACAAGGTTTGGGCGAGGACTCGCCTGTCAACAGTTTTCTCAAACGCCGCCAGTACTACTATCACGTCTGCTACAGCACCCCTCACGTCGGCGAGACCGTCCAGCATCTCGCGGCGAGTGGCTTCCAGCGACTCTCGGTCTTTGCGTCGGAAGCATTCAACGGCTCTGAGTGCGCATTTCTTCTCACACCGGAAATGGCATTGGTGGAACTCTGCACGGACGGGATGTTTTCATTGCTTTCAATGACGTGATCGGCATGTGGTAGCTCCAGGGAGGGAGTTAAATGTCTCGGGAAACAGAATCTGGACGACGCGAAGTTCATCGCGGAACGGCGAATTGGCTCCACTCACTGAAAGTGGTCGGCCTGTCGATCGTCGGGTTGATCTTTTTTTGTCTCACTCCGACGTTCGCCACGATCACGATGGCCTGGATTTTGTGCTGGGTCATCGACGGGCTGGGCCTGTCCGCGTGGTGGTCTTGGCGACATTGGGTCATTTTTTCGCCGATCATCTACGTCAGTTGGCTGAATTCTTTTTTGATTGCCTGCGCGATCGATCTTCAGGCGTGGCGGTTGTTGTTCGGATACCGCAAACGCGCTCGTGTCACAACGTCGAATGGGTGGCGTGACAAGTTTCAGTTTCAATTGATGCAGATGAATTACACGCGACAGATCATCGTCCGGAATTTGCCGCTGACTCGTGTCTATCAGTGCTTCGAGGGACTGCGGATGCTGGTCCTGCTGGCGGGATCGCTGCGAGCCAAAGTAGGAAAACAAAGTGTCCTCATCGGAATCGTGTACGATCCCGATCTGACAGAGATCGGTGACGGTGTGATTCTCGGCGACGGCGGCACGCTGGTGGCTCACAGCCTGACGTCGAATCCGGACGGCAGCAAAGTATTCGTGACCGCTCCGATTGTCGTCGGCCCGCGAGCTGTGATCGGGGGCTTGGCTCGGATCGATTTAGGCGTGCAGATCGGAGCGGATGCGATCGTGGAGCCGATGAGCTACGTCATGCCATTCACGGTCATTGGCGATGGTGAAGTCTGGGGAGGAAATCCCGCACGGTTCAAACGTCTGCGATTTGAGCCTTCCGAATCCAGCGGCCGCATCGCACCGCTCGGCGATCAGGAAGTTGCTTCGACAATCCACGCATCGGTCCTCACTGCGAAGGCCGACGAGGAGTCGCTCTGTCAAATCGTGGCATCAGCTCTCGATCTGCGACTGGACGAGGTTCATTCCGACTTGAGCTTCGATCAGTGTCCCGCGTGGGATTCGCTGGGGCAGCTCGCAATCGCTGCGGCACTGCACGACCGGCTTGGGATCATTTTGTCTGCGAATGAGAGCTTTGGTTTGAAGTCGATGGGAGATTTACGGAAGGTCATCGCGAAAAATTCGTCGAAACCCACAGTGCAATTGGCAGTCGTCTCTCGTTCAGAACAGCCCGCTGATGAGAAGGCACTGCCACTTCCCGATGATCCAGAACTGTTACCGTTGCTTGATCATGAATTGGTCACTCGCGGTTTGGCGGCTCGCGGAGGCGGCACGTCCACGATTCAGGGGTCGGTTTCCGTCGTCATCGCAGCGACGTTTGTGGCGGAACCGTTGGCGAACTCGCTGAAGCTGTGGAGCCAAGCGTTTGGGATCGCGATCGATGTGCGATTTGCCGGCTTCAACCAGGTGCCGCAATGCCTGATGACTCCCGGCAGCGAGTTCCATCAGAACGGAACGGGGCTCAATGTGGTGCTGACTCGTCCCGAAGATTTGTTGTCGGCGACGAGCGCCGATTCGCACGAAGTGGCGGAGTCGCTGTTGACCGCGATCGCCGCGTTCGCCCAGCAATCGCCGGGGACGCTGGTGGTCGGAAGTCTGCCGCCGGTGGTCTCGGCATTCTGTGCGGCGGATCGCTCGATCGTGGAATCGCTCCGGGCGGATTGGCGGAATCGACTTCGACTCATTGATGGAGTGCGGATACTCGACTTCAGCGAACTGGTTGAGCACATCGGCATCGGTGCGGCGGGACGATCCGATTTAGAGGCGGTCGCGCGGTCGCCGTACACGCCGCGCGTTTATCAAGAACTGGGAATCGCGATCGCTCGATTGATCCGTCAGCAGCGAATCGCTCCGGCGAAGGTCATCGCCTTGGACGCGGACGGCGTGTTGTGGGGCGGTGTGCTGGGTGAGGACGGTCTAACCGGCATTCAATTGAGTTCGGATCATCCTGGCCGCAGCTTTCAGCTTTTCCAGCGTCACGTTCGCAGCCTGAAAGATCGCGGCTGCTTGCTCGTGCTCGTCAGCCGCAACGAAGCCGAGGACGTTTGGCGTGTCTTTGACGAGCATCCCGAAATGATTCTGCGTCGCGACGACATCACCGCGGCGCGGATCGACTGGCAACCAAAATCTCAGAACCTGAAAGAACTGGCGGTGGAGTTGAATCTGGGTTTGGATTCGTTTGTGTTCGTGGACGATGACCCCGTCAACCGGGCGGAAGTGGCCGCGAACGCACCGGGAGTGACCGTTGTGCCGCTGTCGACCGATGCGGCGTCGTACTGTCAAACGATGTCGCAATTGTGGAGGTTCGACACGCCGCAGGTGACTCACGAGGACCAGCATCGCGCGGCGCTGATGCACGCCGAACAGCAGCGGAATCAAGACCGCAATTCCAGTTACGACTTAGCGTTGTATCTGCAATCGCTACGGCTGCGAGTCGAAATGCGTCTGGCGCGGGACGTGGAATTGCCGCGCGTGTCGCAACTGACTCAGAAGACGAATCAGTTCAATCTGTCGTTGAAACGGCGGTCACTGGCGGAGATT
This sequence comes from Planctomyces sp., assembly GCA_031375695.1. GTDB lineage: Bacteria > Planctomycetota > Planctomycetia > Planctomycetales > Planctomycetaceae > SXKJ01. The sequence continues at coordinate 11,215 of JANMIF010000318.1, forward strand.
CAAGCCCTTGCGGCGACGCACAGGATTTATGTGGTCGAATCGTCCGATCGGTTTGGCGATTACGGACTGATCGGAGTGGCGATTGTGGCGAGAGATGCTGATCGCCCCGACGAATTCATGCTCGACACGCTGCTGCTGAGTTGCCGCGCGTTGGGACGGGGAATCGAAGAGGCCGTGTGGCACGGCTTGTGCTCGACGATCGTGGCGCAGGGTGGAAGTCGATTGATCGCTCCCGCGATAGTCGGTCCGCGCAATCAACCCTGTTTGGATTTCCTCAGACGCACGGGCCTGACTGAACGAGACACTGGAGTCTTTGAACTCGACGCGGTCGCGAGTCACGCGCTGCCGCCGCACATCGAGTGGCACAGCTTGGAACTGCCCGCTGAGCGGTGGGCCGCTTGAACCACGGCCTGACGCCGATGGAAAGCCGATGGAAAGTAGCCAGGCTCGGCAGAGCGTGGGCCATCGATTTGCACCTCACACGCTCTGGCGAGCGTGGCTACAGGTTTTTTTTGCAAGTGGTGCTGACACACCGCAATCCAAAGGTTCGTTGTCCGGTCGGAATGCGATCATCACCGGGGCGTCGTCGGGGATTGGATTGGCCATCGCCAAGCGGTTGGCCCGCGAAGGGGTCAACATCGTCGCGGCGGCCCGCTCGCCCGAACCGCTCGACGTAGCTGCTTCCGAATTCCGTGCGTTGGGCGTCAAGGCGGTCGCCGTCCCCACCGACGTGGCCGACAACTCGCAATTGGAGCGGCTGGTGGAAACAGCGCTGCGGGAACTTGGCTCGATCGACATCTTGGTCAACAACGCGGGAATCGAGACGTACCGCGACTTCCACCAGCTCAGCCTCGACGAAATCGAACAGACCATCAGCGTCAACCTGACGGCGGCCATTAAGCTGACTCGATTGGTCATTCCGCACATGCTGCAACAACGATCGGGCCATGTGATCAACATGTCCTCGACCGCGGGCAAGCTGGGACCGCCGTTTGGTGCCGCGTACGGAGCCTCAAAGGCGGGGCTGATCAATCTGGCCCAGTCGATTCGCACGGAATATCACGGCTCCGGTGTGATGGCATCGGTCATGCCATCAAAGAAGGGCCGCTGCGGACATTCACGAGCGCCGTGAAGGATCGGAATCTCGATGAGTCCGCTCGCGCGGCCGAGTTCGCGGCTCAGTTGCAATGTCCGAATACGATTGTCGAGAGTCGCAGCGGAGACGTTGTGGCCGAGTTTCCCAAGATCGTGCAGGCGGCCGAATCGCCGGTGATCGTGACGTCATGCACCGCGTTGCTGCGACTGGCGCGGACGGCCAGCAGTCATGGATGCCGATTTGCTCTGACCGGCGAAGGAGCCGATGAAATCCTGGCGGGACATCCGTGGTTCAAGGTAAACCGCTTCGCAAACCTGTTCGATTTCGGGCCGATCCACATCAGCAATCTCGGTCGAGCCTACGTCCAGAAACTGTTCGCTCCCGGATCGCACTTTCGAGACACACGGCGTGAGCAGCGGTTGCTCGGCGTGCCAAATGCCTATCACGATCTTTACAGCATGTTTGGCCTCGGCCGCTTCCTGTTCTACAGCGACGCGATGTGGGAACGCCTCGGCGGCTTTTCGGCCTACGACGATCTCGATCTGAATGTCGCCGGAATGAAGCGTTGGGATCCGCTGAATCGATCGTTGTATCTCAGCCATCATGTGATGTTGCCAGGATTGTTGCTCAACCACAAAGGGGACCGGCCAGCCGCGGCGAACGGCGTGCGGACGCTGTACCCGTTCCTCGACGAAGATCTCATCGAGTTCGTTTCGAACGTGCATCCGCGCTGGAAGCTTCGCGGACTGCAACAAGACAAACTGCTGTTGAGAAAGTACGCCGCGACAGTCCTACCGGAGAATACGATCAAACAGCGGAAAGTGATCTTCAAGGCTCCGCTGCCGATGGACTTCTTCAGCGAACTGCCGTCATACGGTCGGCAATTGCTCAGCCCGGAATCCTTGCGGAAGACGGGCTACTTCGACCCGCAGCGAGTCGATCATTACTGCCGCCATGTGAATGGCTGGTGGAACCGCAGTATCGGCCGCAGCATGGTCATTCGACAGGGGTTGATCGGAGTGCTCAGCACACAGTTATGGCATCACTTGTACGTCGATGCCTCGTTGTGTGAGTTGCCCAGTGCCGCTCCGACACGCAACTCGAAGGCGGCATAACAAAGGTAAGAAGATCAATTAGTACTGTTTCCAATTTGTGTGTTGGGGTGGCTAAGGTCGTGAGACTTCAGGCTATCCGAATGTGATCGATGTTGGCCGCACGAATGCGGTCTCAAAGTCTTTGGACAAGGAGAGATCATGACTGAGCAAGAACTTTTCCGTTTAGCACGCAAACGCACCGAAGCGAAACTTGGGTTCTATATCCACGCGGCTGTTTATGTAGTGGTGATGATTGTCCTGTTCGCCATCAACTACCTGGCGGCTTCCAACCCGTGGGCCATCTTTCCTTTTCTGGGTTGGGGACTCGGTTTGGCCATTCACGGCGTCGTGGCATTGGGAGTCGTGGGTTCAGGATTCCGCGAACAGCTTCTTAAATCCGAGGTGGCCAAACTCAAAAACGAACAAGTTGTGAACCCCTAACCCTGAAACCAGTTTTTTTGGGAAAGATTTCGACGAGATCTGCACCTTCTTCTACATCACCAGCTATTGCGAGGTGACTGCGGCCGAGATCGTCTTCGGCTGCGACGACCGCTGTGACCAAGAGAATCTGAACGTGCAAATCGCTGGCGGCGTGCGAGCCTTGTCCGCTCCGGTGGACAGCCTCGGCACTACTGTTGCCAGTCACGCCACGTCACCGCAAGTCTTACCAAGCGGTTCGCACCACTTGGCTACGAATGGAATTCAAAAGGTTCGTGAACGAAGTCCTGAAGGTTCCCTACCAGATCGTGCGACAGGGCCGCCGTGTGATCCACCGCGTGCTGCATTGGAACCCGTGACTCCCCACCTTCTTCCGTTTGAGTACCACCTTGAATTGTTGAAAGACCCCTGAGCGTCGCGCGAACTCGCCCGCCGCAAGAGCGGCGTTCCCGTCGGAACGCCGCGTCCCGCTCGATGACCGACTCGTTGGTTCCGCGAACCGAAAGCCTTACACCACGACAACTCCGCCACTCAAAACTCCTCGCCGACAACAGCGGACATGCTCGGAGTGCGCGCTCGCAATCGCTACAAAATCGCAGAAGCAGTTGCTTGTTTGAGGACTTATGTGAGCGACATGGAACAATTTCACCGCGATGTGATTTCCGGCCGGCGGCCAGGCGTCGTCTCGCTAGCGTTATGTACGGCGTGTTGGTTTTCTCAGTGGCCGTATCGAGCCGGCATGGCTGTACGAAATCTGGCATACGATTGGGAGTTTTTGGAATCACACTCGGCAGGCGTGCCGGTGGTCAGCGTCGGCAATCTGACGACTGGCGGAACCGGCAAGACACCGGTTGTGGCGTTTTTGGCGAATTGGTTTCGCGAAGCCGAGTGCCGCGTTGGCTTGTTGAGTCGTGGATATCGATCGCTCGGCACCGATGGCAATGATGAGAAGTTGGTTCTCGATCGACTCTGTCCTGGAATTCCGCATTGGCAAGACCGCGATCGCCGATCCTCGGCGGAAAAAGCCGTTCGCGAGTCAGGCTGTAATCTGCTGATCCTCGATGACGCCTTTCAACATCGTCGGCTGCGGCGCGATTTTGATATCGTGTTGATCGACGCCACGGCTCCGTGGGGATTCGGTCATTGCCTACCGAGAGGTTTGCTGCGCGAACCGGTGTCGGCTGTGAGGCGCGCGGATTTAGTCTTAGTCACTCGCGCGGATCTGGTGCCGCCGGAAACGCTGACGGCGATCCGCACCGAATTGGCTCGGCACGATCAAGTGGCTGGCGTGATCGAAGTCGCGTTTCGGCCGACGACGCTGATCAACAGCTTGGGCGAACAGCGTCCCGTCAGTGAACTCGTCACCGCGCGATCGCGCTGCGTGACGTTTTGCGGCATCGGCAATCCGGAATCGTTTGAGCAATCGCTACGGCGGCAAAACATCGAAGTCGTTGCCGCCCGCACGTTTCCCGATCATCATCACTTCACGGAGGCCGATGTTGCCGACCTCACTACGTGGGCCGAGTCACAGACGGCTGACTGTGTGCTCACGACATTCAAAGACCTCGTGAAAATCCGCCAGCCAAGTTTCGGCTCTCGTCCGTTGTGGGCTGTGCAAATCGGATTCGAACCGCTGCGAGGCACACCGATCCTCGAACATCACCTGTGGCGAATCGCTGCGATGGCCAAACAAGTCACGCTCAACTAGAAAGTTCTCGATCATGTCACCAACAGAAAATTTCTTTGCCATCAACACGCTGGAACAACCTTGGGAGGAGCGGTTCAATGAGAAGATTGGACACGCGCTGTTTCGCAAGATTCTCCACACCGATCCCGTGACCGGTGCTGAAATCCGGTTGGTGCGGTATCCGGCGGGGATCATCAATCCGAGCCACACGCACCCCTGCGGACATGGCATGTATGTGCTCGAAGGGCGGCTGGTAACTCACAAGGGGACCTTCGACCCCGAAACCTTCGTCTGGTTTCCGGAAGGGGAAGTCATGGCGCACGGAGCCAGCGCGGAAGGTGATGTCACCGTGCTGTTCATCACCAACAAGAGTTTTCGAATTGACTACGTCGATTGAAACGCTGGCCGGGTGCTCTCGCTCGTTGAATCGGATTCACGGGAGCGTCCGCCGGAAGACTCGGCCACGCTTCCAAAATCAACGCCAATCCGTCGTCATCATCCCTCGCAAGACTCCGCGCGCTGTTTGCTGCGTGCGGAGTCGTTTTTGCGATTTCCTCGTGGATTGTGCCAGTTCCTCAGTGACTCATAATCCGTTGGTTCTGGGTTCGAGTCCCTGCGTTACCAATTTCGTTTTCACTCGCACTGAGCCGCATGGCATTCATGCTCTGGCTTTGAAGACCCCCTTACTTCAGTTCGCGAATGAAGAGACTGGCAAACTGAATCGGATCTCCGTGGTGCTGCAACGCGATTCGTCCGCGAGGGGGCACGCCGGGCAACTGCGCGTTGTTGACGACCGTTTGGCCGTTCAACAGAACCGTCAGGCGATCCGCTTTCATCGTGATAAAAAAGCGATTCCACTCACCGATCGGCTTGTCCGCGCGGATCTTTGGCGTGACCGCCTCACGAACGTCGGCGGAGAGTGACTTGTCGACTCGATAACCGCGCACTTCGCCGGAACCAATCAGGCGGCTCCAGATGTTGACTTGCGACTTATCATTGCCTCGCAGATAAATGCCGCTGTCACCGGCATCGTCAAACTCTTCTTCCTCCGGCCCTTCATCGCCGTTCGGGTGAATGACCGGCCGCTTGGCCTTCTTCGGCTTTCCACTGAAGCGCCAGTCGCAGACCATCACGAAGTCGCCGTATTCTTTCTCCGTCCACAAATGGCCGGCGTCGGCGGGGCCGCTCCCTTTGGCTTCGCTCTGGCCGTCGTAGTTCAGAATCCAGTCGCGCGGTTGCCAGTGACCGCGATGTCCCGGATCGTCCACCCAGTTGGCTAGGTCGATGCCGGTGTAGAGCGATCGAAACCCTTCGGCCAGCGGCGCGACTTCGTCGGCCGGAGGATTCGACGACGGCAACTCCATAATCCGCATGTTGCGGAAGTGACACTCCGAGCCTTCCGATTCGAGGCACAGGTAACCTTTTCGTGGTTTGCACTCGCTGCCGCCGGAGACCACTTTGCCGTTCACCGCCAGCTTGATGACTCCGTCACGGCACTCGACGCGATAATGGTTCCACTCCGGCGAAGGCTTCGCACGTTTCTCGCTGGGGAGACAACGCTCCGCTCCATTTGGATGTGGCCGATCCGGTTTCATCCGCGCGCCATGAATCGAGAACACGTCACCGTGGCTCGTGTAGCTAGCGGTCTCATGCCCATCGAGCACTTGGACTTCAATCCCTTTTGCGAACGGCGTCCCCTGCGCGGTGAGCGAATCGCCCCACACGAAGATCCCCGCGTTCCCGCCCGCCTTCATGTGCCGCCATTCGAGTTCGAGGACGAAGTTCTCGTACTGCTTCTCCGTCCGCAGGACGCCGGTGGGGATTCCCGTGCTGACGATGATCTCGTCCTTCACGGTAAACGTGTTCGGCGCGACGTTGACGGCGACCCAACCCGTCAAGTCTTGGCCATTGAACATCGGCACGAAGCCCGGTTCATCGGCTGGAACCGGTGCTGGAAAGATCGCGAGAACACTCGCGACCACTAATGGAAACAGGAGTCGGCAATTCATGGATTTCCCTTCAAATGTAGCCCGCTCTCGCCGAGAGCGGATCGCGAGCGCAGCTCGCGCGGGTTCAACGTCACCGGAATCATTTCTGTGCATTCCCTCACCGCGAGCTATTTCAACGGCAGCAGTTTGATGTTCTTGAACCAGCAATCGCGGCCGTGATCCTGCAACCCGATGTGCCCTTTGCGCGGGTGCGACTTGTAGGCCACGTCGAACTTGTGAGCCGAACCGTCCGGGCGCTTGTTTTGTTCGGGCCACTCATCGAAGTTCATGCGTGATACGGTCTCACCATTGAGTTCGACGGCGAGCAAATGGCGATCGCTGGTAACGACGATGCGATTCCATTCACCGGCCGGATTCATCGCGTTCTTGGTCGGCTTGACGAGATCGTAGATCGCGCCGGTGTCGTGAAATCCGGCCGTCTGCGTGTCGTCGATTGCAATCTCAAGGCCATTGAAGCCGACATCCTTTCCCGGCCGAGGCATCAGCGGAAACGTGCGCACGAAAATTCCGCTGTTGCACATCGGGCTGACCTTGAAGTCGAGCGACAGCTTGTAATTGTCCCAAGTCTTTTCCGTCGTGAGCATGTAGTCGCACGGATGCGGATTCAGGCTGCCGTCCTGAACGTGTTTGTTCGGCAGCGGTTTTTCTTTGGGTGACATCCAGCCGCGCGTCGTCTGGCCGTCGAAGAGCAGCACCCAACCGTTTTGCTTTTCTTGGTCAGTGAGCACATTGTCGGCGGCGATGACTGACGAATCGGCAATGGCAACGAGAATCAGAGCAATCGCAGCGATGAGTTTCATTTGCGGTATTCCCGGTGAGGCGTTTGTTGGAATGGTCGCTCGACGAATCACAGCGTCCAGCCTTTGCGGTATTCGATGTGAGTGAACTCGTTCACGTTCAGGGCGTTCTTGACTTTCAGGTTCTCGCTGTCCCATTCGAGTCTCGTGCCGGGGGAGCGCATTGCGAGTACGCCCAGCAACACCGTCTCGGTCATCGGGCCAGAATAATCGAAGTTATCGACTGGCGGCTTGCCACCTTTGCAGGCTTGATACCACTCTTCGTAGTGGCCGGGTGAGCGATCCATAGACTTCGGCACGGCCTGACCCTGTGGCTGCAACTCGGCCGGCAGAAGTTGAGGCATCCCGCCGTGTGAGCCGTGATACATCTTCCCCTTGCTGCCGACGTACAGCACGCCGTTGCCCGGCAGGCGTTGGCCTCCTGACATCTCGGCCGGAGTCGGCGGCATCAGACCGCCGTCGTACCACGTCATCGTCACGGGAGGCAGCTTCTTTTCGGCGACTTCGCGCGCGGGGAACTGATACGTCACGGTGGCCGCGATTGGATATGTCTCAAAGTTGAGTTTGTTTTCTGGCAGCAGCGTGCCATCGTGAGTCGTTGTCGCTTCGACCGACGTCGGCGCTCCGAGACTCAGTGCCCAGACCGGATGATCGATGATGTGACAACCCATGTCGCCGAGCGCACCGGTCCCGAAATCCCACCAGCCGCGCCAGGCAAATGGCGCGTAAGCCGAGTGATACGGGCGCTCCTTGACCGGGCCGAGCCACAGATCCCAATCGAGTGTTGGCGGAACTGGTGGCGTGTCGGTCGGTCGACCGATCCCTTGCTTCCATAGGCGGCCCGCGCGATCGGACCAAACGTGAACCTCGCGCACCTCGCCGATGACTCCGGCTTGAATCCACTCATTCGTCAACCGCGAGCCTTCGCTGGCGTGACCCTGATTGCCCATCGACGTCATGACCTTCGCCGCGCGAGCCGCTTTGGTCAGTTCGCGGCATTCGAGCAACGTGTGAGTCAGCGGCTTCTGGACGTAAACGTGCTTGCCCGCTTTGATCGCGGCCATTGCGGCAACGGCGTGAATGTGATCTGGCGTGCCGACCGAGACCGCGTCGATGTTCTTCGCTTCCTTGTCGAGCATCTGCCGAAAATCTTTGTAACGCCGCGCCATCGGATGTGCGTTGAAAGTCCCCGCCGCGCGAGTCTCATCGACGTCACACAGCGCGACATAATTGGCACCGAGCTTCGTGAGCGTGGCGATATCGCCACCACCCATTCCGCCGCAACCGATCCCGGCGATGTTGACGCGTTCGCTCGGCGGCGTCTGTCCGATACCGCCTAAAACGTGACGAGGCACAATCGTGAAACCCAAGGCCAAGCTTGAAGTGGCTTTCAAGAACGAGCGACGAGACGTTGTTTTTTCGGATTGGCTCATGGCGACTCCTGGTGCCAACTTGAAGTGCTGCGGCTCGACGCAGCCCTCGATTCAGTTGGAACAATGACGTTGATTGTTAAGAAAGGCAGACATTGAAAGCCGACTCGAGTTGCGGAGGTTGTCTGTGTTTGACAGTCGCTATTTCAATCGACTGGAGAGCTGCGTCGAGCCGTAGCTCTCCAGGAAAATTACAGCCTTGGCTTCTCGGGTTTGATCGGAGCTTGCCAGGCGTTGGCTCCGGTGACTTTGACTTTGCGGCGATAAATCCGGTCGCCGCAGCAGGCGTAGATCGTATCGAACTTTTCGCCGCCGAAAGTCAGATTGGCCAACTTGCCGTTCGGGGTCGGGATGATGCAGTTGACTCGGCCGGCCTGATCGCAGACTTGCAGGCCCATTCTGGTCGCGACCCAGACTCGACCTTCGCGATCGGTACGGAGGCCATCGGCTCCGGCGTCGTCGGCTGTGTCGGACATGTGCAGATGAAAGTATTTTTGTTTATGAGCGAGCGATCCGTCCGCTTGAATCTGATAGCTGTAAACCCAGTGAGTCCGGCTGTCAGCGACATAAAGCAGCGATTGGTCCGGGGAACAGCACAAGCCGTTGGCGAACTTCAGGCCAGAATCGACGATCTTCTTTTCCCCTTTGGGCGAGACGTACCAGATCTTGCTGTCGTTCGGAGTCGTGAACGGGGCGGTGGCAAACACGCTACCGTCGTGTCGCACGACGAGATCGTTGCCTTTGAATCCGTCAGCGAACACAGTCGATTTGCCGTCCGCGTCCCAAGCCAGAATCTGTTCGGTCGCACCGGCATTCGCAAACAGCCGGCCGTCCGGTCCGAAGGCTTGGCCATCGCCACGTTTTGAATCGGCCAGGAACTCGGACACCTTGCCGTCGAGGCCGACCTTGAATGTCTTGCTCGCGCCGACGTCGTTGTAAAAGACTTCGCCCTTCGCGTTGACCGCTGGACCTTCGGTGAATTTGTAGCCTTCACCCACGAGTTGCCAGTCTTCTCCAGGCAGCAAAATGTCCTGAAGCTGCGGCGAGCCTTTGCCGATCGACACCGGCTTCGGCCAATCCTTCCAAATCCAACGCATGGCATCCGGGAAGAGCTGCGTGCCGTGTTTGCCGCTGTGCGAGCTTTGATTCCACGGCTTGCCTCCTTCGGTCCAAGCGTGCTCGACTTCGTATCCCATGAACGACAGCGACCGTTCCATCGCTTGGTTGGCGATCCACCAATCGCCAGCATAAATGTTCTGATCATCGCTGCCGTCCAAGAGCAGAATGCGGATCGGCTTCGGCTCGAACTTGCGAATGAGCGTCGGATAGTTGTGACCGCCACGAAGTCCGACGTAAGTCCCGATTGTGCTGTAGACTCGCTGAAACGCATCGGGGCGTTCCCAGGCGGCGGTGAAGGCACAGATCGCGCCGCTGCTGGCTCCGGCGATGCAGCGGTCGTTGCCGTTCTTCGAGAGCTTGATCTCGCGGCCATCGGAAGTCTTTTGCTGTTCGACATCCGGCAGCAGTTCCTCCAGCAGGAACCGAGCATAGCCATCGCCGAGTCCATCGTATTCAAAGCTGCGATTGAAGCGGTCAATCGCCTGATCTGAAATGGCTTTGACTCGGCCGTGCATCACGAACACGCCGATCGTGATGGGCATCTCTTTTTTGTGGATCAGTTCGTCGAAGACGGTCGGCGAGTTGTACTGAATTCCGTCCTGACCGACATATACGCAGGCGGGCTTCGCCGGGTCATACTGCTTCGGGACGTACACCCAATAGTCACGAGTCGTGCCGGGAAATACCTTTGATTGCTCAAACGTGTACTTGGTGACGTCTCCTTTGGGAGCGTCATTTGCTCGCAACCAGTCCGGCCCCAAGATTCCGAACAGGCACAGACACACGAAACATCGAAATGCAAATCGCAACATAGGTAAGCTCCTTCAAGGTGAGATGTATTCGTAAAAAACGTTTCGTTGACGCGGCACATATCCGACTTCGCGAATGCAGCGTTTGATGGTCTCCAAGCTGAGGTGATGCACCGTTCCAGCCGAGGCAACGACGTTCTCCTCGATCATCAAGCTCCCCATGTCGTTGGCTCCGAACAGCAACGCCATCTGCCCGGTCTTTTCTCCCTGAGTCACCCAGCTCGACTGAATGTTGGCGATGTTGTCGAGGTACAGCCGCGCGACCCCTTGAGTCTTCAGATACTCGAACGCACCGACTGGCGCGATGTGAGCCATGTCAGTGTTTTCGGGCTGAAACGTCCAGCAGATAAACGCTGAGATGCCGCCAGTCTCGTCCTGCAATTGGCGGATACGGTCCAGATGCTCGACGCGTTCGGTGAGCGTTTCGATGTGGCCGAACATCATCGTAGCCGATGACTTGCCTCCCAGTAGATGCCACTGCCGGCAGACGTCGATCCAATCGTCCGACATCACTTTGCCGCGCGTCATTTCACGTCGCACCCGATCGACCAGAATCTCGCCGCCGCCGCCGGGCAGGCTGCCGAGTCCCGCCGCTTTCAGCCGTTCGAGAATCGTGCGAATCGGCAGCTTTTCCAGCTTGGCCAATGCGTAAATCTCCGGCGGCGAAAACGCGTGCAGGTTGACTTGTGGAAAACGTTCCTTCAGCGTCCGCAACAAGTCCTCGTACCACTCTAGCCGCAAGTCGGGATTCATCCCGCCTTGCATCAAAATTTGATCGCCGCCGAGCGCGACAGTCTCTTCGATCTTCTTGAAGATTTCGTCCTTCGGCAGCACATAGCCTTCGGGGCTTTTTGGCCGTCGAAAGAACGCACAGAAATCACACACGGCCGAGCAGACGTTTGTGTAATTGATGTTCCGATCAATGTTGAAGGTCCGATACGGCTCCGGATGCAACCGCTGAGTCACCGCATTCGCCGCGATGCCGATCGCCGTCAGGTCATGCGATTCCAGCAGCCGCAGCGCGTCGTTATTCGAAAGCCGCTCGCCGGCAACAGCCCGTTCGAGGATCGGCCGCATCGGCGAATTGGCAAATGGCGACCGCCCGCCAAATTGCTCGTTCAATTGTTCGACAACACCGTGATCAACACTCAACCGCGGCCGCTCGCAACCATTCATCGCTAGGCTTCCCGGGAGTGCCACGGCTCGACGTAGCACTCCATCAAATGCATCACAAACCAAGAACCGACGCGACGCACGTCGGCAGATCGGCGTGGGAAGAGACTAGTTTTCTTTTCCCTCAACCAAGACGTCCGAGATGGCTACGCAGCAGCGTAACGCAGCGTGGCCGTGCTGCAACCAAAAGAGATCACATCACTTCCGCGAGCGAAACCAGCCGGCTCTTTTCCGTCAGCGATTTCGCTCCGGCGTGGACGATGGCCGTGACTTCGAGAATTTCTTGATGCGGTACCGGCTCTTTGCCGGTCAGCACCATTTGACGAAACGTGGCCGCGAGCCGGAACATTTCGTAATGGTGGCCGAACTCGAAGCTCCCCTCGATCGACGGCGTGAAGCTGAAGAATTTCTTCTTGAAGTGGACGTTGATCCGGTTGTACTCGAATTTTTCAAACGGCTCACCGTACCAGACGTGGCTCGGATAGCGATCCGGCCAAGTGATCATGCCGTGGCAAGTGTCTTTGAATTCGTAGAGGCTGACCGCTTCGACTCCGGGTCCCATCAGCGTCATCACCGACCAGACCGGATGCTGACCGTAGATCATCCAGCCGGGAAGCGCATACCGGCTGTGCAACGTCGCCAGGACGTGCTCGATCGCGCCGAACTCGCCGGAGTCACGCATGCGCAGCGCCGCTTCCATGCCCCACTCGTGACGAAACAAGCTGGACGACATGATTGGCGCGTTGTGCTGTTTCGCAAACTCCAGAATCTTACGCGTTCCGGCGACGGTCCCGCCGATTGGTTTGTCGCAAAACGTTGGCAAGCCCTTCGCCAATCCGGGGGCCACCAGATCGAAATGATCGTCCCCCTTGCCGGAGGCGTCACCCATCCAAATTGCGTCGCATTCGGAAGCCATTTCTTCCAGTGACTTCGCGACGCGTACGCCCGGGAAAACTTCCGCGAACGGCACGGACACGGTCGGATCGGCATCGTAATAGTGCGTGATCTGTGTGTCGGGAAACGGAAGCTGGTCGAAGTTGAACCGCGGATTGCGATTCATCTTTTGGAAGGTATCAAACGCCTGCGGGTAATGCTTTTTGAAGGCATCGAAGTCAAACGTTGGATGCAGGTACTGTGCGAAGTGCCAAGTGTGCCCGTTCCGCGGCTGAGGCTTCCCGTCGATCGCGGCCGAGATCACGCCGATACGAAAGACCCTCTTCGGAGTCTCCGCAGCGCGAACCGCACCGGCTCCAGCCAGCACGATTGCTCCCGTTGTTCCTGCCAATTTCAAAACACCGCGTCGCGTGAAGTCGTCGTGGTCCGACATGCCAAACTCCTGGGTTGTTCGATTTTTCCAAAAGATCAATTCAGATTTGGTTTATACGAGAACCCTGGTTAAGCTGCGACCCGCTGCAAGTTGGCATTCCGTGCCTCCCACCCACCATTCATTCCAGGAGTCGCCCATGAACCGTTTGCTCACGATCGCGTCGGCGTTGTTTCTGACCACCAGTTTCGCTTTGGCCGAAGATGCCAAGCCTGCGGTCAAGCCCACTGAAAAGACTGAGGCCAAGGCGGCGCCGAAGAAAGTGGATATTGGCACGCAAGCTCCCGAGTTCAAGTTCAAAGATGCGACTGGCAAGGAGATCAAGCTGTCGGATCTGACCGCCAAAGGCCCGGTCCTTGTGCGTCTGACCTGCGGCTGCTCTGGCTGCGACAAAGAACTCGCGTACTTCCAAGCGATCCATGAAGGCTACAAAGACCTGGGCCTGACGTCGGTTGCTGTCTTCCGCGAACCGGATACCAAGGTCGCCGCCTACGTCAAAGAGAAGAAGCTCAACATGCTGTACGCTGTCGATACCAAGGGAGATGCCTGGAGCGTCTTCGAGACCAAGGTGATGCCGACCAACTTTCTGATCGAAAAGGGTGGAAAAATCGTCTCCATTGCCGACGGCTGCAATCCCGATGGCCTCATCGCCAAAAAGATCTCGGAGAAAGTCGCCAAGACCGTCAACACCGAAACGGTGGATGTTCAGAAAAAAGTCGCCGACGAGAAGGCCAAAAAGTAACGCGGAATTAGCTCTTGATCCGAAGCGAACCTGAATTCGGAAACGAGATCGACACACGAACGCCGCAACATTTGAGCTGCGGCGTTTTTCTTTTGCTCATGCGGATTCCGTGCTTCGGATTTCCCGACTCAATTCTTTCCGAACAGTCCCAAGGATCCATTTGGCGGCAGCGCACCCGGCGGAGGCGGTGCGTCGGCAACAGCGTCATGCGGCAGGATCACTTCGGCAAGCCAATATTGTTTCAGTTCGCGCACCAGCCACAAGAATTTCTCGAAATCGACCGGTTTCACGAGATAAGCCGCGACATCAAAGTGCTCGACTTCCGCCCGATCCTCGGGGGCTGTTGAAGCGGTCATCACCACTACAGGAATCGCCTTGAGCCCGATGTCTTCACTCATCGCTGCCAGGACATCTCGGCCGCTGATCCCCGGCAGTCCCAAGTCGAGCAGAATCAAATCCGGTCGCGGAGCTTTCTCGAATCGAGCTTCTTGCCGCAACAACTGCAACGCCTCTTCGCCCGATTTCAGCCACGTCACATGATTGGGAATGTGCCCTTTGGCTAACGTCCCAGTCGTCAGCTTCGCGGCGGCGAGACTATCTTCAACCAATAAAATTTCCATCGGCCGACCGACTGTCTGACTGTCCAAATGCGCGGTCATGATCCGACTCTCAAAATCCAAGGTAGGTGACGACGGGCACAGTTTACGTCACGTTCGACAATTCAGGAATCGGGATTTTCCTGACCGAAGGCTGTCCCTGTCGAACACCGGTTCGGTGGCGCTCGCCCTCGCTTGCGCTTCGGGTTAGTGTGCGTTGCCATGTCACTAGCCACTCTGCCACGAATGCCGACGGATCTTCGTCAATCCGACAACTCTTTTGTCTGGCATCCGTTCTGCCAGATGCGCGAGTTCGTTGCCGATGAGGCACCAATCATCGCGGCGGCTGAGGGATTTGAACTGATCGACATTGAAGGCCGACGACTGTTGGACGGCGTTTCGTCGCTGTGGTGCAACGTGCATGGGCATCACGTGGCCGAGATCGACAACGCCATTCGCCAGCAATTGGACCGAGTCGCGCACACCACTTTGTTGGGATTGTCGAATGTGCCGTCAATCGAACTGGCTCAGCAGTTGGTGGAATTGACCGATCGGTTGCCAGCACGATTGCCCAAAGTGTTTTATTCCGATGATGGAGCGACCGCTGTCGAAGTGGCGTTGAAGCTGGCATATCAGTTTCACCGACAGAAGCCACACCCAGAGCCACGCGACTTGTTCGTCGGGTTGACGTCCGCATATCACGGCGACACGGTCGGATCGGTCAGCGTCGGGAACATTGAGGCGTTCCATCACAGCTATGCGCGGTTGTTGTTCCGCACGTTGCGAGTCCCCTCCCCGGCGGAGTGTGCTCGACCGAACAGTGTGTCGGCGGACGAATGGGCCGCGCAGTGTTTGGCTGAATTGGACCGTACGTTGGCCGCGCATGCGGGCGAGATCGCGGCCTTTGTGATTGAGCCGCTCGTGCAGGCGGCGGCAGGGATTTGGGTTCATCCAGCCGGGTATTTGAACCGCGTGCGCGAGCTGACTCGGCGGCATGGAATTTTGCTGATCGCTGATGAAGTTGCCGTTGGGTTTGGCCGAACCGGAACGATGTTGGCGTGCGAACAAGAACAAGTCACGCCCGATTTCCTCTGTCTGTCGAAAGGGATCACCGGTGGCTACTTGCCGCTGGCGGCGACGTTGACGACCAACGAAATCTACGAGGCCTTCCTGGGCGATTCTGGCTCCAGCCGGACGTTCTTTCACGGGCACACGTACACAGGCAACCCGCTTGGCTGCGTGGCTGCGATCGCGTCACTCGAACTATTCGCGGGCAATCGAGTCCTCGACAATGTCGCCAAATGCGAACGACTACTTGCTCAGCAACTTGAAAAATTCCGATCTCATCCGCAGATCGCCGCAGTGAGACAAAAAGGGATTTTGGTTGGCATCGAATTGCGGGCGGAACACGGCATCGGACATCAAATCACGCGAGCCGCTCGGCAGCGCGGGTTGTTCACGAGATCACTGGGCGAGGTGCTGACGATCGTCCCGGCACCGGCGATGCCCCCGGAGTTGGTTGGCCGCGTCTGCGAGATCCTTTGGGATTCGTTGAACGATGTGCTTTCATCTCGGTCGCGGAGCAATCTCGTTACCTAGCCGAGTCGCTCCGCAACTCGGATTCAATCTTCCAGTTGTCGCTGCGAGGTATCCGGCGCGAAGAAAATCACGATCGCTCCCAGCGCGAAGCACAAACTGGTGATGCGGCCAATGCGAGCGTAACTCCCTTCAAAGTAAGACATCAACAACCCGGTGCCGAAGATCGTGAAGGCGGTTAGAATGCGGCCGAAGTTGAAACTCACGCCGGCACCGGTTGAACGGACTCGCGTCGGGAACAATTCCGGCAAAAACAACGGCAGCCAGCCAAAATAGATGCCGCTGAAAAAACCAATCGCCCCGACCCAAAATAAGAAGCTGCGGTCCGTCGGCACCACAAACCAAAACGCATACTGCGCGCAGGCCAAACACGCCACGCTGATGATCGCGTAGGCTCGGCGACGCCCCAGCAGACTGCCGACCCAGCCGCCGAGAAAACTTCCGACAATCCCCGTCAGCGAACGAGCTTGTTGCACGTTGGCCTTCAAGGTCGGATTCGGCGGCGTCGCGACGGCTCCCGCCTCTTCAGCCCAGGGGACCATCCAATTGGCACTCCCCCAACCACCTATCAACGGGATCGTGGCGAGCAGAATTCCAACGACCGTGATCGGCAACAGCGGCGGCCGGAAAATTTCTCCGAGCGACACCGACGCTTGCTTGCCAGACGCCTCCGCTTGCCGAATCGCCAGCCAGCGCGGCGATTCGGGAACCACGAACAACGAGAACATGCCGAGCAACACGGCCACACTGTCGATGTGCATCACCCAACGCCAACTCTCCGGCGTGATCGGCTTCCAGGCCGCGAGACTGGCGACCACGAAAATGCCGATGTTCGCCGACGTTCCAATGATCCCCGCCGCCATCGGTCGAGACAGACTGGCCCAAGCTTCCGAGACCAAGGCCACCCCATTGGGCCACATCCCACCGACCCCGGTGCAGGCCAAATACCACAGCACCAGCAATTGCCACGGTGCCTGAGACCACGACGCCGCAAAGGCCATGATCGAATAAACCAAGATGCTGACCGCCATCGCCTTCGACCGTCCGACTCGATCTCCCAGACGACCGAACACCAACCCGCCGGTTGCCGCGCCAAACAAGAACGAACACTGAAGCCACGCAAACCATTGAGCAAGCTGCCCATTCCAAGCTTTCAATTGAGCCGCCTCATCAGCCGTCAGCTTCGATTCGCTTTTCGGCTGTCCCGGTTTCGGCGTTCGTTTGCTAAGTTCTTGAAACCGGCTCTGATCAATCGCCCCGGTGCGGCCAAGCAGATCAATCGCCGCCGACCGCATCGCCAACGATGTCGTCGCCAAATGAAACCCGGCACAGAACCAACCGAGAAACGCACATACCAAAACCAGATTCCGCCCGGAGACAGTCAGCGATGTGGCGTTCAAGTCAGATGGTGAGTGCGACATCGGACGGCTCGCGAGAGTTCAAAATGGCAGAAAAGCTGCGGCAGAAAGATAATACTCGGGAACGCTGTTCTCTTTTGTCCCAATGTTTCTGCCATTCCGCCGTTACTGCGCGTTGTTATCTCGATAGTTCAGCGATGGCCCCTGCGTTTTTGGGAATCGTGTTTGATAGCTTTTTCCGGCGCGGCGTTTGTTAAAATTGTCGTGAGCAAATGCGATTTGTCTTGGATCAGCAAACAACTCCAACGCCACCAGTGTCAGAGTTTTCGCAGCGACCGTCATGCCTTTGTGACCGATGCTCATCCCGCCGCACGCGACCGCTTGCCACGAATGAGCCGAGACCCCCGGTGCCCAGCAAGCCGCTCGCAGATCGCCGGTCGGCACCAGCCAGCTCACGTCCCCAACATCGGTTGAGCCGTATCGCAAGCCCTCGTCGATCGGCAGCACTTGCGACGTATTGCCGAGCGGCGGCAGATCGCTTCGCAACAGCGTTTCCCGAATTGTCTCCGCGAAGGTTGTCTCTTCCGGCGACAATTCAAAGCCACCAACGCGCCGCAAATGCTTGTCGATCAAACTGGCCAGTGCGTCGTTCGGCAGAATGTTCGCCGTGTTGCCGACGATGTTGTGCGATTCCGTTGTCTCGGTTGCCATTGCCGCCCCGGCCGCGCATTTTTCGATGCGACTCCAAATCCCGTCCAACTTCGCCGGTTCGGGATGTCGCGCGTACAGATAAACCTCGCTGAAGTCGGGGACGATGTTCGGAGCATTGCCGCCGTTCGTCACGACGTAATGAATCCGAGTTTCTTGCGGCACATGCTCGCGCAACAGATCAATGGCGTGACAGAACAGCATCACAGCATCGAGCGCCGACCGACCTTGGCTCGGCGCACCGGACGCATGTGCGGCTTTGCCGCGGAACCGAAACTTCGCCGAAAAATTCGCGAGATTCGTCTCCAAACTGGCTCGATTTTCAGAAGACGGATGCCAATGCAAGACCAAATCACAGTCGTTTGAACAACCCCGCGCGGGCCATAAAAACTTTGCCGCTGCCACCTTCCTCAGCCGGGCAACCGTACAATCGCAATGTCCCGCCATGTTGCCGCGCCGACAATTCCTGCTTGATTGTGATCGCCGCCCACGTCGAGCCGGTTCCAAATAAATGATGTCCGCAAGCGTGTCCCGGCTTGTTCGATTTGATCGGCTGTTTGGCCGGAACCGCATCTTGCTCCATGCCGGGAAGCGCGTCGTATTCGGCGAGCAAACCAACGACCGGCTTTCCCGATCCAAATTCCGCGACGAACGCCGTCGGGATTTCCGCCACGCCGCGCTTCACTCGAAATCCCGCTGCTTCCAACTCATCAGCCAAGAGCGATGAACTTTCGACCTCGCGATACCCGACCTCCGCGTGCCGCCAAATCTTCGTGGCGATTTCGACGAACTTCGGCTGGGCGGAACCCATTTGCTGCAAAAGCACGGCATCGTCCGTAGCGCGACAGTCGGCGGATATCAGCAACGCAATCGCGGCGGCACAACGGACAAATCGGGTTCGCATCTCTCCTGCCCCAGCTCGTGTGTTTCGGCGAAACGGAGGGCGTAAGTCCCTGGATGCGGAGGATCGTGCCGCACTCCGCGACTTTGCCACGCTACCGCTTTAATAGATCGATGCGGTCGGGATCGACTTCGTACACCGGTTTGCCAAGCCGATCGCGTTCCTTCGAATCGAAGTGGCCTTCCACTCGGATTACCGCGCGATGCCGAATGCCATTCAGAGCCGCTGTTCGTTTGAGAGTAACCTCGCCACCAAATTGATCCGCATCGTCCGGAGTAGGGCTGTAAACCAAATGCCATGTGCCGTTGCGACCTTGTTCGACGATCCCTTGCAGCCACGAATAGTTCTCAGTGTCGTAGCCAAATCGCTCGTCTCGCCGAACTGCATCGGGAAGGACTCGTGTAGTGAACTCGGCCGACTGCAATCCGGCGGTCACTTCCGGGACTCCGTCATTCGCCGACCGCGACGTTTCTTCTGCGGCGCTCAATTGCAAATCATCGGGCCGAGCGGCTCGCGTCCGGCGACCGATTCGAGGTTCACGTCGATCGAGTTCGGCACCGTCGTCGAATCCGAAGGAGTCGGTTTCCTCTTTTGTCGAAGGCCGATTGCCCGGATCAGCCGGCTCGGGGACCAGCTTGTTGGTCGCCGCATCTTCAAATTTGTCGGCGGAGATGGGCGCTCTTGGCCTCGCTGGTTGAGGAATCGTGGTTCCCGCGACCGGACCTGGCTGCGGAGTGGCCGGAACCCAAACGGCTCCCGGCGGACCAGCCATTGGAACTCCGCGATTTGGCCCCATCGCAGTGTGAGGCACGGTGCCATAAGTTCCCGGTTGATAGTACGGCGCGGGGCCGTAACTAAAGCAGCCCGTCGAAAACAGACAGACAGACATTGCCACCTGACACAGGCGATCCTTGCGCATGATGCTCCCTCTCCCTGGGAAATTGTCGGAGGGTTAGTATGCCTTGGACGAAATCCTGTCCAGGCCAAATTACCACGGGCCACTATGGCGGTGATGACCTCTGATAACGCAAACGGCAGGACTTATCTTGCCTCGTGGAATAGGCTCTTCCAGCCTGTCGTTTGATTCGGTGAATAACAGTCTGGAAGCCAATCCCACGGTAAGTTTTCGTCTGCGGGTCGGCTAAGTCACAATCCCTCGGCCGCCGGGATACTGAACCCGGCCATCTCGCAGCCATAAAACTACCGTGCGAGCAACAATCCTGGCACGGTATCCGTTGACGAAATAAACCGCTCCGCCGAGAGCCGCCTGTTCCGGGCACGTCACGGCGCGAAATCCACAATCGTGCAACTTGAAGCCGATCAGATTCGGATCGCCAGTCTCGCGAAGCGCGTTGAAGATCAGCCACTTCATCGCTCGGCTTTGTGTCGCGACGGTACACGGATACCAAACTTGAACGAGCAGCGTTTCCAGCCAATTGGTCAACCAATACGCTTCGTCGTCGGTGTTTTCGACGGTCATCAACACGTTGCTTTCGGGAACGATCGTCCCTTCGGGCACGGCTTTGATGACGATCGACAACCGTCCGCCATGCTTGTCAACGATGTGCTTCCAACCGGCGCGATTGAACACGTCACTGCCGAAATGCTGTTGAAACAACGCCGCCGCCGCGTCGATCTTTTCGTCGGCCACAACCGCGCCGCACAGCGACCGCTCAAGAAAGTACTACAAGCCGAAAAAGCAGACCTCGGGATACGTGCTGCCGGAGCGCTATTCAAAGTACGACTAAACTTGCCGAGTCCCCGGCGGGTACTGCTTGGAGTGCGACACTTTGTAGCTGTCGGTCAGCCAACAAATGTTGTTCAGCCAATCGCTCATACGACCTCATGCGGCAGGTTTTCGACCTGCCACGTCGCTCCCTCGCGAATCACCCGACGATACAGTGTGTCGCGTTCGACTGGTTCGCGGCCGGTTTCGCGAATGAGGTGGTGAAGTTGGGTGACAGTCAGGCCCTCAGGAGTTTGCGCTCCGGCGTCGTGATAGATCAGTTCGTGGACCACGGTGCCGTCCAAGTCGTCAGCTCCAAAGTTGAGCGCGATTTGAGCGGTCTTCTCACCCAGCATGATCCAGTAGGCTTTGATGTGGTCAAAGTTGTCGAGCATCAACCGCGAGATCGCCATCACCTTCAGGTCCATCAGGCCGCTCGGCTTGATAATGTGGTCGAGCTTCGTGTTCTCGGGATGGAACGCCAGCGGGATGAAGGTTTGAAAGCCGTGCGTCTCGTCTTGCAGTTCGCGCAGTTTGCAGAGGTGGTCGATGCGGTGCTCGGCCCGTTCGACGTGGCCGTAGAGCATTGTCGCGTTGGAACGCAGGCCCAATTGATGAGCGGTGCGGTGGATTTCCAGCCAGTTGCTGCCGTCCGCTTTGTGCTCGCAGATTTGGGAGCGGACGTCGGGATGAAAAATCTCCGCGCCACCGCCGGGCATGCTCCCGAGACCCGCGTCGATCAATTGCTGCAACACCCAGCGATACGGCTGCTTGGTGATGTGCCCGAACCAATTGATTTCAACGCCGGTCCAGGCCTTGATGTGAATCTCCGGGTACGTCTCGTGAATGACTCGGACTATGTTGACATACCAGTCGAAATCCTTCTGGTGATGCAAGCCGCCGACAACATGAATCTCTGTCGCCCCGGCCGCTTTCGCTTCGAGCGTTCGCTCGCGGATCATGTCATCCGTGAACGTGTAGGCGCGCTCGGCTTTCAGGTCGGACCGAAATGCACAGAACACACAACGGTAAATGCAGACATTCGTCGGGTTAAGATGAATGTTCGTGTTGTAGAACGCGAGATTTCCGTTCTTCCGCTCGCGCACGATGTTCGCCAAACGACCAAGCGTCAGAACATCGACCTGTTCGTCGAGGAAAACTCCTTCGTCGAAAGTCAGACGTTCGCTGGCTTCGATCTTGTCGGTGATTTGTTTCAGCTTGGTAGTGGGGGTCAGTGCGATCATGGTCAGTTCGGGAAAGGTTTGGGAAACTCGATTTTCGGCGAAGTTTAGGCCCCTGCGGACAACGCAACCACCGATGGAACCGCAGTCCTTGGAAAACCTTTCACCGAAAATTTGACAGGCTCGGAACGTGACCTATGTTGTCTGTGTCAGTGCCGCCGCCGAATTGCAGTTCGCGAGCCGCCTGGCGATGAACCGACTTTATGGGTGCGGCATGGGGAGCTGGGAGCTTCGAGGGGACCATGCCGCACCTTTTTTCTTGCGCTTATCACCCGATCGCGCCCAGCGGTCCATTCTTCGCGAACAGCGAATCGGCTCGGCGAGTCACTTCCGGGTCTTCGATTAGCGGCGGAGCGTGATGCGGTTTGATCCGAGCGTCGATGATCAAGCTCCCTCGGCAGCCCCAATGTTTTTGCGAGACAAACGCCCCGAGGCCCGTAACATCCGCCGCCGGGTTCGATCGCGTGAACGTTGTCCACAACCAGTTGTTGAGCGTTCGGGCGGCAAAGTTGCTGTCGTCCGTCAGCACGATGAGTGGAAAGACATTGATCGGAGCATCGCCGGTGAAGTGCCGCAGGAACTCGCGAATTGACCGTTCTTGCTCTCCGTCGCGTTCGGCGAATCGAGCATCAAACGCTGGAGCCGTGATCGCCAAGATACCAGGGAGACAAACTCGCGGATCGCGAAAGCCAGCAGGGAATGACAGGCCGCTCGGAAGTTCCGTCGGAAGTTCGCGTCGCACCGGTCCCGCTGCGGCAACAACCAATTTTGAGCCGGCATTGAACCCGTGGCCAGTGTAATCGAGCGTGTCGATCGTCGTTTGTGTTTGAAAGTGCAAGTCCGTTTGCCAATCGACTCGCTGCAACACATGCCGAAAGAAAGCGGCGATGTCGTGAATGTCGAGCGACGAGTTGTCCTCGCCTGCAACGACGAACAGATACTTAGCCAGCGACAATTGCCCCTGTCCGAGGATCGCATTCGCACACGTCAGCAACTCTTGCGGCTTCCGCTCGGCCGAATACGGCACATACCGCTCGCTGCCGATCGCCAACAACAACGGATGCACGCCCGACGCATCGACCGCATGAACGGCCTTCACGCCAGTAATCACTGTTGGAATGATCGGCCCTGTGATCTCATGAATGATGTGGCCGAAGCTGGTGTCTTCCTGAGGCGGCCGTCCCACGACCGTGAACGGCCAGATCGCCCCGTCGCGATGAAACACCTTCTCAACTCGCAGCACCGGAAAGTCGTGAGCCAAGCTGTAATAACCGAGATGATCCCCGAACGGTCCTTCTGGTTTGAGCTGCTTCGGATCGACTGTCCCTACGATGCAAAAGTCCGCTTCGGCCGAGATCGGCAATGTGGCTCCGCGAATCATGCGAACTCGCCGACCACCGAGCGCTCCGGCGAATGTCAGTTCGCTCATTCCTTCCGGCAGCGGCATGACGGCGGCGAGCGTCATCGCGGGAGGGCCGCCAACGAAAATGTTGACGCGAAACGGCTCACCGTGCCGAATCGCCGCCGCATGATGCACGCCGATGCTGCGATGAATCTGATAATGCAGCCCAACCTCTTGATTCGGCAGGTACTGTCCGCCCGAAAGCTGCACGCGGTACATGCCAAGGTTCGAGTGTTGCCAGCCCGGCCGATCGGCGTCTTCCGTGTAAACTTGCGGCAGCGTGATAAACGCTCCCGCGTCATTCGGCCAATTCACGATCTGCGGCAACTGATCGACCGACGTTTCGTTGGCCAGCACCGGCCCGCGCGAAACGAACTTCGGCAACATGTGCAACGCCGTCAACGGCGCATCCCGATACCGCCAAGGATTCCGAGCAAACGCGGCCGGATCGATCTTCAACTCGACCAGATGTCGCACCGCCTCCAGCGTGTCTCGAAACAAATACCGAGTCCGTTCCATCGTCCCAAACAAATTCGCCAGCAGCGGAAACTTGCAGCCCTTCGCGCGAGTGAACAGCATCGCTGGGCCACCCGCCGCATAAACTCGCCGCTGAATCTCCGCCACCTCCAGCCGAGGATCAACCTCCGCGTCAATCCGCACCAACTGCCCCGTCCGCTCCAAATCAGCGACGCATTCCTGAAGATTTCGATATCCCATGCGGACTCATTCCCTGAGTAACTCACGATCAAATATCAAGATCACTTCGCGGTCGCAACCGGTTTCGGCGCGAGGTACTTGTTCAGATTCTCCGTCGTCAGTTCGACCGGAGCGCCGGCTTTCGGGATATCGATCTTCGTGGACCACAGGATTCCGTTGGTCAACAAGCGGCGATAACCCGCTTCCGCCAAGCTGACGTGCAAGTGGCCGCCGGTAAAGCTGAAGCTGCGGCCACCGTCGGTGCGGTCAAACGCCCAGGCGATAATCGTCGTATTGTCCAAATCCTGCTTGGCAGCTTTCGGCGAAACGGTCTTCAACAGCGGTGCAATGCCACGCATCTCTGGCACGAAACGGAGACTCGTCAAATAGCCGTCATCGATCTTGAACGGTGTGACCCCTCGGCAGATCGGGTGATCGGGGAATGTTTTGAATTCGTCGATCCAGTGAGCTCGCTGCGAATAACCTTTCTCCCAAGCGGCTCCGGAGAAACTGCGCATTCGATCGCCCAAGTCTTTCGGGACATCGACCCCTTGATGCAACAACACCAAGCCGCAGCCGGTATCGGCTAACTTCTGCAATTGAACCGCTCGATCCGGCTTCAGCAGACTGTGCTTGTCGCCGCCATCGGCAAACAGCACGATCGCTTTCGCCCCGGCCAGTGTCTCCGGCTTCGTCGGCCAATCGACCACCAGCACTGGAGCAACTCCCGGCGTCTGTCGCACGAGGTCCATCAGCACCGCGCAGCCCGCGATGTATTCATGCTCACCCGGTTTGAAGAAGTTGCCACCGGCGATGAACACGATCTTCGCAACTCTCGGATCGCTCGGAGATTCTTCCAGCTTCAAACCCGCCGGCAATTGAGTGGTCGGTTCGGCTGCCGACACGGAAACCCAAGCCCCTACCAATGTCAGCAAGCCGCATGTCAGCAAACACCGTTTGAACATTTTGAGTCACGATTCGATCAAAGGTCTTGAGGCCGTTTCAACCGTAGCCACACTCGCCAAGAGCGTGGGTGAATGCAAAGCACACCCACGCTCTTGGCGAGCGTGACTACGATGGTTTCATTCGCCGTTGGCGCAACTGATCCAACGTCACCGCCGCGACGATGATCACCCCAAGGATCATGTCCTGCACTGGATTCTGCAAACCGAGCATCGTGCAGCCACTAGTGATGACGGACATGATCAACGCTCCCGTCAACGTGCCGATCACGGTTCCTCGGCCGCCGCTGAGGCTGCCGCCGCCGATCACGACCGCCGCGATGATCTTCAATTCCAGTCCGCTGCCGGAGGTCGGATTGCCGACCGTCAGCCGCGAGAATTGATACACCCCGGCGATCCCGACGAATAATCCTCCCAGCACATACACCGCAATCTTATTCCAGCGAACGTTGATCCCGCACAGTCGAGCGGTCGCTTCGTTCGAGCCGAGTGCGAACACATACCGGCTGAACACCGTCCACCGCAGCACCGCCGCCAACATCGCGGCCAGCAACAGCGCCAACCACACGCCACTCGGCAGGCCCAGCCACAAGGCATCGGCTCGGACGGAGAGCAAATCGACGAGGCCATCGGCCACTTGCAGCGTCCGATCCGGTCGCACGGTCGTTTCGTGAGCGAGCTGTTTCGACAAGCCCAGATAAAGCTGCATCGTCCCCAGCGTCACGATGAACGGGACGACTCGCAGGTAACTCACGAGAATTCCGTTGATCAAGCCGCACAGGCAGCCGCAGCCAATCGCCAACGGAACCGCCACGCCAACCGAAAGTGTTCGCAGCGTCTTTAGCCGCTGTTCCAGACGGCCGACATCAGCAGTCGCGCGACTTTTGTCTTTCAACACTTCGACCACTTCCAGCGAAGTCGCGCCTCGTTCGGCCAGCACCTCCAGCTTGCGATCAGTTTGCTTGATCGCGGACTTCGCCTCGTCCTGTTGTTTCCCGACGGCGATCGTCGTCTCACCGACGAACCAACGTGGCCCGACATCTTCTTTCAAGCTCCAAGCCATCACTGTCGCACTGAGAGCAATCGCCGTCCCGGCCGACAAGTCGATACCGCCAGAAATAATGAGCACAGTCATTCCCAACGCGGCGACCGCCACGGTTGCCGTTTGAGCCGTGATGGTTGTCAGATTGCGACTGGTCAAGAACGTCGCCTTCTCGCCGTTCATCAATTGATCGGCAATTGCAAACAGCACGACGACGACAGCCAGCGCGATGAAAGAACCTAAGGTCGAGGCTAACCTTTGCCGCACGCTCGAACGCGATTCAGAGGAATACAAGATTGGAGAATCAGTCATGTGTTTCGACAGGTTGCGGCCAAGTGTCAGGGCCTCAGATTCAAGAGATTCGACGTGGGCGAAGAATAGCCGGAAGAGTTGCCAACTTCATTAACCAGCGACGGCCACAGACATCACCGCTTCTTCCGTCCAATCCTGCGTCTTCCGGATTTCCTTTAACCGGCCGCGAGACATTACGCCGACTCGGTCGCACACAGCGAGCAGTTCGGTCAAGTACGAACTGACGAAGATTACCGACTTGCCGGCGGCGGCTTGTTCACCCATCAGGCGATAAATCTCCGCTTTCGTGCCGACGTCAATGCCGCGCGTCGGTTCGTCGAGTAACAGAATGTCCGCCTCTTGGTGCAGCACACGGGCAATCGCGACCTTCTGCTGATTGCCGCCGCTCAGTTCACAAATCGTTTGGTCGGGCGAGACCGCTTTGACTTGCAGCTTTGTCATCCACTCTGTGACCGCCTCACGCCGCCGACCGAGATTCAACCAACCGAACCACGAATACGGCCACATACGGCTGAGCGTCAGATTGTCGGCAACCGACCGAGTCTGCGCGAGTCCCTCGGTCTTGCGGTCTTCGGAGACGAGGCCGAAGCCATCGCGGATGCGGCTTCTCGGAGTGTGTCGCGCGTTAGGGGCCAGGTGTTCAAAATTCAAAATTGGCGGAGCGAAACTTGGCTGAGTAGCAAGCGTTGTCCCGTCAATTTTGAATTTTGAACACCTAATCCCGGCTCCACGCGACATCGAATCCATACCAAACAAACATCTCAACAACTCCGTCCGCCCGGCTCCGATCAAACCGGAAATCCCCAGAATCTCGCCGCGACGAAGTTCAAACGACACGTCAATCGGTGACACTTCGCCGCTCAACCCGGAGACTCGCAGCACGACCTCGCCGGGAGTATGCGGCACCGTCGGAAACAATTCGGATACGCTGCGGCCGACCATCAGGCTGACGATGTCGGTGTCCGTCGCATTCTCCAACTCACCGCAGCCGACCGATTCGCCGTCGCGCAACACCGAGTAACAGTCGCAAACCTGCCGAATTTCTTCCAAGAAATGGCTGATGTACACGATCCCCAACCCGGCCGACTTCAGCCGCCGAATCACGGCAAACAAGTGCTCGACATCCGCGCGAGTCAACGAACTAGTCGGTTCATCAAACACGATCACCTTGCAGTCGGAAGCCAGCGCCCGCGCGATCTCGACCAATTGCTGCATCGCTATCGGCAAGTCGCGAACCGGTGTCTCAAGCCTTAAATCCGAATGCCCCAGCAGTTCCAGAGCCGCGCGCACTTTGACCCGCTGATCAGCCCGATTGAGTACACCGAACTGCCCGCATTCCTGGCCGAGCATGATGTTGTCCTCTACGCTCAAATCGGGCGCGAGGTTCAGCTCCTGATAAATCATCCCGACCCCAGCCAACCGTGCCTCATGCGGCCCGCTCGGCGAATACGACCTTCCCGCCAGCGTCATTGTCCCGGCATCCGGCGCGTGCGCCCCACTGAGCACTTTCATGAGCGTGCTTTTCCCCGCTCCGTTCTCGCCGATCAACGCCAGCACGCGCCCCGCCGACACTGCCAACGATACCTCACGCAACGCCTGAGTCGCCCCAAACGACTTCGAGATGTCGGACATCGTCAACAGCGTTTGCGTCATGTGTTCCTCTTCATTCATGATTCGTGGCTGGCGAACATCAATTTGTCTTTCGCTCGTCCGCCGGGATATGAATCGCCGTTAAGGCACAACAATCCCAAGCTCGGCTGCCGCGTGAGACGTTCCAAGTGACAAACAGCGTCGCGCCGTCAGTGCTCACGGCGAGGCCGTAAGTTCCTTTCGGGATCGCGCCGTACTTGGTCTGATAGAACGGATGCAGGAACGCGATCACTTTACGTTGCCGAGTTTTCGTGTCGAACTGCACAACTGCGGAGCCGTCCTTTTCGCTGCCGCCGTGAGCGCCCGGCACATAATAAACGTAACGTCCCACAGGATCAGTCGTCATCGCGGCCACGTAGCTGTTCACACCAACCGACGCCGGGCCGAGGTCGGCGATGGATTCGTCCCGCGTGTTGAAACGAAACATTCGAGGCGGCGATTCCTTCGACATCGTGTAGACTGAGCCGTCGGTTGTCTCGCGAGTTGCCGCTCGGATGCCGATCTCGCCGGGAATTTGTTCCGGAGGTTTGCCGCTCGCCGGATCGAATCGCATCGGCGGTCTCGTTGCCATGCCGGGCGTGTAATAAGCGCGGCCGGAGTTCGTCACAATCAGATACCGCTGTGGCCCGTCACCGCCAGAGTACAACAGCCTGCGGTTGCGAACATC
The DNA here is from genome assembly GCA_031375695.1 of Planctomyces sp. GTDB lineage: Bacteria > Planctomycetota > Planctomycetia > Planctomycetales > Planctomycetaceae > SXKJ01. The sequence goes on from JANMIF010000318.1 coordinate 39,790, forward strand.
GAACGCGAAAAACTGCACGCCCGCGCTGTCGCTCGCCTGACCCGGCGCGGTCCCACCGTAAAAAATCAGCCGCTGCGGGTCGAGCGTTCCGTTCGGAATACACGCCTTGCCAAGCGGCCCGTGCGCCACGATCTCGCTCTCGCCGGTCTCCGGATGACACCGCACGATCCAGTCGCCGAGATAATGATTCACGTCCGTTGTCGCACTTGGCGAACTGCGGTGAGTCGAACAATAAAGCCAGCCGTCGCTCCCCAAATCGACTCGCGAATGAATCTTCCCCGGTGTGTAATGTCCCTCCGGCAGAGCCAACAGTTTGCTCAGGTCGAGCAACTTTCGGAACTGCTTCGTGGCCGGGTTGTATTCGAAGACAAACGCATTTCCGCGCGGAGCCAGATGATCGCCGATCGCCGTGTAATACTTGCTGTTCGCAAATGAACTGTCCCCCCAATTCGACCACGGCTTGCCCGGATAGTCCTGCCCCGGAAAGTAAGCCCAGTCGATTGTCGGCGGAGTGCGAGCAATCGTGACGCCGTCGAGTAACTCACCCACCGGCTTCAAGAAGTCCGGCGACGAATCGGTCGCCAACTCCACATTGTTCGGCAGACGCGGCGGATATTCCAACAGCGATTCCGGCGACGGGGGCCTCGGTTTCGTCGCGGGTTTTTTGGCGTCGAGCTTCTTCGGCTCAGCTTTCTTTGCGGGCTGCGGCTCAGCGACCGAAACCAATTGATCTCCCATCAACCGAGGTCGCGTCACTCGTTCGCCATTTGGAAACGTGACTTCGACATCAACTCGCGCTTCGTCGCCCAAGCCAAAATGAGCGATTGCTTCTTGACCGCTCGCATAGCCGAAGCCAATCGAAATGTCCTGTTGACCGAGCAATGCGGTGTCGTCGCCAAGCTGTCCCGCGCGGAACACTCGCACCCTTGAACCGATCCCTTGCCGGTTCGTCGTCGTGCCACGCGCGGCCACTCGCAGCCAATGAGGTTTCGATTCTCCGCCAACATTCCGCAGCAACCGGCAGCGGTTGTCGTTGAACCAGTTAATGCAGAACACATCCAGCTTGCCGTCCCGATCAAAGTCCGCCGTCGGAGCCGCCGGGAAATAAACCATCGGCTCACCGATCGCGCGCGGCGGCTCGAATCGTGGGATGCCGTCGGTCAGGCCGACATGCCGATAAATCAGCGGCGTGAATTGATCACCATCGAGCCATCCGGCCGAGAAAAAGATGTCCGGCCAGCCGTCGTTGTCGAAATCCTGAATCTCCACATGCGGGCACTTCGCCGGAACGGTCTCGCCCAACCCGGCCGCCTCCGTAATGTCCCGAAACTGCGGCACTCCGTCTTTCAAGCCGTCGTTCAAATACACACGATTGCGAGCTTTCGCATGATGAATCCCGATCACCAAATCGAGCCGCCCGTCTCGATTCAAATCCCCAAACGCCACGCCACACGGCCAATCTTCACCGTTGCGCGGCTTCCACCGAAACAGGTCGCTCAGTTCCGTCGCCTCGCGAAACTTGTTGCCAGCCTGGCTGAGAAACAATCGATTCGAGTGCCCGACAAACAAATCTGGTCGCCCGTCATTATTCAAATCCGCGACCGCCAGCCCCAACCCGTAAATGTCCTCCGGCAGACCAGCATCTTTTGTGACATCCACAAACTTCAAGTCCCCCAAATTCCGCAGCAAGGCGGATCGCGGCTTGCGACCTTTCCCGACAAAGATGTCTTCGACGACAAACAAGTCGAGCAGTCCGTCGCCATCGAAATCAAGCACCCCGATATTCCGCGCACTCAACAGCGACTCCGGGCACGCCCCTGATTGCCGCGTGATGTCGATCAACGTCCCGCCGTCGTTGCGAAATAACTGCGAACTCCGCACTTGAGCCGACCGCTGCGGCTCATCCCGCCGCTTGTCGATCACGGCCCTCGCGTTGTTTGCGGCAAACAATTCCAGCGTGCCGTTGTTGTCGAGATCGGCAAACACCGCACCACTCGTCCGCCCGAATACTTCGGTCTCCGATTTCTCCGCTACGCGAAATTTTCCGTTTCCGGCATTGATCAACAATCGACACGGAATCGGCCCCGTCGCCGGCGAGTACTCACGATTCGGGCGATCGCAAAAGCCACCGACAAACAGATCCGGCTTCCCGTCTCCGTCCACATCCCCCCAAGCTCCGCCATGACCCATGATCCCAGCCAACGGTTCAATCAACCCAGCCGTAGCGGTGACATCCTCAAACCGAATCGCCGAACGAAGGAGCGGATCGGCTGCCAGCGAGATCGCTGCGACAGGACCAATTGCGGCCAGCCAGAAGACCAAAAATCGCATGGGCGGTACTCCGTGATCGAGGCTCCGAAAGTATCGACTGCAATTGCTGACCTGAAAAGCCAGAAAGGCTCTGCGTCAACGCATTGGCATCGGCAATCGCGCGAGCCACTTCCGAGGGCAAGGTTTTTCCAAAACCGTCGCCCGTTCCTTGACGGTACGGACCAGCGAACCTATCGTTCCGCTCCCTCTCAGCCAAGAGGGCGAAGGATCGGGGTGAACCGGCTCGGGCAGTGTCAGGACTTCGTGGATTCGCGAGGGTTTGAACTATGTGAGTGTCTCGGTTCCAAAGACGTGGCCTCGCGGCAGCGTCTGTGTTGTTTCGCTCAGTTGGCTGAGTGCGTTGTTGTCGCCGGATAACAACGCCAAGAAAGTGGGTTACGTGCCCGCTTTTTTTGTTTTCAGAGCTATGCGAAGTGGGAATCCGACATTGAAACCGCTTGGCTCGGTTTCGACGTATGTTTCACCATGAAGCCGAATGGTTCTGATCACGATGCGGGGCATCGTCTTGAACGAGATCGCAAGGACGACAGTCAAGTACATCGTCCGACCGGAATGCGTTCGGACAACGAGGCGAAATGTCGCGTTAAGGACGATCGCGACGAAAGGAACAGCATGAACGGGGCGGATGTCCTTCGATTCGTCGATGCACTGCATCGCGAACGCAATATCGAGAAAACCATCGTCTTTGAGGCGTTGGAACAGGCGATTTTGTCGGCCGCCAAAAAACACTTTGGAGAAGACTTCGAGGTTTCCGTCCACATCGACCAGCAGAACGGCAAGCCGACCGTTCTCAGCAATGGCAAAGATATTGACTCCGAAGTCCTCGGCGAGATCCTCGGCCGCATTTCCGCTCAGACAGCCAAGCAAGTCTTGATGCAGAAAATTCGTGAAGCCGAGCGGGACTCGATCTTCGATGAATACGAAGACCTCAAAGGACAACTCGTCAACGGCACGATCACTCGCTTCGAGGGAGGTTCGGCGCTCGTCAGCTTGGGCAAGATCGACGGCTTCATGCCCAAAAGCGAACAGATTCCGGGGGAATCGCATCGCGTCGCCGAACGGATTCGCGCGGTTGTGATTGAAGTTCGCAAAGCGGGCAGTCGCGTGAAGATCATTCTGTCACGCACGCATCCCGATCTGGTGTTGGAATTGTTCAAGACCGAGATTCCCGAAGTAGCCGAAGGAATCATCGAAGTCCGGTCGTTGGCTCGTGAAGCGGGATATCGCTCGAAAGTGGCGGTGTCGTGTACGGACAGCAAAGTCGATTGCGTTGGCGCGTGCGTCGGCGTGCGTGGAGCGCGGATTAAGAACATCGTCGATGAACTTGCTGGCGAGCGGATTGATATCGTTCGCTGGAACGACTCGCTGCAAGTGCTCGTGCCGAATGCCATGCAGCCGGCTGAGACGGAAGACGTCATTTTGTGCCCGATGCTCGGCCGCGTGATCGTGCTGGTGCGTGAAGACCAGTTGTCGCTGGCAATCGGCAAGCGCGGTCAAAATGTGCGACTGGCCAGCAAGTTGGTCGGCTGGGACATAGAAGTCATGACTCGCGACGAGTTGAACGAGCAATTGGAGAAGTCGGTCGCAGCGTTCTCCCAAGTTCCGCACATCGTCGAAGAGCTGGCTGAGAGCTTGGTTTCGCAAGGCTTCTTCAGCTTTTACGACTTGTCAGTGATTGAGCCGGATCAATTGCAAGAGATGGGCAGCCTGACTCCTGAACAATGCGAAGAAATTGTCGCGTTCGCCGACGTCGAAAGCGTGAAGCAAGAAGAAGAAGACATCCGCCGTAAGACCGAACAGAAATTGCAACGAGAAGTCGACGCCACACGCGCTGCGGTGGAGGCTCGCACACCCAAGGAGATCGCGCCCGAAGAGACCGAATCAACCGAAAGTCCAGCAACAGAGCCAACCGCAAATGCCGAGACAGAGCCAACGGCAAATGCCGAGACAGAGCCGCCGGCTGAAGTAACGTCGGAAATCCCGACCGATTCGCCTGCAGAACCACCGGCGGAACAGTGAGATGATCGTGAACCGGCTAATTTTGTCTTGCCCGTTACGACCATTCACCAGCCGCCCGTTCCAGATTGAGGATTCCTTTGACCGACCAACTGACCGAGGAAAAACAGGCGCTCAAGGTGCGCATCTTCGCCTTGGCCAAAGAACTGGGTATGGACAGCAAGGTGCTGATTCAGCACTGCAACGATGCTGGCATCCCGGTCAAGGCGTCGGCGTTGGCGAGTATCTCGCCGGCCGAGCGGGACGTCGTGTTGGAACACCTCCAGAAGAAATCCGCCAAGCCCGTCCCGTCAGAATCGAAGAGCAAGGCGCGAGACGCAACGCCTGACCTAGTCGGTAAATCCCGCGAAATCAAAACGATGGGCGCGCGCACGATGACGCCCGTCGCCCGAGCCGGGACCGCAAAGCCAATAGCTCCCGTCGAACGCCCCGTCAAGAATGAGACGGCTGCGCCAGTCGCGCCGGCGGCTCAAGTCGCTCCACAGCCACCAATCGTGGCCGAGGAAGCCGAAGCCCCGAAGCTAGTGAAATCACGAACCCCTAAGCCCGTTGTTGTCGAAGAAAAACCGCCGGTCGAGGAAGTTACTGATTCCGCTCCCGTCGAAGATGAAAATATTGTACTGCCGGATCAGCCTCTCGAATCGCTGGAGGCAACTCCGCCGAGCGGCATGCGCCGCGAAGACTACATGACGCCGCATGGTGCTCCGCGTATGCGCGAAATGCGTCCGATTGGTTCGACCGGAGACATCCGGCCAACCGCTTCGATCCGTAAGACGAAGCCGAACCTGCCGCAACTGGCGGCGGTCCCAGACGCTCCCGTTATGAAGGCGAGGAAAGACGACGCCAAAGCTCAAAAGCCCGACATCAAACTGAGCGCGGACTTTGATGCCGCCGGTCCGCTTGCCGGTCGAGTCAGTCAGGTGGTCGATGGCAAAAAGGTTCCGGTTGTCAAGAAACGCAGCAGCAGCGGCGCAATCATTGACGATGATGAAGCCGCCAAGAAGAAGGCGCATGCGGGCGGTTTGATTGAATCCCGCGATGAGCGCCGTCAGCGCCGTCACACGCGAGTTGAGTCCACCGACGAGGACGAAGATCAACGTGGCGGACGGCGTTTCCGCCAACCCAAGCGGCGCGTCCATGTGTCTCAAGAACTTCGGTCGCACGCCGAGGTCGAAGTCCCGATTACCATTCGCATGTTTTCCGAAGCGCTTGGCCGGCCGGCCAAGACGTTTCTCAGCATCTTGTACAAACAAGGCCACATGCTGAAGATCAACGATGTGATCGACGAGGACACCGCGATCGAATTGGCGCTGGAAGTCGGCGTCGAACTGGCGATTCTCCGCGAGAAAGACCTCGAAGAAGAGTTGCAAGAAACGCTGACCGTCATTGACCCGCCGGAAGCATTGGTGACTCGTCCGCCGATCGTCACGATACTCGGTCATGTCGATCACGGAAAAACCACGTTGCTGGACAAAATCCGGTCGACAAACGTTGCGGCCGGAGAAGCGGGCGGGATCACGCAGCACATCCGCGCCTATCAGATTATTCACAACGGACATCCGATCACGTTCGTGGATACGCCTGGTCACGCGGCGTTCGGCGAGATGCGTGCTCGCGGAGCCAACTGCACGGATATCGTGGTGTTGGTGGTCGCGGCCAATGACGGCGTCATGCCGCAAACGATTGAGTGCATCGCTCATGCGAAAGCCTCCGGTGCGACGATTGTCGTGGCCATGAACAAGATCGACTTGCCCGACCGCAACGAACAAAAACTGCTCAGTGATCTTGCCACGCACGGCGTGCTGGTTCAGGAATGGGGCGGGGAAATCGAAATGGTCCGCACTTCTGGTTTGAGCGGCGTGGGGATCGATGACCTGTTGGAATTGTTGCTGCTGACGGCCGAAGTTCACGAATTGAAGGCCAACCCGGAGCGTCCGGCGGTGGGTGTGTGCATGGAAGCGTTTCGCGATGAAGGCCGCGGTGTTCTGGCCTTGGTCATGGTCCGCAACGGCACGCTGCGAGTTGGCGAGATCCTGTTGTGCGGCGGATCGCACGGTAACATTCGCGCGATGTACAACGATCACGATCAAGAGATTTTGGAAGCGACGCCCTCCACGCCCGTACGTGTGGCGGGGTTGGACATCATGCCGAACGCGGGCGACCAATTCTTTGTAATGGACGATTTGGACGCCTGTCGCGAGATCGCCGAGATTCGTCAGCAACGTGGCCGTACCACGAACCTTGCCGGCCGAGGCCGCAAGCGAACGATGGACGACATCCTGCTCGCCGCGCGAGGCGGCGCCCCGCAGGAACTACCCCTCATTCTCAAGGCCGACACTCCCGGTTCGATCGAAGCACTCAAGTATGAACTGAGCAAGTTCGATCACCCGGAAGTGAAGGTGAATTTGCTGCACGCGGCGGTCGGTGGAGTCAACGAAAGCGACGTGTATCTGGCCAGCGCATCGGGAGCGATCATTGTCGCTTTCCATGTGATTGCCGAAGACCGCGCCATGCAGTTGGCCGATGCCGAAGGGGTCGAAATTCGGCGATATCAAATCATTTACGAAGTGGCCGACGAGATCAAACGCTCGCTGGAAGGGTTGTTGCCGCCGGAACAGAGGCAGGTTGCGACCGGCCGTGCTCTCGTGCTGCAAGTTTTCAGCATCAGCCGCATCGGTACGATCGCCGGTTGTCGCGTGTTGAACGGGACGATCGAACGCAGCAACCGAGTTCGCTTGATTCGGGATCAAAAGATCCTACACGACTACCCGCTCGCATCGCTCAAGCGTGTCAAAGACGACGTCCGCGAAGTCCGCGACGGCATGGAATGTGGCATCCGACTGGAAAACTTCAACGACGTCAAAGAAGGAGACCTGCTGGAGGCGTATCGCATCGAGGAAGTGAAACGAACAATTGACTAGGAACGGATTCACGACGTAGTTCAGGCGGCTCGCCTGTGCTGTTTTTTCGAAGTAATCACAGGCGAATCGCCCGTGCTGCGGGTTTCGAACATATGCCTTCACGCCGTATTGAAAAAGTGAATCGAGCAATCTTAGAAACGATCAGTTCGACGATCTTGTTTGAACTGCGCGATCCGCGAGTGAAAAACGTGACCGTCCTGAACGTCGAAGCCACCGAAGACCTCAAGGCGGCGAAAGTCCGAATCGGAGTGCGAGGCGATGCGAAAATTCAGTCGCTTAGTTTGCATGGACTCGAATCGTCTCGCGGATTCCTGCAATCAAAAATCGCTGACAGATTAGAATCTCGAAACACTCCGATTCTAAAATTTGTCCTGGAACCGAATTGGCTCGATCACCTGAAAGCCACGTCCGAAGGATTTCAGGAAGCCGAAGCCACCCGAATTGAACTTGAACCGAATGAGCTCGATCCGACCGAACTCGTCGCCGAGGGCAGTCGTAATCAAGACGATGACGGTGATGATTCGGATTTGGACGAACCAGACACCGAGTTGGATGATCCTGATTTTGATCCTGATGAGCCGGAGCCGGAAGGACTCGACTCGACCCAGCCAAAGCATTCTGATCCGGTTCCTGAAACTGTAGTACAGGCCCTTGTGGCCGATGGATTGAAAGAGACTCCCGAATCGTTGCGTTGAAGCCATCGACCAGGCACCAGGGCCTGGATTACAGATTCACAAACCGTCAGCCTGCTGAACTCCATCCATTCCCAAACACTCACAGGTACGTAGCTCATGGCCGTCGTTAAGAAGACCAAAGCGTCTGACCTGCAAAGCCTTTGCAAGAAGCTCGTCACGCTTTTGAAGAAGCACTACAAGCCTACCGGTCATTCCAAACACAAGCCGGTTCTGGAGACGATGCTGCACGCGGTTTGCTTGGAAAACTCAACCCCCGAACTGGCCGACGTCTCGTTTGAACGGCTGACGAAGACGTTTCAGGATTACAACGAAGTTCGCGTCAGCACGTTTGCCGAACTGACGCCGTTGTTCGAGGGCCAAACCGACCCCGATACCCGTGCAGCTCGGATCCGCTCGATCCTGCAGTTCGTGTTCGAAATCAATTTCGATTTCGACTTCGAGCCCCTGCGTCGTAAGACGCTCGATCTGGCCGAAAAACAGATGCAAAAGATCCGCTTCATCAGCTCGTTCATACAACTTCAAATGCTGCAAGCCTCAATGGATGCCCATGTGGTTCCGCTAGACGACCGCATGAAGGATGCCGCCGTGTGGCTGGGACTAGCGATTCCCAGTGCCTCGGTTCAAGACGCGGCCGACGGCTTAAAGTCCGCTGTTTCGAAGTCGGACACGATTACTTTTTGCGACTACTTCCGTAGCTTTGCCCTCGATCCACGATTCGCTTCAGCGTTCAGCAAACACAAAGCTCCCGACGAAGGCCACGATCTCGACGAGATGATCGACCGCGCTACGGAGTTAATTGCAAACGCTGGCAAAGAGCCCAAAGTGAAACTCAAGGCCGAGCCCAAACCCGCTGCCAAGGTCACCAAGCCTGCACCCAAAGCGAGTAAGCCCGCCGCCAAGGCCGTGGCATTCAAGAAAAAGCCCCGTTGACCCGAACCGATCTCGAAGATTTCGACTCGAACGTTTTGGACAAAACAATCGAGCACAGAGTAATAAGACGTCGAGAGTGCAATGTGTTCCAATCTTCCTGTCCCAAAAGCTCTTTGCCTCTCCGCCATTCGCGTTGATTTCTGCGTCGAGTGAGCCGGAACGCGCTAGCGCACTGCGGTTGATAACTACCCTGCTCTCAGGGCGTTGATCGCTTCAGCGCTGGTCTCGTGGTGTGCCCACAAGCGAGTCAGATTCATGGTCGCCAAGACTTCCTGCATGTCGGGCGAAGCGTTGCAAAAGGCCGCTTTGCCACCTCTGGCTCCGACTTTTCGGCACAACTTGATCATCACGCTGATGATGATTGATCCGAGAACCTGCTCGCAACTTAAGTCGATGACCACATACTTTAGGGTCTGATCTTCGAGCACTTGCAAGACGACGTTACTTTCCTCATGCACGTCGTGGTAACGAAAGCTGCCGGCATCACCCAACGGCGTCACCAGCAGGACGTCTTCATCCCGTTCCAGTTTGAAGACTTTGTTATGAGTTCCAGACATGGTCGCTTCTGCGGGGGCGGAGGGAGCGAGTCGAACAGGACGAGCAGCCCCACTGTGACTCGTGGTGGATGGGCGGCAAACAGGAACCGTCAGGGTGCTAGTATTCATTCGTGACAAAATCCCGCAAAATTAGTTTCAGCATCGCCTCGGCGGCCAATTTATGAGCCAGTTCGTTGGGGTGAGCGTCAAAACGGTTGACGGCGAGGCCCTTGTCGAAATGTGGCGATAGCACTGGTTCTAGATCTTGTGTCAAGATTCCGGCCTTGGCAAGTTCTTGCGAGACTTTTTGATGAACTTCTCGAAACGGGTAGTTCGGCCCTAGATTGTGAAGAAACGGGAAGATCACGACTCGCAATTCGGTGTTGTGCGACCGACAGAACCGGTGCAACTCCAATAGCTCTTCCCGCATGAACTGCCATGGACCACCGGCGTAATACTCCTTCACGAATGAGTAATACGACCGAACTTCCGGCGAGGTGTACTGCTTCAGCCGGAAGTACATCCAGTTGAAAAAATACGTGTCGCGGAACAGGAAAAACTGCGGATTGTGTCGCGACAAGTTCTGGTAATACCGTGCATGGTTCTCGTGGTATGTCTCGACATCGTTGAGGCACATCACATAGACCGCCGTGTCGATCTTGTGACCTTTTTTCAGCAGACCTTCCAAAACCGCCTTGATCCAACGCAAATCTGTCCCTGCATCCGACAGATTTGAGACAACGATCTTCCCCCCTGACGCCGGTTCCAACGCCGCGCGCACTCGATTGCTGAATCGATCTCGGACCTCGTTCACTCCCTGTGCAAACGTGAAACTGTCTCCGAAGAAAACCAAGTGCCGTTGATCCGGTTGGAGCGATTCTGGAAACACTCGATCGTCGCGGTACGCAATCTCGATTTCTTCACCCGGTTTGTCGCTCACGACCAATCTTCTTCGTTGCGGATCGGCATGCAGCGCGAACCACTTCTTTGAGACGTTGGTCAAATTGAAGGAATCCGATTGGTCATAGAGCAATGCGAAATACAGCTCAATCCCGGTCAGCAAGGCCAGCGTCATCCATAACGACAGACCGGCCTGAATCCATTTCAGCCGCTTGGGTCGCGCACGCCAGATCGAAAGCATTCGCAACAGCAACCAAAAACTGACGCCGCCACCAATCAGCCACAACAACATCCCCTGCAGGTATCCGTCCGACAGGTACAACAGCATCGCAAAACCTTTCTAACGCGATGATTTCGGCCAACCATCAGGCGGCGAATGAGTCGCTATGGGCTCCCCGAAGGCAATCTCGCCCTGACGCAACATCGCCCCGAGCGCCAAGCCACCGAAGCCTCTGCCAACGTCCGTGAAAAAAACACGTCGAGTGCGACCACATGACAGACAACTTGGATGATGTTGAGAAGCCATATTCCACCTCATCGAACCGATTTGGAGTTCATGCTAACCAGACGGCACACGAACTCGAAGCGAGAGTGAGCGTTCCAAACGACGATCACTGGATCGGTACCGACCGCTTCAGAATTGCTCATTCCATTGGACGAATGTTAGCCTGTGAATGTGTCTTCCAACATCTCGACACTCCTGATGGCCATTGAACGGAGAAAGTCTGTCGCCGTGGAGCAGTTGTTGCCGTTGGTTTATGACGAGTTACGAGAGCTGGCGCGGGCTAAGTTGACTCAGGAGTCGGCGGGACAGACGTTGCAAGCGACCGCGCTGGTGCATGAGGCTTACATCCGGTTGGTCGATGCGCCGGTGGCTCAGAAGTGGCAGAGTCGAAAACACTTTTTTGCGGCGGCAGCCGAGGCGATGCGGCGGATTCTGATCGAGAATGCGCGACGCAAGCAGGCACTCAAGCGAGGCGGCGAATGGGACCGCATTGAGATTTCTCTGAGCGAACTGCCGGAAGTTGGTTCCGACATCGATTTGCTGGTGTTGGACGAGGCGATGACTCGATTGGCACTGCAGGACGCTCAGGCGGCGGAGATGGTCAAGCTTCGATACTTCACGGGACTATCGATGATCGAGGCCGCTGAGTTGTTGGAGATGTCCGAAAGTTCGGCTCGCCGTTTGTGGCTTTACGCTCGTTCGTTTTTGTTGGAAGAACTGTCGTCAGGACCGTAAGTCGTAACCCGAAGCGTTAGCGACGGCGAACGCTTCAAGAGATTCTGAATTCAACGCGACGTGCAGCGTTCGCCCTCGCTGACGCTTCGGGTTACTTTCACTTGCGAAGCGTCATGCACGAACGAGACCTCCTCATTGCCGCCTTTGAAATTGTCGACCCGACGGCGCGGCGGGAGTATCTCGACGGGGTGTGTGAGGGCAACCTACCTCTGCGTGCACGAATCGAGCAACTACTGAACCGAGCGGCCGAAGTGGGGGACTTCCTCGAACAGCCAGCGGATAACTTGTGTTCGGACTTCGCCGATGGATTGTTCGCAAAAGCCGCCGCGCCGAAGCCAGCTCAAGACCATCCTCGGACGCACCTCGAGCCAGTTGCCGACCCTGAGCAGACGTTGCCTGAGAATCTGGCCCCTTCGCGGACCAAATTGGCTGACGAGGCGGCGACTTTGGGAACGCTGTTCGGCCGGTATCGGATCGAACGGGAGTTGGGTTCTGGCGGCATGGGAATTGTCTATCTGGCCGAAGACTTGCGGTTGGGTCGGCGAGTGGCGTTGAAGATCCCCAAGTTCGATGTCGATGGCAAGTTCCATTTGATCGAGCGGTTTCGTCGGGAAGCGCGGACGATGGCTTCGGTGACGCACCGCAACCTCTGTCCGATTTACGATGTCGATGAGCAGGACGGAAGACATTATTTGACGATGGCCTTCATCGACGGCGAATCGCTGGCACAGGTCATAAGAAGTGATGTCACAAATAACCCGAAGCGTGAACGAGGGCGGCTCCACGCTGGCGATCCAGACACCCTCGCTCACGCTTCGGATTACTTACCGATTGACGAAATCACGTCTCAGCAAAGTTCACCGTTCACTCCGCATCGGATCGCCGAATGGATTCGCAAGTTGGCGCTGGCGCTGCAGGTCGCTCATCGCGCGGGGGTCGTGCATCGTGACCTGAAGCCGGCCAACGTGATGATCGACCGCGACGGCGAGCCGATCTTGATGGACTTCGGACTCGCCTGGATGGTGCATGAGTCTGACGCGCGAGTGACGCAGTCGGGCGTCATCATCGGGACACCAGCGTACATGTCGCCGGAGCAGGCCAAAGGTGATGCCAATAAGGTTGGCGCGGCGTCCGACATCTACAGTCTGGGAGCGATCTTTTATGAGTTGCTCGCGGGTCGTCCAATTTACTCCGGCAACGTGACTCATGTGTTGTTTAAACTCATGCACGACGCTCCGGTTCGTCCCAGCGAGATTCGCAGCGATGTCGATCCGATTCTGGAAGCGATCTGTTGCAAAGCGATCTCGCGCCGTCCCGAAGATCGGTTCGCCACGGCGGCTGAGTTTGCGGAGGCACTCGCAGGATTCCTTGATACAGATTCTGACGTAGCCGCGTTCACCAGAACGCGGGGTGTGCAGCCAGCGATCCGCAATCAGGCGAGTACAGCGACGCCTGATGACAGGACCACGATTGTCGAACCGAAGACTCAGTCCGCACGACGCAGCAAGCTGCGAATCTCGCTGCTGAGTCTGTTGTTGATTGGTGTGCTCGGAGCCGTGTGGGGGATGATTGCGCAGCAACTTGGCGTCGAAACGCTGAAGCCGATTGTCACCGACTCCTCGAAACCAACGACTCCTGCGAAGGCCGAGACGCCCGTACGACAAGCACAACCAGAGGCCGGGCAGGTTGGAAACCTGCCCCACGAGATTGCTCCCGCAAAACCGCCGGTTCCAGTTGATTTGGGCAAGCCGTTCGTGGTTGTCCGCGATGGTAAGGACGTGCGAACGCTCAAGACGTTGGTGTCGGCCATCAATGAGATACAGCCCGGCGATGTCGTCGAGATTCGCTCCAACGAGCGGTTGCCGATTCAATTCGCGGAGCCGGTCGTCAAGCCGCTGATGATTCGCGCGGGAGCGAGGTTCCGACCGCTACTGGCCTTTGTGGGGAACGGAACCTGTGACATCAAAGCGGATTTTTCCGTCGAAGGCTGCGATCTCGATTTGCGTTCAGGACCGTTTGCTCCCTTTGATCGAAAAAACGCGACGTGGCGATTTCACCGCTGCCGCATGTGGGGTGATCCGGCCGCGTATGTCGCCAAGATGCGAGTCAGCGAATGCGTCTTGATCTCGACCTACGGCATCCCCACGCCAGTCGATGGGACGGAGACGGACTATGAATTCGACAACTGCCTCATTCGCAACAACTTCAGCCTGATGCGATATCACGCCGGCGGCAGCCATACGCTGCGACTGCGGAACTGCACCTTCTACGCTGTCGCGGGAGCGCATACGCGACTGGCCTTCTTGGCGAAAGAAGCCACGCTCACGGTCGAGGCGACGGGGAATGTGTTTCATTGCCAGTCGCAAGCCACGGAGTTGATCGAAGCCCAGTCGCTGCCTCAGGTCACCTGGATCGGTGCCGACAATTGCTTCTCCGGGAATTGGTATCAGGTCTGGGAGGGGAACGTCCTCAAGGAGCAAGGTCTGCCCGCTTGGAACAAGCTCTGGAAAGAGCCGGAGCGGGATTCTCGTGAAGTGGATTTGCTCGCGTTTGAATGGGGCCGCGTTCAACGCCTGCCCAATCCCGAACGATCCCTCGCAGTGCGAGCGGCGACCGAGAAGATGATCTCCGAACACAAGTTGCCGGAGGTCGGGCCGGATTGGACTCTCGTCGGGCCGGGCGACGCGTACGTTCGCGCGCTGGCCGCTGAGGGTCGGGCCGTGCCGAAATCGGAGCTGCGCCCTGAACGGCGCGACGATGGTGCCATCGTGCTGCTGCGGTCCGGAAAAGAAGTGCGGGGATATGTCACTCTGACGGAAGCTCTCGACGCCGCTCAGGACAAAGATGTCGTCGAACTTCGCACGGATGGCCTCGTCAATGGGAGCCACTGGACCGGCGATTCGCGGCGGCTCACGATCCGCGCCGGTGCGGGCTACGCACCGACGATTGACAGCGAGTTGACGAGTGCCGGGACCGATCGGCTGATCTTGGAAGGACTGACGATTCGGAATGGGTTGCTCGCCAGTGGCGGCTTTGGTTCGGATTTTGTGGGTGACCAGCCCCTTTATCCCACCCAAGGATCGCTCGTGCGGATGATGAATTGCACGCTGCTGGGGGAGAGGGGCGTCTCTGGCGTTGGCGCTTGGATGTTCGGGGACGGGGAATCGTTACCGGAGATTGTGAACTGCGACATCAGCTTCCTGCGCATCGGCCTGCGATCGGGCAGCACAGCGCGGCTGCGCAATTCTGTGTTGACCGAATGTCGTCCAAACGTCGAAAGCCGCACCGCCCCACTCGGCACGTTGGAAATCGAACGCTGCGTGTTCTGGTCACCCGAAGTGGAAAACGCCTTCGGGGGGTGCCCCATCCACTCGCTGTCGGCGATCAAGATTCAAGCACACCGCTCGATCTTTGTGGCGCAAGGCGATCTGACGTTCGGACTTCCCATTCCGATCGACTGGACCGGATCCGGAAACGCATTCGTGAAGCCGCTCGCATTTCGTCATGGGATACAGCCGCTGCAATTGGAACAATTCCAGGCGGAGTTACACACGGAAGCCGATTCGATCGAGCTGCCGCCGTGGGAGTTCGACCCCGCTCAGTGGCGCATCCTGCGAGACAAGTCCCCCGGCTATCAACCTCGTCCCGACGGGACCGACTATGGAGCCGACATCGACCGGCTGGTCAATGCGCTGGGACGGAATGCCGCTCCCCCCCCGGCGATTGCTCCGCCCGCCAAGCCACGGGCTCTCGTAGATTCTGGCAAGCCATTCGTGGTCGTCCGCGAGGGGAAGGATGCGCGAACGTTCAAAACATTGTCCGGAGCCATCAACGAGCTGCTGCCAGACGATGTCATCGAGATTCGGTCGAATGAGCGATTGCGTATTCAAGGGTTGGAGCCGGTCACCAAGCCGCTCGTGATCCGCGCGGGAGCGGGCTATCGGCCCTGGCTGGCGTTTGCGGGGCCGGAAGGGAGTTGTGATATCCAAAAGGATTTCTCAGTCGAAGGCTGCGACCTCGATTTGCGATCACTCCCGTTTACGCTCTTCAATCCCAAAGACGCGACGTGGCGCTTTCACCGCTGCCGCATGTGGGGAGAGCCGGTGGGATGTGTCTCCAAGATGCGGATCAGCGACAGCCTCATCATCTCCGTCTACGGCTTCAACGCGCCAACTGATGGGACCGTGACGGACTATGAATTCGACAACTGCCTGATTCGCCAATGCCACACATTGATCCGTTACGCGGGCACCAGCAGCCATACGCTGCGTTTGCGGAACAACACTTTTTACGCTGTTGCGGGAGGTCTTCCTCGCCTCGCTCATTTCAGGGACAAACCGAAGCTCACCGTCGAGGCGACGGGGAATGTGTTTCATTGCCAATCACAAGCCAACGAGTTGATCGATCCTCAGTCGCTATCCCAGGTGACTTGGATCGGAGCCAACAATTGCTTCTCCGGAACCTGGTATCAAATCTGGGAGGGGAACATCATCAAGGAGAAGGGTCTGCCCGCCTGGAACAAGCTCTGGAAAGAGCCGGAGCGGGATTCTCGCGAAGTCGATTTCCTGGCATTTGAATGGGGCCGCATTCAACGCCTGCCCAACCCCGAGCGAGCCGTCGCCGTGCGCTCGGCGACCAAGAAGATGATCGCCGAGCATCAGTTGCCGCAGGTCGGGCCGGATTGGAATCTCGTCGGACCGGGGGATGCGTATGTCCGCGCGTTGGCCGCCGAGGGACGGGCCGTTCCGGAGTCGGAGCTGCGCCCCGAACGGCGAGACGACGGTCCCATCGTGCTGATGCGAGACGGGAAGGAAGTCCGCGGCTACCTGACGCTCAAGCCCGCCCTGGACGCAGCTCAGGACCAAGACGTGATCGAACTTCGCACGGATGGATTGGTCAAAGACAGTTCTTGGACCGGCGATTCCCGATTGCTAACGATCCGCGCTGGGGCGGGCTACACACCCACGATCGATTCGGGATTGCAAAACCTCGGAACCGATCGACTGATCCTGGAAGGGCTGACGATTCGGCATGCGTTACAAGCCAGCGGTGGTGTCAACGCGGGAAATTATTGGGATGGTGAGCAGCCCCTCTATCCCACACAAGGTTCCCTCGTACGGATGATGAATTGCTCGGGACTGGCTGAGACAAACAAGTGTGTCGTCGATGCGTGGATGAGCGGCGATGGGGATTCGATTCCGGAGATCGTGAATTGCAACTTCGGCACCCTGCGGATTGGTCTGCGATCCGGCAGCACGACGCGGCTGCGCAATTCTGTGTTTGCCTCCTGTTTTCCAAACGTGGAAAGCCGAGTCGCCCCACCCGGCACGTTGGAAATCGAACGCTGCGTGTTCTGGTTACCTGAACCGGCATTGAACGTCTGGGGGACATCCGTCGTTTCGTTGTCGGCAATCAAGACTCAGGCCCACCGCTCAATCTTTGTGTCGCCCATCGATCTGACGTTCGGACTTCCCACTCCGGTCGATTGGACCGGGACCGGAAACGTGTTCGTGAAGCCGCAAGCATTCCGTTACGGGAAACACCCGCTGGCATTGGAATATTTCCAAACCGAGTTCCACACCGAAGCCGATTCCATCGAGCTGCCGCCGTGGGAGTTTGACCCCGCCCAGTGGCGCATCCTGCGCGACAAATCCCCCGGCTATCAACCGCGCCCCGATGGGACCGACTACGGAGCCGACATCGACCGGCTGGTGCTGGGTCTGGATCGGAATACTGTCCACGCGCCAGTCGCCGCTCCACCGCTGGCCATTGCTCCGTTCGATACCAAGCAGGCCAGGGCGCATCAAGAAGCCTGGGCCAAGCAGCTCGGCGTGCCCGTTGAGTACAAGAACTCCATCGGCATGCAGTTCGTCCTCATCCCACCCGGCGAGTTCCTGATGGGAAGCACTCCGGCGGAGATCGACGAGGCGGTTCAGGCGCTCGGTGGAAATGAATCTGATGATCGGTTCTGGCAACGATGTACCCAGAGCGAAGGTCCGCAGCACACGGTGATCCTGACAAAGCCGATCTACTTGGGAGTCCAGGAAGTCACTCAGGCCGAGTTTGAGACGGTGATGGGAAACAATCCCTCCGCCTTTGCCTCAACTGGTGACGAAAGAAACTCCGTGGCCGGACTGAACACAACCAACCACCCGGTGGAAATGGTGAGCTGGGGCGACGCGGCCGAATTCTGTGCGAAGCTGAGCCAGTTGGAGAAACTCCAGCCGTTCTACTCGCGTGCCGGCGAGACCGTGACGCCGCTGGAAGGCACCGGCTACCGCTTGCCGACCGAGGCACAATGGGAGTTCGCTTGCCGCGCGGGGACGACGACCAAGTTCTCTCACGATGAGCGGTTCGAGAATTTGGAATCGACAGCCTGGATCAACAGGAACTCCAGTCGCCGGACGCACGCGGTCGGTGAGTTGAAAGCGAATCCCTTCGGACTGCACGACATGCACGGCAATATCTGGGAATGGGTCGAGGACGGGTGGGAACAGTCCTATTACGAGCAGTTTCGGAATCAGCCCGCGATCGACCCGCGCGGCGCACCTGCCAACGGTTCCCACGTCCTCCGGGGCGGCCATTGGCGCAGCACGGCGTCAATCTGCCGTGCGTCGAATCGCACCGCCACAAGCCTCACGATCCTGCACATTCAAAACTGCGCCGGCTTTCGTGTGACGCTGACGGTCGATGCCGTGAAAGCGGCGACCGCGAAACGCACGCCGTAGCGCGGTGAGCCGCAACGAAAGTAACCCGAAGCGTCAGCGAGGGCGAGCACTTCACCGGCCCGCGAATTCAGAGCGATTCGGAGCGCCCGCCCTCGCTGACGCTTCGGGTTAGTGAGTCAGACTCTCCCACCTCGACCGCCCTCCCGCAGCCAACGACTTCTGGAATTTTACGAAAAACTTCCGGAATTTCTGACGGGTTTGCGCGCGGAATACGCATGAGTGTGGTTGCCGCCTCGCGCCGTGGATTTCAACCGCTCCGAACAATCAAACTTGAGCCATTCGTGCATTGCGATCTGACGGACGAGTGCTACAAGGGGTCATGTCGAGTCTTGGAGAGTTCCAAGAGGCCTTCGCGGCACCCACGATCAGGACTCAATAAATCTTGGATAACCAAATCTCGGATGACTAGATAAATCGCAATCCGGCTGATGCCGGTGGGCGAATTAAAGAGTGAGCCGACATGGTGGAATCCTTCAGGAATTCCGCCTCGTCGGCTTTTTTTTGGCTGGTGATGGCGAGCAATGCTCGCAGACACCAGCGAACCAAGTGGAGAACTTCCGATGCGAACCTTTGACTGGTTAAGCCCGATCCGGACGCTGCGTCGTCAATCATGGCGCAAGACTTCTTCCCGACTCACAACGCCTCGGCGGCGCTCGTCCAGCGCCGGGGCAACTCGTCCCCACGGGTTGTTCCATTCGGCGGCCGAAGTTCTGGAGCCACGGATCGTCCTGGATGCGACACATCATACCCTCGCCGAGATGGCGACTAAATTGCAGTCATTTCAACCGTCCGGCGTAACCATCATCACGCACGGCTTTCAACCCACTTTTGGGGGTGGCGATTCGTTGGGTTCCCTGGCCAAGGAAATCCACAACCGCACCCCTGGCTGGTTGCTCGATTACGACGTTCCTGGGGCGGGGATACAAGGCTACTTCGATCTGACCACCACTTCTGACCCTCTGGACGTGCATTCGGACGTACCCTCTTCCGTCACGTCTGGCGAGGTGGTCTTGCTCTTTGATTGGGCAGGGGAATCCGGTCAACTGTCTTCGGGTTGGGGCGAAGCGGCAGGCGATGCTCTGTTCAGCATGTTGGTCGGGTTGAACCTGGTCGACCCAGCGTCACCGAACAATACCACAAAACTGCACTTTATCGCGCATAGTTTTGGCTCTGCCGTGACGAGCGAAGCGATCGAGCGGTTGGCCTACTTCAATGTTCCCGTCGATCAGGTCACCTACCTGGATCCCCATGACTTTCCCCAAGGGATCGACTTGATTTCTGATGTCGTCCAGGGTTTGTACCTCCTGGGCCAGCCATTCGGTTACGGGGCGACGGTGTGGAACAATGTCGATTTTGCAGATGTGTACTATCAGACGCGTGGGTTGAACGGCAAATTGATACCCGACCGTCTTGTCCCCGAGGGGAGACCGATTCCAGGTGCTTACAACCGAGAGCTGGACGCGGGCTCGGAGCTTCCCAAAGAGCTCTTCGTGATCAACCCATATGCAGACGACGATGCCGCTGGCGATCACAGTTTTGCCTGGAATGGTTTCTACCTCGCCACCATCATGGGCACATGGCCCACGGGTGTTCCGTACCCAGAGATACCGTTCGACCTGACGACCACTGGGTACGCTTTCAGCCACAACCGCAACCCAACCCTCCGTGGCCTCCCCCAATACGCTGACGGGACATTTTATGGCGAACAAGACCACAAACACAGTTCTCCCAAACTGGTCGACATCCTCACGGGGCTGCCAAACGTTGACGGCGGTTCCCAACTGGTCAACGTCATCGCGAAGCAGCCAAACCAGGACGGTCTGGTGAAGATGAGCATGACCAAGGAGCAAATCAACACCGTCCGTTGGCCACCGCTCTGGAATCCCACAAACCTAGTCGTCAACGGCGACTTCGAGAAAAATGGGCTGGGGGCGCTGACAAGTTTTCCCTTCATCTATCCAGGTTGGAGCCATCACGGCGGCGGGGGAAATGGCCTTATCGTTACGAACGGGGAACTTCACTACCTCCAACTCGATTCCGACCATACGCTCCGCATACATAATGCACTCTACTTCCCCAACAATGCGTATGAACTCAACTTTGAGCTCTGGATCACTAACCGCAGTTCCGACGATCAGCTTGAGGTTCTTATAGACGGCCAACCGTTTGCTTCGATTTCATTGAATCCTGCTAGCAATGACAAGTTACTCAAGGGTTTCGTACGTCAGAGCCTGCCGATTCCCCTCAATCTGCGGGGACAGGTTCACACCTTAGGTTTCCAGATCGTTAGCAGTAACCAAGTGGTTGAGTCGAAAGTCCGAATCGACAAAGTGCAGTTGCTGGTGGACACCACTCCTCCAATCGTGGACACGATCTCCGCACTCGGTCTCATCAACATCCCGCTGTCGACAGATTTCGCCCAACCGACCCCCACACTCTCAGTATTTTCCGTCTCGGCCGATGTCCTGCAAATGAGCGGCGGCTTCAACCTCGGTGCGGTGGATCTGGAGAGCGGTATCGAGCCGGACAAGTATTTCTTCAACACACAGAAAGCGACCGACGCGACAGGTTTGTCCTGGGAACCGATTACGATTGGGAATCCTTCGTGGGCGGTTCAATCCATCGGAGAATTTGCTCCTGGCGTGTACCGCATCTGGGTCAGCGCCGAGAACAAGGCCGGGCTGATTGGCGACTCGTTGCCGACGTTTCGCTATTTCCAAGTCGCGTCGAATCTCCCAGGCGACCTTCTGCCGCCCCTCGAAATCGAGGAAGTGTTCCGGAGCATCGGTGCTGCTCTCCAGGGCCCCACTTTGGACCTGACCGGTTCAAGTCAACACCCGGACATCACCAGCAAGTTTCCGTTTGGCGTGGAAGAACTGTACGAGGCCGTGGACTTGCCGGGGATGTTCAATCAACTGGCAAATCGATTCTTCGAAGAACCAGAGATCATCGCGCCGCTTCCCGCGTTGACCAACTTTGTCTTGGCGCAGGATGCTCGGTTTGTTGTCTCCGGCGATGGTTTGGCTCTCACGGAAGTCGTGGTCCTGGCTTCAACGACGGCCGATAACCTCGCGATGATTGATCTCATTCATGACATCGACAAAGCACTCGACAATGCCGGCATTGGGGATCTGCTGATGGCGGATGACTCCGCCGATGGGACGCTGATCCTGAAAGGGCGGCAGGCAGGTGCCCTTCGTTCGCTGGAGCTGACGACTCTGCGGCTGACAACCGATGGGACGCTGCCGCCGTTTGGCCAAATCACTAACCCGCAAACCATCAGTCCAAACGACACGTTCAATTTGAAGATCACCCGCACATTCAGCAGCGAACTTATTAACCAGCCCCCTCAGATCCCTCCGCTCCCTCCGATCGTTGTCACTACAACCACAACCACGGACTACCACGTTCAGATCGGCACTGCGCCGCCTGCCGCGAACGGTAATCCGTTCGCCTTCACTCAGGACAACATCAGCTTGGCCGATCTGGTCGATGACCTGAATCTCGGATTCATGCAGCAAGGACTGTTCGACGTCGTTGCCATACTCGACACGAACAATCAACTGGCACTCATTGCCACATCCTCCGAGGTCAAGACGATTGAAATCCTCCGGCGCTCGGACAACCAGAGCACCGGTCTGCAATTTGGGTTCGACACGACTCTGGTTCAAACTCAAGACCCAAGTCTCCTCGCGGGACTGGGCTTCGTATCCACTCGCAATGAGAACGTTGGCAAGCTCAAGTTCGATTCGATCGGGTCGTTCCTGCCCTTGCTGGAAGACGAACTGCACGCCTTTTCGGATACGCCGTTGCCAGACGGCTTCTCATTGGATCCGGTCTACGACTCGACCACCAACACGTTGTTTTTCAATTTCGCGTTGAACAAGGTCTTTTCACAACCGACCGAGCTGGACTTCTTCGATCAGGGGATCACTCTGGGCGGTCTTGGGACGCTGCAAGCGGCGGCCGTTGCGGACGCCACCTTGACCGGAACGATTCAACTCAACTTCCGCATGGGAATCTCGCTGGCGGCAGAGCCGACTTTGCAGACTTCCACGTTGCTGTCCGCGCTCAATGACGGGGATGGTGTCCGACTGGCTGTGGGATTGACCGGAGTGGCTGCTCCGACCGGTTCCGTCTTAGCGAACAATGTGCAATTCACGGTTGCGCTCAACGGAGCCAGCATGCCGGTCACGGTCACTCTGGCTTCGGCCGCGACCACCACCAACTTGGGTCTGTCCGACTTGGCGGCGGATCTCAATACCGCGTTCGGCAGCATTCCGTCGCTCGCCGGCAAGATCCAGGCGAACTTCGACGTCAGCTCCGGCCGGCTCAACCTGTCCGCCCTGAGCAAGGAGGTTTATTCGCTTCAGATCGCGAACGTCAGCGGAATCGCCGCGCTCGGTTTTGGGAATTCCCAGTCAGGCAATCTTCCTGAGCTGAAAATCACTGTCGGAGGGACGGATTACTTCGTCGACCTGGTTGATACGGATGGCGATGGCGTCATGACGATTCAGGACGTGATCACGAGCATTCAAAACCAGACGACCCAGCAGGTGACGGTGAGCGTCAATTCGCAGAACGGTGTGACGCTGCAAACCACCCCGACCGCTGTTTCACTATCGGTGCAGCCGGCCCAGAACAACGGAGTCAATTCTCTGGCTGGTTTGAAGCTTGGCATTCTGGGGACGTCAACGACGGGGATCGTGATAGGGACTCCTCTATTTGGAGCATCGCTCAGTGACCGGGTCTTCATTGTCGAAGACCAACTCAGCGGTCAACCGACGCATCTGACTCTCACCGCCCGTGTTGATGCCAGCTTGACACTGGGAGCGGCTCTCGGACCCATCGAGATCGAGCTGCGCAGCTCCGGGCCAGCCTTCTTTGAGGTCACGGCCTCGGCGAATCTGAACGATGCGGACACGGACCAACGGATCTACCTCAGCCAGCTCTTGAACGATCCCGGCAGCGCGATCGATGGGATTCCCACTTTCACCTTCGACGGCGCGGGAACACTGGAAGTGACGGCCAGCCTCACAAGTGGTGCCAGCCTGTTGCAGGCGATTGACGACCCCATGGCCCCCCCGCCTCTCTTCGTCGTCGCGGTGGCCTTCGACAACAATCATTTGAGCTTCCAGGTCTCCCAACACATCGAGCAACTACTCTCTCAGTTCAAAACTCTGAAAATTGACGACGTGCTCGGCGCGGTTCAATTGATTGTCAACCTCATCAAAACGAACGCGGACCTGGACACGCTGAATGACAAGATTCCGCTGCTGGACGTGTCGTTGAACGATGCGATCGGTTTCGTCGATGGCCTGCTCGCGGGAATCAACAAGGTCATCTCGACCGTCGATCTCGCGAAACTCACTCAGGCCACGAATGCCCTGAACACCGCGATTTCCAACCTGTCCCTGCCGCTCGAAAGCCGCGAGCCGCTGTTCCGTGCGCTAGACCTGTTGCACCGCGTGTCTGGCAGTGACTCGACCAAGATTTCCGGGCGACTGATTAGCGTGGCCCTGGTGTTCAAGCAGTTGATCGACGACGTACCCATCGGCACTGACGGAGAGCCCGAACTGCGCACCGCGCTGGCCGACCTCATCAAGCTGGTCCCTTCGCTGAATACCTTGGAGGACCGCCTTGAGGATGTCCTCGAAACAGAAATCCGAGAGTCCTTAGACAATGACCTTCTCAACTTCGAGGTCCAGATTGGTTTCGTGGACTACAACGGTGATCCCACCGACACGGACCGGGCCTTGGTCGTCGGATTGCAGCTCATGGCGAACGACCTGATTAATAAAACGCTGACCCCCAAGTTGCCGATCACCGCGGAGTTTGGTGCTCTGAACTTCGCCGCGGACCCAGTCCTGCACCTCCACGCTGGTGGCACCATTAACCTCGGTCTTGGCGTTCTGCTGCCTGATCCTTTTGGCCCCCCAACGAGCGTGATGCCGTTCGTTCTTGTCGCCGATCCCACGACGCTCATTCCGAAAGACTTGACGACGCTGACGGGGCCGACGGGGCTGACGCCGCTCAAGTCGAACCTCAACTTGCATGTCGGGTTCGACGGCCGTTTCGATGCCGATGTTCAATTTGGGAGTCTCGATCTGGTGGAGGTCCATGCGGACCTGAGTCTGCTGGCGGCGGTCAAGGATGAGTATAAGCTGCCACCACTCGATGCCGCGGATATGGCGGCCGGCTTGCTGTCCCTGGCAGACACAGACATCGCGTCCGGCAGGCTGGACCTTTCGGACACACCGCGCAGCGACGGTAAGAGATTCGTCATCGTGGCGCTCACGAGTGGTAGCACAACCCAAGTCCTGTCCAGTGACCAATTCGAACTTCAAGTCGATACCGGCACGACCTATGTGCAAATTACGGATACTACAATTGCCGTCGCGTCCATTACCCGCGCCACCGTCGAGTATCAGACGGCATCACTTCCCGACCTTCTGACAGTCCCTCCACTTCCGTTTGACCCGGATGACCATGCGGCCTTGGTCACGAATCGTGCTTCGCTCAATGTCCAGTTTGGGCCGGCGATGAATTCAATGATTACCTCGAACGCAATCGGGGCGGTGTCATTCAGCGAACTCGCGACCATTGCCAAGCCGATCGCAACGCTCAATGGCATGATCATCGGCTCGGTCGATGTGAGCTTCCTGAGCAACACGGCTCCCGACGCGGTGACGCTCGCCGTCAGCCTCAATCATTTGGCCCAGCCGCAGCTTGTGGTGGACACGGTCGCGCTGGGGAATTTGCTGGAGAATGTCGAGTTCGATTTCTGCTTGGTCGCTCAGGGGGTCGAGGCGTTTCTGGCCACGCTGAGTGTTGGCCTGCAAAGCCAGGTTCTGAGCAAGTTGCCGTTGGTGGGCAAGAACCTCGACATGGCGGGCACGTTTATTGGCAAGCTGCAGACCGAGTTTGTCACGCCGTTTCGAGAGTTCGTGTGCGATCAGACGGGCACCTTTGCGGACGTGGAGTTGGCGGTCGAGCACTTCATTTTCGACAGGCTTGGTCCCGGTCCAGATCACATGCATCTACCGGATCAAAGCGTTTTTATGAAGGGCTTGGGAATCCTTGGCGACCTCAATGAGGATGGCCAGATCACTCAGGCTGACGTGCAGGCCACGCTCGACACGCAGCACTTCGAGATCGTGTTCACGCTGCACGGCGAAGACAAAATGGTCATCGATTTCGATACCGCTTTGAAAGGTCTGCCGATCAAGTCGGAAGGTCAGGGGGGCGTGGAATTCGGTTGGAGCTACGACGTCGATTTCGGCATCGGCGTGGATCGGTATCAGGGCTTCTATCTGTTGGTCAACGGGGACGCGGACAAGGAAATCCGGCTAAACATCGGGGCCGAGTTGGTGGTGGATACGAACGCGAGTCCGCCGATCCCGACCACGCTGACTGTGGACCTGCTCGGACTCAAGCTGACGGCGACGGATATCCTCACGCCAACCGGCGAGACGGGCACGCACATCGGCGGCCTGTTGTCGCTCGATGTGATCGACACCGACAATCTCGACAACCAGAACCGTGTTTATTTTTCGGACATCGCCTCGAGTCCGTTCGGAGAGATCTTCGACGCGCGGATGGAAGCCGAGATCGCCATCAATCTGAGACTCGCTGCCGCCATCAACTCGGACCTGCCCAGCGTGCAGACCGATTTCATGTTGGCGTGGGCCGCTGTTGTCGAAACCACCAACGGTCAGATCGACGTGTCGCTCACCAAGCCGACCATCAAGTTCACAGACCTCGGCGTCAATCTGGGTGACTTTCTGAGTAAGCAGATCGGTGCGGCGCTGAATAAGCTCGACAAGTTCATCTCGCCGATCAAGCCGCTGATCAAGTTACTGAAGCAAGAGATTCCCGGCGTCTCGCAGCTTTCCGGGGCTGCCGGCAACGGGCCGCTGACCTTCCTGGATTTGGCGTTACTGCAATACCCCGAGCAAGCCGAAAGCGCCCGCAAGTTCGTCGATACCCTCGACATCATTTTTGGCTTGATCGATAGCCTCAAGACCGTTGATGGCAGCGATGACATCCTCTTAACGATTATCAACGAACTCACCCTGCTCGATTCGGATGATCCCACAACAACTCCGACCCCTCCAGCACCTACGCCAACTCCGCCGGCCAACACGCCGAACACGCTGAAAGGGCTTCTGCAAAAGCTCGAGTCGATCGGCATCAATCTGGAAATCTTGCAGCCGAAGAACATCTTTGGCCTCTTGATCCATCAGCCCTTCAACATCATCAGCTATGAGCTGCCTCCCTTTGAGCTGCCTTTCACCTTTGAGCAGAATTTCCCCATCAATCCGCTGCCGCTCATTATTCGGATCGGGCTGGACGCGAGCCTCTTCGCGGACCTGTCGATCGGCTTCGACAGCCGCGGCATCGAGACCAAACATTTCATCGACGGCTTCTACTTCGGCGATCGAGAGAACGCGTCGGAAGGGGAAGACATCCCCGAGTTCGGCGTATCGCTGGGGGTCCGATTGGCGGCACTGCTGGGAGTCGGCCCCATTTCGGCCGGCATCGAAGGAGAAATTCAGGCCAACATCCTCGCCAATTTTCGGGACACCGATGGCGACGGCAAATTGTATCTCGATGAGATCAAGCGGATCGTGCAGCAGGATGGAATCAAGTGTCTCTTCGACCTGACGGGCGAACTGCGAGCCATCGTCCGTTTGGTTTACCAATTGGGCCCTGTCGACGGGAGTAAGGAATTCATCAACGAGATCCTCTTCACGTTCATGAATCACTGCCCCGATTTTGAATTGGGGAGCGTCACCAGCGACGGCACGCTCATTCTCCATGCGGGAGCGAATGCCGGACTACGCCGGTCGAGCGCCACCACCGACGTGGCCGAAGCCTTCACCGTCACCGAACTGGCACCCGGTGTGTACAAGGTCGAGGGGATGGGCTTGGAGAGCCGCTACAGCGGCGTGACCAACAAGATCTTCTTCGACGGAGGTCTGGGCAACGACAAGCTGCTTCTCGTCAACGTCACGATTCCGGTCGAAGCGTTTGGCGGAGTGGGAGACGACTCACTGGAAGGGGGGCAGGCTAATGACACTCTCGACGGCGGTGCCGGCAATGACACTTTGGTCGGCCGCGGCAATGACCTTTTGGACGATGGCAATTCCCTCATGGGGGACGGCAATGTTGCTCTGATCGGCGGCGATCTGCTTTTTGGCGGTGCCGGCAACGATCTGATCTATGGTGATCCCAGCTCGGATGACGTCGCTCGCAGCATTGATTGGGGGAACGCGGGGAATGACACCATTCAAGGCGATGGTGGCAACGACCTGATCTTCGGCGATCTCGGCGATGACAGTGCCGACGGCGGTGCCGGCAACGACATGATCTTCGGCCAAGACGGCGACGACGTGCTTCGAGGCGGCTCCGGAGAGGACCGGATCAGCGGCGGAATTGGCGGCGACCGGATGTTTGGCGACGCCGGCAATGACGCGCTCGTCGGCGGTCTGCTCGACATCAACTTGTTGTCTCTGTTCGACAACATGAATCCAGACAGCGCGAGCACCGGCCTGGATGGCAACGACTTCCTCTATGGCGGCAACGGCAACGACTTCCTGATCGGTGATGCCGGCAGCGATTCGCTGTTCGGTGGCTTTGGGAACGACGCGATCATCGGCTTCCGGATTTTGAATCACACAGATAACTCCGCCGACTACATCGAAGGCGGACCGAACGATGACTTCATCTGTGGTGCCAATGGCAACGACACGATCCTCGGCGGCACCGGCGATCCGGGTCTGGCAATGACGTCGCTTCTGGCCGACCAAGCCTCGGCCGGAGCGATTTCGTCCGGCGGCTTTCAACTCGAAACGTGCGACTCCGTTCCGGTCTTCACAATGCCTACGCCGGGATCAATCCGCGGTCAGCTCTTCGGCGATAACAACGGCAACACAATGCAACAGGCGACGGAACCGGGCCTCAATGTCTGGACGGTGAATTTGCTCGACGATCAAAACGCCATCGTCGCCAGTCAGATCACTGCGGATATGGATCTGAACAGCAACGGAATGATCGACCCGCAAACGGAACGGGGTTGGTACTCGTTCGCCGGTGTCGATCCTGGTGCGTATCACGTCCAAGCGGTCCTGATGCCGGGCTTCATGCAGACCACGATCGACCAGATGCTGATCGTGAACGATGGCCAAGTCGTCTTGAACGCCAAGATCGGCGAACGCTTCCAGCCGGGGATCATCAGCGGCCGCAAGTTTGAAGACAGCAACGGCGACGGCTCAGCCGATTTGCTGGAGCACGGTGTGAATGGCTGGGAAGTGCAACTGCTCGATCAGGACGGCAACGTGCTGGCCACGCAGGTGACGGCGAGCGTCGACTTGAATGACGATGGGACCATCGACCCCGTGACGGAATCCGGTCTGTACTCGTTCACCGACCTGGTGCCGGGCACGTACACGGTTTCCGAGTCACCGCGAGCGGGTTGGGTGCAGAGCTTCCCCATCCTCAGCGCGGCGAACGTGTTCCTGCCGATCACGGATGACGGTTACAGCCAAACCAAGTCCGTTGCGTCGGTGACGGGACTCGTTGGAGCGATCTCTCTGGTGACTGTGACGCTTGATCTCACTCACTCCGACGTGCAGCAACTGACGGCGATCCTGGTCAGCCCGACGGGAACGCAGGTGCGATTGTTCCAAAATGTCGGAGGCAACGGAGACAACTTCACCGGCACCGTGTTCGAAGATGCGTCCGGCCAGACCATATCGTCCGGCATGGCACCGTTCGTAGGCAACTTTCGTCCCGAAGTCTCACTGGCCACGTTCCAGGGCGAAGATCCCAACGGAACTTGGACTCTGATCATTGAAGACAACTTGGAAGAGGATGTCGCCGGTCGGCTGGAGAGTTGGTCGGTCACGGTCGTCACGACGAACGGGATCACCACGGGGATCGGCGGAGCGGTGAACCCGAAGGGTTCGGGGCCGCTCAATTCCTATCAAGTCGCCGTCGGCCAGGGTGAAGTGATCACGACTCTGGATTTCGGCAACTATCGAATGTCCGAACTGCGCGGCCTGAAGTTCGAGGACACCAACGGCAATGGAGTTCGCGATAAGAACGAGTTGGGTCTCGCAGGCGTCGAGATTTACGTTGACCTGAATCGGAACGGTCAATGGGACCGCGAAGAGCCCAAGACAATGACGCAGTCCGACGACCCGGCGACAGAGAGCATCAACGAGACCGGGACTTATGAACTCAAACGTCTGCCTCCGTCGAAGTCACAAGCAGGCTCGAACCAACCCGCGGGCTATTCGGTGAGAGAAGTGCTGCAACCCGGCTGGGTGCAGAGTTTCCCTGGGACCGCTCGGGCCAGATCACTGCAATCGCCGCAACCGTCGAACAGCCCCGCTCCGTTGCCGACCGTCACGATCAGTCCGGTCAGCGTGCTGGAAGGCAATTCGGGAACGAGCCTCGCGGTCTTCACCGTGAATCTGTCAGCGGCGTCCATGGATCCATTGACGTTGCGTTATTTCACAGCCGACGGCACGGCTGCCGCCGCTACCGACTACGAGTCCGACGCTGCGGATCTGGTCTTCGCTCCGGGCACGACTTCCATGACCTTCAGCATCGTCATTTACGGCGATCAACAATGTGAATCCGACGAGACCTTTTCAATTCGCCTCGGCGTTCCGACTGCGATTGGAGGGTTCACCGTCCTAACTGAGACCGTGGGCACGATCCGCAATGATGAAGCCTGCCGCGAGATTCATGGCCAGAAGTTCGAGGACTTGAATGCCAATGGCGTCCGCGATGCAGGCGAGTTGGGGCTGAACGGCTGGACGATTCAACTCGTCATCGCCAGCGCCGCGGGCCAGGTCGTCGTGGAGAGCACGACCACCGCAGACATCGACCTCAATCAGGATGGCGTTATTAACCCGCAGACGGAGCGGGGCCGGTACGTGTTCGACGACCTCGCGGCGGGAACATACATCGTGCAGGAAGTCTTGCAGCCGGACTGGTTTCAAAGCGCGCCGGACGAAGGCAGCTACACGGTGATCGTCCCCGGTGATGCGCTGCTCTACACAGTGACGAACACGAACGAACTCGCGGCCATTGATGTCGTGACCCACTCGGTCGTGATCATCGGTGTGACGCGAGATTCCGCCGACTCGCCCACGGCGCGTCGCATTCGAGGTCTCGCCTACGACGGCAACGCCGACATTCTTTACGGGATGACTCGCGAAGGGGATCTCGTGAAGGTCAACCGCACGACCGGGCAGACGACGCACGCCGTCAGCTTGCTCGCCGGCAATCCGCAAACAGAATTCTGGAGCGGGCTGGCCTTCGACGGCGCGAACAATTTTTATACGACCAATGGGGAAGGTGGCCACGAGTTGGTCAAACTCACTCGCAACGGAACGGCGTTCGTCGAAACGATCGTCGGCAATACCACCTTCGGTGCGAGTTCGCCGCAAATTTTGGGGCTGGATTTCTATCCGGCCTCAGCCCCCGCGATGCCGATCACATTCAACGGCACGCATCCAGCGACCAACGTGTTGTACGGCAGTATTCGGGAAGGCAATAACGAAACTGTCGCTCAGATTGTCGTGGTGGATGCGACGAGCGGGGCTGTGACTACGCTGCTCGGAATAACGGCGACCAACGGGAATAAGATTCAGGAGATTGCGTTTCATCCCGTGACGGGGGAACTGTACTCCATCCACGATCAGCCCTCCGGTGGCACTCAGGCTGTGTTGGAGGTCTTCAACTTCACCACCGCGACATCGACCGAGTGGGGTGAGCTTCCGTTTGGGATTCGCCAAGTGTCAGGTGCTGCCGTCATTTCAACTTTGGGATGGGGCGGCTTAGCCTTTGTGGCGACTCCCGCCACCAACGCCGTCCTCTCGTATAACTTCGGCAACTACCAGAAAATCTATTTGCCTGACGGCGACGATGTGATCGAAGCCGGCGGCGGAAATGATCTCGTCTACGGCGACAATTTCGTCACCAATCCGGTGGTGGTCAGCATCGGCAGCCGACGTGACTCGCTCTTCGGCGAGGGTGGGAAGGACAGTCTCTTCGGCCAGGAGGAAGACGATGTTCTCTCCGGCGGTTCGGACGAAGGGATGTCGGCGGACGACTCTCTCGATGGCGGCGAAGGGACCGATCGCGTGCTGCAAGAGGTCGACGCAGGCATGCAAACGCTCACGAATGTGTTGCTCATGGGCGAGGGGATGGACTCGCTCGTCGATATCGAACGTGCGACGCTGATCGGCGGGAACTCAGCCAACACCATCGACGCCTCGCTGTTCACGCTGGGTTCCGTCACGCTCATCGGCAAGGGAGGCAACGACACGCTCAAGGGGAGCGCGGCCGACGATGTTCTTCAAGGCGATGAAGGAGACGACTCGCTCAACGGTGGTATCGGAAACGACACGTATGTCTTCGTCGGTGCTGCCTTGGGGACTGATACGATCGTCGAGTCGGCCAACTTGGGCAGCGACACACTCGACTTCTCTGGCTTCAACCAAGCGGTGATCGTCGATCTTCAATTCGCCACGTCCCAGACGGTCAACGCGACCAATCTGATGCTCGTGCTCGGCAACGCGACCTCGCTGGAGAACGTGATCGGCAGTTCGTTCGGCGACATGATCCAGGGCAACAGCCGCGACAACATGCTCGTCGGCGGTTCCGGTGACGACACCGCATTCGGCGGCATCGGCGACGATGTTCTGCAAGGCGGCAACGACAATGACGAACTGCACGGCGATGCTGACGACGATGTGATCGATGGCGGCAACGGCAACGACATGCTGTTCGGCGACGACGGGAACGATGTTCTCACCGGCGGTTTGGACGACGACGTGATCAACGGTGGTACCGGCATCGATCAGTTGTCCGAAGCCGGAAGTGGCGATTTCACGCTGACCAATTCATCACTGAGCGGCGTCGGCACCGATGTCTTGAGCGGCTTGGAAATTGCCAACCTGACTGGCAACGCTGGCCTCAACACGTTCACGGTCAGTGGCTGGACGGGGACCGGGACTCTGAACGGTGCCGGCGGCAGCAACACGGTCGTCTCGACCAGCAACTCCAACTTCGTGCTGACCGACTCATCGCTGACCGTCACCGGTCACGGCAATCTCAGTCTGATCAACATCACGCAGGCGCTTCTGACCGGCGGCGTGAGTGACAACACGATTGATGCGTCAGCCTTCACCGGTATCACGACTCTCAGTGGCAATGCCGGGCGGGATACGCTCCGAGGCGGTTCGGGGAACGATGTCCTGATCGGCGGTACGGACAACGATCAACTGATTGGCAACGCCGGCGATGATTCCTACCAGTTCGACATCGGCTGGGGAGTCGACACGGTCGTGGAATTGTCCGGCCAAGGCTTCGATACCATCGACTTCGGTCTCGTGAATACCGGCCTCCACTTCACACGCGGTGCGGCGAATCTGACCGTGAGCGACCTGACGACCAACCTGCTAACTCACGTCGGCAACACCATCGAGTCTCTGATTGGCGGCATGAGCAATGACCAGTTCATCTTCGCCAACGGCGTGAGCTTGGCCGGCGGCACGGGCCGGATCGACGGCCACGGTGGTCTCGACACGCTCGACGATCGGGCCTTCACCACACCCGTCGTGGTCGACCTGATGTTGAACCAAGCAACGGGGCTGAGTTCTCTTCAGCGCGTTCAGGTCGTCCTGGGTGGTTCGGCGGCGGATACGCTCACCGGAGATACCGCCGACAACATGCTGTTTGGCTTCGACGGCAATGACGAGCTCGACGGCGGCAAAGGGAAAGACCATTTGCATGGCGGATTAGGTTCCAACACTCTCAAAGGTGGTGCCGGCGACGATATCTACTTCATCGAGGATCGCGTCAGTGGCACGGGGACTGATCTCCTTCAGGAAGATCCCGGATTGGCCACCAACGGCCTCGCGGGCAACGGCGGTAATGACACGATCAATCTCTCGCAGTGGACTCACTCGGTGACGTTCGACTTGGGAAGTTTGATCGCGCTGCAAACAACGAGCGTGACGATCCGACTGGAAGACAATCTCCACGGTGACGGATCAGGCAACTTTGAAAACGTGATCGGTAGTCTCACGCAGACGAACACCCTCACGGGCAACGCAGCCGACAACCAACTGACGGGCGGGCTCGTCCAAGATTCGCTCACGGGGGCCAACGGCAATGACTCACTCCGAGGCGGCCTCGGAAGCGATCTCCTGCAGGGCGGCGCTGGTGACGACGTCTATCTTTTCGAGACAGCCGGCGTCCTGAGCGAAACCGATCGCATCAATGAAGAGACGGGACTTGGCATCGACACGCTGGACTTCAGAACGTTGGTTGCCGGCGACAATTTGATGTTGATCTTCAACACGGCTGGCGTGTCGATCGGCTCACACCATCATCGCACGATCCAGGCTGAATTCGCTGGCCAAGCCGCCAACTTCGAGAACGTATTCGGTGGCAGCGGTGACGATGTCATCATGGGCAACGAAAGAAACAACCGACTTCAAGGCAACGACGGCAACGATCTGCTCGTTGGTGACTTGGGCAACGATCTGCTCGAAGGGGGAACTGGAGTCAATGCGCTCCACGGCGGCGATGGCAATGACACGCTGGTCGCTGGTCCGGGAATCGACTCGCTCGTCGGTGGAGCCGGGACCAATGTGATTCTGCAAGGCGCGAACATCGTCGTCGCCCCACCGCAGACCCCGGACGCTCCGCAGTTGGATTTGGCCTACAACCTGGCGGGAAACACTTTCGTGCAGGGAACATTCCACGGTCGGGCTAGCAGCACCTACACGCTGAGCTTCTTTGCCATGTCGAACGTGACGACTCCTCTGCACACCCTCTTGGTGACGACAAACGGCAGTGGCGACAAACAATTCATGACCATGTTCTCGCCGGCCGCAGCGATAGGACCATTCCTCAAGGCCACGGCGACCGACGCGCAGGGCAACGTCTCTCAGTTGTCCGGCGCTCTGTCCGTTCAAGCCTCCGTGGACTTGGCGGTGGTCGTGAACGTCGATAACTCCGCCCCTCTTTCGGGCAGCACGATCCACTACACCGTCAGTGTGAATAACGCTGGCTCGAACTCGGCCATGGGAGTGATCGTGACGGACCAGTTGCCAGACGGAGTCACGTTCGTCTCGGGAAGCCCGAACTTGGGATCGTATGTCGCCAGCAGCGGAGTCTGGACCGTTGGAACATTGGCGGCCGGTGCCAGTGCCTCGTTGACGATCACGGCCACCGTGGATGTCAGCGCGGCCGGCCAGCACATCGTCAACACCGCGGTCGCGACTGTTTCGGATCAGTTCGATACGACGGCCATCAACAACAGCGATGACGTCTCCATTCTGTCCCCCTTCGCAATCATCCGCGGACGAAAGTTTGCTGACTCGAACGGAAACGGAATCAAGGACGCAAGCGAACCAGGGCTGTCCGGGTGGGTCATCGAAGTCCGAGACTTGCAAGGGGTATTCGTCGCTCACACGGCGACGCTGGTGGATAACTCGATGACCCCGGCAGACGAAACGGGCTTGTACTCGTTCGAGCTGCCGGCCGGCGCTTACAACGTGACAGAGTTGCTTCAGCCTGGTTGGCAGCAAACTTTGCCCGCCGGCCCAAGCTTCGCCTACACGGTGAATTTGACGAGCGGCCAAATCCTGAACGATCGGAACTTCGGCAACCGCCAGTCCGCCACCGTCGTGCTGACGAGCGGCCAACAATCAAACGGCCAAGATTTCGGCAACTACGTCCCAGGCTCAATTCATGGCTTCAAGTTCGAGGATTGGGACGGCGACGGTCACTACGACGTGGGCGTGGAACCACGACTGGCCAATGTCCAATTCACGTTGACCGGACCGACCGGTCCCGCAGTGCAGGTGCTGACCAACCTGAGCGGCGAGTTCGCATTCACCGGTCTGGCTCCCGGCTTTTACACGGTGACGGAAACCGTGCCGAGAGGATACACGGCGACAACGCCCACGTCATTCACTCGGACATTGCGAAGCGGTGAGGAACTGGTCGCGCTTGTCGGACAAGCGAAGCTGCCCGCGAATGATCCTCGGCATGAAGTTGTTCTTGGCCAGCCGCTGATGTTCGGCAACCGACCGAACGGCATCGATTTGAAAGTCGTAAAAACAGTCTCAGCGAATCCCGTTTTCGCGGGGTCCAGGATTCGAAATCTGACTTACGTCGTGACCGTTACCAACCGTGGTCCCGTAAATGCAACGGGCGTGAAGTTGAGCGAAGACTTGACGCTCCCCAGAGGTGTGACGTTGGAGTCGGTCACTCCCAGTCGGGGGACACTCTGGAGCTTGACCAAGTCTCCCGATGGCACTTGGACCGTGGGGAGTTTGCGGCCTGGAGCCAGCGCGACGCTGACGGTCGTGTTAACCGTGTCCGGCTCGGCGGCCAACGGAACCAACGTGATCCGCAATAGGGCTACGGTGACGGCCTCTAACGAAAAGCGATACCACACCGCCGATGACACCGCCACCGTCAGCACGTCGATCAGCCGACGCAATCTCGTCGTGCAACTGCCAAATTCACGCAACACGATCGTGGTCTCACGAACCGGTCTCGGTGACACCGCCCTGCTACGAGTACGACAGGGGACAATCGACTTGATCACGCCGACGCGTATCGACACTGTCGGCAACCTGCGGATCGAAGGAGGTAACGCGGCCGACGATGTCACCTTCGACGCCTCGTTGGTGGGCTTCCTGGTCGGGACGTTGCAGGTCAACGGCAATGCGGGCAACGATCGCTTAAATGCCACGGCACTTCACGTCACCAGCGTTTTGAACGCCCTGGCGAATGCCGCGATCACGGATATGGGTGTCAGTCTGGTGGGCGGTGACGGCAACGATACGCTAACGGGCGGCGACGGCCCCGATGTCTTGGACGGTGGCGCGGACAACGACGTGCTCACGGGCAACGCGGGCAACGATTCGCTCTCTGGCGGTTTGGGAGTCGATCGGTTGATCGAGTCGGCCGATGCGAATCTCACGTTGACGAACATGTCGTTGGTGGGTGTGGGCGTCGACATGCTTTCCGGTTTCGAGTCAGCCCAACTGACGGGTGGCAACGGGGCGAACGCGCTGAACGCGAGTGGCTTCTCGATGGGAGGGGTGCTGTTGTTTGGCCGCGATGGTGACGACACTCTGACCGGGACCAACTTGGCGGATGTGTTGGATGGTGGCACCGGCAACGATTTGCTGTCCGGGCTGGATGCAAATGACTCGCTGACCGGTGGAAATGGCAACGATGTCTTGAACGGCGGCAGAGGAAGCGATGTCGTTGTCGAAACCTCGAACGTCAATCTCACACTGACGAATTCGGCATTGGTTGGTCTCGGGACCGATCGGCTGTTGGGAATCGAGCGTGCGTTCCTGACGGGGGGGGGCTCGAGTAACAAGTTTGATGCCAGTAAGTTCACGTTAGGTGCGGTCGAACTCGTCGGCCTGGGTGGCAACGACACACTGTTGGGCGGAACCCTCAACGACTCTCTGTTGGGCGGAGCTGGCAACGACTCGCTGCTGGGTGGACTCGGAGCTGACACGCTCGGTGGAGGCGAGGGGAACGACGTCCTCGACGGCGAGGACGATGCGGACTCACTCATCGGCGGCACCGGCCGCGACTTGCTCATCGGCGGAGCGGGAATCGACATCCTGGCTGGAGGAGCCGACCAAGACATTTTGATCGGCGGCACGACTTTGCACACCAGCAACAGCGCGGCCCTGAACGCGATCATGGCCGAATGGACCGGTGCCAACACCTACTTAAGGCGCATCGCGAATCTACGGAATGGCGGCGGAGCTAATAGCTCGACAGTGCTCAACGCCACGACCGTGCGAAACGACACCAACGCGGCTGACAAGATCAACGGGAGCCTCGCGGCTCCGAACAACACCGACCTCGACTGGTTTTTCCAATCGGCCGGCGATGTTCTCGATGCCATCATTGGGGAAGTCCGAACGCCAATCTAAAGGGAGTTTGACGGAGTGTGGTTATTCGGTGGTGACGACGACACGATGAACGGCGCGAATGTCATTAACGGCAGCGACCTTCTGCTGGGTGGCGAAGGAAACGACCAACTCTTCGGCCGTTCCGGGAACGACGTAGCTCATCGGCGGCGACGGGCACGACACTCTGACCGGCAGTTTCGGCGACGACCTGCTGATCGGCGGAGCCACGGTCTACGACAACTCTCCCACCGCGCTGCTCGGCATTCGGAACGTGTGGCGTACTTTTGCCCCCTACGCGACACGAGTGCAAACCCTCCAGCTAGGTTCGAACGGCGCGCCAATCCTCGATCCTTCCACCGTCTCCGACGGCTTCTACGACGTCCTCAACGGCGACCTGGGCGCACTCAACTTGGAGTTTTGGTTCTACGACCCATTCGACCTGCCGCTCATCAACTACCAGAACGGCGAGGTCACCGTGCTGGTGCAATAAGCCTGGAACTAAGCTGATCACGCCGTCCCCTACACCGCCGCCGCATCGCGTCACAACCCAAGACGCGATGCGGCGCTCGGCTTCGTGGTGCTTTGGAAACGACTTCGGGAATTTCCTGAAACATTTCCAGAATGTCTGACGGATTTCCTCGCGGAATACGCACAGTGTCGCCGCGCAGCTCGGCCTTGGATTCTTTGCGCAACAACCCATGGCGGTGATCTTGTCGCTGGACACGAAGTACCGCTTGCCGGCAGGAAAGACGAGCGTCTGTTGCCAAACTGAGCCGGTCTTCTTTCCCGGCGCGGCGGTGCGATATTTGAAGTCCATCGTCACGGCGAGAAAGTCCTTGCCGCGAATCACACGCGGTGACAGTTCTTTAGCCTGCGTGCAGAGTTGCGGACCTTCAATCGACCGCTTCGGCGACTTGCCGTGATAGGGATTGCCAAACTGGTAGATCAATTCCTTGTCGAGCTGGTTGCGATACGCCTCATCGCTGCCCGGCTCCATGATCCAATCAACAATGTCGAGGCAGTATCCGACATCGCGGAACCCGGCTTGTTTGTCGAGAAACGACGCGGCTTTGACGCCAGTCACATAGCCCTTCTTCCGAAAGACCGCTTCGAGTTGCGGCGTTTCGATTTTGATCTCGTCATCGGTCTCGGTGACACGGAACTCGTCGGCGACCAGCGATGACAGACCGACTTGTAAACACCTCGGGACGATCACACAGCGGGCAGAGATTCGGAGCATGAGCGCCAAGTGTCCGGCATCGCGGGGACGCCAGCCTTCATGGCCCCGGAACAAATCGATGTCGCTTGGGGCGAAGTCGGTCTGCACACAGACATTTACAGTTTGGGAGCCGTTCTCTTTTTTCTGCTGACGGGAAGGCCGCCTGTCAGCTGTACTCTCGTCGGCAAAGTCCTTGCCGAGATCACGTCGCGGAATGAGGTACCGAATCTCTCGGCTTTGCGACCCGATGTGTCGCCGGAGATTGCGGCGGTTTGTCATCGCTGCCTTGGCAAATCTCCCAGCGACCGCTATCCGAATACCAATGAGTTGCTCAAGATGTTGGTGTTCGCAAATACGCAACCACGAAAAGTGCTCCGACAATCAGGTCGAAGACCCCTGCCGACAGCATCAGCGGATTCAATCGATTGAGCGAGAACAAGACCACCGCCGCGATTCCGAAACTCCCCTTCTCGATGATCGCGGGAATCATCATCGCCCGATACCGAACCGGATCCTTGGCAATGATGAAGAACGCCACCTGCCACGCCAAAGCGACTCCCACGAATCCGTAGTAGTACTCTGGATGAGTGATCTCCGGCGGAAAGTCCCGACTGTTCTTCGCCTCCAGAAAATACTGCGGCAGCAGTGCAACGATTCCATAAACCCCGGCAATCTGAAAGCAGACTTTGGGAAATTTCATGAGTCTTCGTCCACAGAGGCTATTCCAACAACAATACAAGCGAGCCTAAAGAGCGTTAAATCAGTTTCGTCCGCAAAAATGATTCCGTCATCCCGAATTATTTCTCCGCCTCGATTTTTGCGAACAGTTTGTCTGGCAACCGATGTGGCGTGTACTCAATCCGAAGTTCGAGCCACAGATCGTGAGTGTCATCCAGCGATCGGACTCGCAGTTGCGGCACTCGTTTTTCCAGCACACACGGTGGCAGCACGCTCGGCGTTGGGAACCTCTGATACACGAACGGTTTCGCCGTCAGCGGATCGAGCGGCAGCTTGTCGAAGTATGGTCCCACCAACTGGTCCAGCGATTCCGGCAACTCGCCATGATCATGATGCCAGGCGATCAACGCCAACAGCAACACGAACTGCCGACGTTCCAGCTCACTGGAAAGTGGGTCGCTGCGGAGCTGTGGCGAGAAGAGCTGTCGTTGTGCTTCCTCATCCGGTATCGCCGACAACAGCCCTGTCGGTCGAATTGGACGTTCAAGCTCTGAGTTCGCAGGTAGGAATCGCCCCGTCGTGTTTGGGTTATTGGGCCAAGAATTGACCTGCCATCCGATGCGATTTGCCGCGCGATCGTGAATCACGTCGTCGATGGCTTCGGCCACCGCGAGTTCTCGTGCGAGATAGACGCTTACTTCGCGCCGCACCACCGACAGTTCCCAAGGAAACAGACGCATCAAGACCTGCGATGCGGGTGTTGTGGGAACCAGCCAATTGCGAATCGTCTCGTGACCGTACCCAGCGAGCAGTCGTGCGTCGTCCGACGCGTCGCTGGCGTGTGCCCACGTCCATAGCAATTCCTTCTTCGAGGCGTCCAAGGTCTCCAGCATTTCGTTCGACTCACGGATGAACTGGCGAAGCAAGTCGGACTTCTTGCACTGAGCCGCTGTGACCAAGAATTTTTGAACCGACATGGCATTGCCGCCGTACCAACGGTGATCTCTGACGCGTTCCGCAGCCCAGAGAAGTGATAGCGACTCGTCCGGCGCACCTTGTTCAAGCAAGTCCTGAGCCTGGAGTTCCAGCAGCTCAACCGGAATCTGAAATCGCTGATCGCCGCGCAATCGCGAGTGATCGGGCTTCCAGATCACGAGGCTGAGGGCCTGACCTTGTTGACGGGTCTTCTCATAATGTCGGCGA
This sequence comes from Planctomyces sp., assembly GCA_031375695.1. Classification (GTDB taxonomy): domain Bacteria; phylum Planctomycetota; class Planctomycetia; order Planctomycetales; family Planctomycetaceae; genus SXKJ01. Next base: position 80,170 of record JANMIF010000318.1, read on the forward strand.
TAGACGTCGCGAAAGTACACAGTCACCTGCGAGTGCGGATGAACCGCCAATTCTCTCAGATGCGCCGCGATCTTTGCGGTACGCCCACGACCCTCACCCTCCCCGCACAGCGAGCTCAACTCTAGTGCGGGTGATTGACCAAACCCGGGCACACGCCCCAGTGCGCCGCCGCCAGATTTCAATTCCGTTTTCATCGCGGCGAACTCGTCCCAATAGGTTTCGTCGAGTTTCTTCAGGCTCCGCTCCAGTTCACTTTCGGCCTCGGATTTCCGTGCATGCCAAGGTTGCATCTCGGCGACCGTTGGCGGTTTGCGTGCCACACGCGGCAGGCCACTCGTTCGATACCAGCCGACCGCTCCGTAAAGAAGCGCGAACGGGATGATCAAGCTGGCGCCGAGTTGCAGGCGCGCACGCCAACTGGTTCGCTCCAGCAGCCAATCGGGTGAGCGCAGCCAACTGGCGGCGAACAGGATCGCGACCGGGATCAGATCGAACACAAACGACACATCAAGCAGCCGCAGGCCATGCGTCCACAAGGCCAACAGCAGTGCGAACACCGCCGCCAGGAATGACGAGGTGATCGGGCTGCGGATCAATTGTCCGATCAGTTGTCCGGCAGCGTAGCTCATAAGGCTAAACAGCAATCCGGCTCCAAACATCGAGAAGAGGAACAGCATGTCGTTCCCCGAGCTCACGAACGCAATCGTCATGACCGTGATCGACCATGTGGCGAACGAAATCAGCAGCAACATCGGGAGCCTAATCAGATGCTTGCTCAACCAAATCAGCGTTGGTGAAATCCCGCGATCCGCGAGAAATCGGAATCGCTGATCGCGCTGATCGGGCTGATATGCCCAAACCCCCATCAGCGTAGGCACGAGCGTCAGTAGGATCACCGTGACACTACCAAGCGGCAGTGTCACGACCGACCACAGCCCCTCCGACACACGTCCGCGGGGATAGCCTCTCTGAGCCGATCGCAGCCCCCAGCTAACAATCGCGATTCCCGGAAGCAGCCCCAAGGCCCACAACCACGGCCGAGCCAGACTCCATTCTCGCGACATCAAATGAGCCAGCGGTTCCTGGCGATAACCCCAAGCCGAGAGCATCAGTCGCTGCCGGTCGATCGGATTCACGAACAGGCTAATCAATCCGCCGCGCCACGGCGCGACATCTTTCAGCCAACAGTCGGCAAGCGAAAACTCGCAAGTGATCAAGCCCAGTAAGGCCACGATCCAGCCAATCCACACTGGGGCGAAATTCGCTTCGTTGAATTTCGTGCCGAACACGCCGCCGGTGTGATCCGTTCCCAGGGCCAGCCCGATCGTCAACATCGGAGCCAACATGACTCCCGATACAATCAAGGCCACGAAGACATTCTTGATCAAGCTGGAAACGATCTGACTCAACAACAGTGTTGTCGAGACTCCGATCAACAGCACAATCAGCCGCCGGTAACTGGCGTCCACCGCGCTCCGTTCCAACTGAGGCAGCCACGCAAACTGCGCCAAAGCCAACCACGCCACGATCGCCAAAATCAGGGCACACAGTAACCCGACTACAATCTTCGCCGCACACACGGCACTCGGCGGAGCCGCGATCCGCCGCAACCAGTCCCATGTTCCGTCTTCGCATTCCCCGGCATACGACATCCCGCCGCAGCCCAATGCGAACAACAGCGGAAACAAAACAACGATCAAATACAAGGCTCCCCAAGCGTCGTGCAGTTGATTACGCATCGCCCAAACGACAATCGCCGCCAACCCGGCCATCGTCGCCGCTACGACCAACAAAAACGGCAGAACGACGCGAAACTCTTTCCACAGCATCCGCACAAATACCGCGAACCAACGTCGCGCGAACGTGACCGGAAATCCTTGTGACACAATCGAGATCGGAGTGGCGACGGACATCGGCAAACCTCAAAACATGCGATACACAACAAACGTGCGTGGAAGGAGTCCAACGAATCAAGGGAGACGACGAATGTTTTGCGGGGTGTATTCGTCGTCTCCTTTTTGTTGGTTGGACTCAACTGGTCCGCGTTGAATGCGTTTTTGATCGGTATCAGTCGGCGAACCTTTCAAATAGCCCACAAAGATGTCTTCCAGGCTCGGTGTGCGGCATTCGAAATCGGCGATTTCGCCAGCCTCGCGAAGCGCGGCAAAGTGCGATTCGTCGGTGGCTCGCAGCAACAGTCGCCATTGGCGGTCGCGGTGGTGATGGCTGATCAGTTGGCCGGGGAGTGTCGGTAACGTCAGCTCGCCGTTCGTGACTGTCAGCGTGATCTCCCGAACTTCTGATTTCAGCCGGTCGAGCCGGTCGATTAGCAGCGTTTGGCCTTGCCGCAGGATCACGATCACGTCGGCAATCCGTTCAATCTCGGCGATCTGGTGGCTGGAGATCAACACGGTCCGGCCACTGGCGGCGACATCGACCATGCTTTCCAAAAACTCGCGACGCACGACCGGGTCCAGGCCAGAGGTCGGTTCGTCGAGCACCAACAATTTAGGATCATGCCCCAAGCCCAGTGCCAGCGCGACCTTCGACTTCATCCCTTTTGAAAGATGCTTGAGTTTACGATCGACTGGCAAGCCGAACTGTCGGATCAGCTCGCAATAACGTTGATAAAACCCCGGCGCATAAAACCCGGAGGTGAACCAGCCAATCTCGTCGATCGACATCCAGTCGTACAAAGTTGGACGATCGGGAACGTAACCGACTTGTTGCCGAATCACTTGCCCATGAAGCTGGCTATCGAGTCCGAGGACGTGCGACCGTCCTCCCGTCGGCTCGATCAGTCCCAGCAAGATGCGGATCGCGGTTGTCTTACCGGCCCCGTTGTCGCCCAACAACGCCACGACCGAACCCGATTCGGCTTCCAGATTGAAACGATCCAGCGCCGGATACTTGCCGTACAACTTGGAGACTCGGTCCCAGCCAAAGACTGCGGTCATGGGGTGTCCTTTGCGATTGCAGAGATTTCAGATTTGAGAAGAATAGTCAGAGTCATTTGCCTCGTTTGGTCGCTTTGCTACCGGATTCGAGGGCCGCCAGTTCCTTCTCGAACAGCGTACGGATTTCGTCGGGGGTCAGTTGACTGAGTTTGGCTTCTTCGAGGGTCATGCGGATTCGATCGCGAATCAACTCTCGGCGTTCTTGGCGACAATGCTGCGGGGCGGACGTCGCGACTTGCAGGCCCGTGCCGCGAACCGCTTCCAGCAATCCGGCATCGGTCAGATCGCGATAGGCGCGGACCACGGTATTCGGGTTCACGGCGATTTCCCGCGATAGTTCGCGGACCGACGGCACCCATTCGCCTGGCAGTATCGCCCCGCTGGCGATTGAGAATTTCACCTGACGCACGATCTGATCGTAGATCGCCAAGCTGTCAGAAGGGTTGATCGAAAAGAGCATGGTCGCGCCCCAGAGTGTTCTATCGTGGTAGAACAGTAAAACAGTTGGCAGCGAATTTCAAGAGCGGCTTGTGGAGATTTTTGAAATCGAGCTCCATGCGACGGTGCGGTGCAAGAACCGTGAACCGCCGAGGCAATGAAATCAATCAGCGCTCACGAGCGTGGTGACGACGAAGTGGTTTTCTCATTAAACAGCAGAGCGAACACCACCACCATCACGGCCGACATCACGGCCGGAATCAGCCAGATTTCCTGCCATAGGTGGGTCTCACCGCGTGTGTAAAGCTGGCCGACGAAGCCCGACAACCACGAGCCGACGAACATTCCCGCGCCGAGCGTGACGACTCCGTGCAAACCTTGTGCGGCGGCGCGGATGTCTTCGCCCGCGTGCTTGTCCACGTACATGCGGCCCATCACGAAGATGAAGTCGTAGCACATGCCATGCACGCAGATCCCCAGGAACAACATCCACAACGCGTCATTGTTCCCGACGAAGGCGGCGAACAGCCCGAACCGCACGGCCCAGGCCACGATCCCCACCAGCAGGATTCCCTTCACTCCCAACCGTGGCAGCAGCACTGGCAACAGAAGCAGAAACACGACGTCCGAAACTTGGCCGAGCGTCATCTTCGCCGCGGAATTCTCGATCTTCAGTTCGTTCATGAAGACATTCATCCAACTGAAATAGAAACTGAGCGGCACGCAGATCAGGAACGAGCAGACCATGAACGTGGCGAACGAGCGATCGCGCAGCAGCCGCAGCGCGTCGAAGCCCAACAGCGTGCCGAGCGACATCGGTGCGTTCGCTCCCTTTGGCGGCGTGTGCGGCAGCGTCAGCGAATACAACCCCATCACTCCCGCCGCGCCGGCCGCCAGCCGAAACATTCCCGCCGAGTCCTCCAGCTTGAGCCAACTCACCACCAGCCCCGCCGCGATCCAGCCGACGCTCGCCATCACCATCACCAGCGGAAACTCCCGCGCCGGATTCTTCGAGTGATGCAACGTCAGCGTGTTGGTCAGCCCATGCCCCGCCATGTACGTCACCGTGTACGCCAGCAACGCCGGATAAAACTGCCCAAAGCCCTTGAGTGTGGAGACGAGATACAGCAACGCGGCTCCGACCAGATGAAGAAACGCCAGAATCCGCTGCGTCGCGAAAAAGCGATCCGCCACAATCCCTACAATAAACGGCGACACCAACGCCCCCACCGCCGTCGAGCCATACGCTAAACCCACCTGCTCGCCGCCAAATCCCAGCGTCTTGGTAAGGTACGTTCCCATCGTCGCATACCACGCACCCCACACGAAGTAGTGCAGAAATACCATCACCCACAGTCGCAGTAACAGAGTTGGTTTCATGGGCCGAGCCGCTCATCAAGATTCGTTTGGATTTGCCAGCTCACGCGACCGGCATCAGAACGACCGGCTCACCGGCTTCGTCCATTCCATCGGCATTAAGTCCAAAAGCAAAGCGCCAGCCTTCCTGGAAAATTTCGCCCTAAGTCTCGAAACTCCCGCCCACTTCGCGGAACCGCTTGGTCGCGGTTCGCGAACGTGGTTTCTGAAACTTGTCTTGGAGATGGAGACACCATGCTTGGCCAGCGATGTTTGATCGGCGTTTTCGCCGCGTGTTCGTTCTTGGTCTTGAATTCGATTCGTGCTGACGAACGTCCGCAGCCGATGCCGGACACGCCTCTGGCGATCAAAGCCACGCGTGCCTTTCCCGAACTGAAAATTTTCCGGCCTGTGCTACTGACTCATGCCGGTGATGGTACGAATCGCCTCTTTGTCGCTTCACAAAAAGGGAAGATTCATGTCTTTCCGAATCAGGCTGACGTCGAAGAAACCGACGTTTTCTTAGATTGGGAAAAGAAAACGATCTACCAAGACAAAGAGTTTGAAGAAGGAGTCCTTGGCCTCGCGTTTCACCCGAAGTTCAAAACGAATGGCGAATTCTTCGTGTATTACACCGAAGTGCCGCACATCTCGGTGATCTCGCGGTTCCGAGTTTCAAAGTCCAATCCGAACCAAGCCGACCCGGCCAGTGAAGAGCAAATTCTGCGCATCCCGCAGCCGTACTGGAACCACAACGGCGGCACGATTGCATTTGGCCCGGACGGTTTTCTCTACATTGGCCTCGGCGACGGCGGGGCCGGCAACGATCCGCATAAGAACGGACAAAACGTCAACACGGTGCTCGGGAAAATTCTGCGAATCGACGTTGATCACAAAGAGGCGGGAAAGAAGTACGCGATCCCGAAGGACAACCCGTTCGCCGGCAAAGCCGATCACGCGCCAGAAATCTATGCGCTCGGCATTCGCAATACCTGGCGCATGAGCTTCGATCGTGCCAACGGAACGCTGTGGCAGGCCGACGTCGGACAAGACTTCTGGGAAGAGATCAACATCATCACCAAAGGCGGCAATTACGGTTGGAACTTGCGCGAAGGGATGCACAAATTCAAAGACGGCTCCGACGCTCTTCCGGAACTGATCGAACCGGTCTGGGAATACCACCACTCAATCGGCAAGTCGATCACCGGCGGAGTCGTCTATCGCGGCAAGAAGCTGCCGGAGTTGGCCGGCTGCTACCTCTACGGCGATTTCGTTAGTGGCAAGTTGTGGGCTTTGAAGTACGACGACAAAGCCAAGAAAGTCACCGCCAATTACATCCTACAAGGGGATAATCTGCCGATCATGACCTACGGCGAAGACGAAGCAGGCGAGGTCTATTTCACGACGCCGTTCGGTCAGATTTTCACGTTCGCCAAAGGTGAGTGATCTTGGCTCAGAATCGATACGCCAAATCCGTGCAGACGTAGCTCAGACCGGTCATGTCACCGAAGGGGAGCGGCTGTTTGCGTTGTTCGAGCAGATACAGCGGAAGCGGTCGCGGTTGTCGCCAATAGCCGGCGGCTTGCAGTTGTTCGATCAGGTCGGTTTGAAGATGCGAAGCGAGTGTCGAAATGGCCAAGCCTCCTGCGGCGTAAACTTGCGATTGAACTTCGGCCAACAAGTCGGCGATTAAACTCGTTCGCAGCGGCGCGGCCCAAAGAGCGACCTTCCAGAAGTCGGCCGCTTCGACGCTTCGCCAAAATACGGCGGCAGCATCAAAGCCGCTGAGGCCGGGAACGTAACAAGTCCGCACGGAGATCGTCGGACAGCGACCCATCGACCACTGCAAAGCATCGAACCGATGATGTGGATGCCATGTTTCGTGATGTTCGTGTTCGATCAGATCGGCCAAGCCCGGAGCGAGTCCCTGTTCGGTAATCACGGTCGGCCGGTGAATCGCTCGGCCCGAAACCCAGCGGATCGGAACGGAACGCAATCGCGTACTCGCCAACCAATTCGCCAAGCGACTGCGTTCGCCGAGCTTCTTCAATGCGGCTCCGAGTCGCAGCGGTTGCCAGAAGACGAGTCCCGCGTCATCGACTACATGATTCGACAGGTGTGGCATGATCGTGCGAGCTTTCGCACTCCCGCCCAGCGACATCCACGGCCGATGAAGTGACATCGCGTGAGTCGCCAGGACCATCCCCATGCCGTTGCTGGTGTTCGGATCGGCGACCGACCAGTCGCAACCCCAGACCATGTCGAGCCGCTCATTGCCGCGTCGCACGTTCCACGGAATCAAACCGATGAACCCTTCAATGTGTTCATCGCGAGTCCAGACATAGCCTCGTTCACGCCCGTCGTTGAACGCCGGATCGAAGTACTTCCATTCGACGATATCGGCCGTCATGCCTCGGCGACCGAGATACTCGACCACTTGGTCTTTGGGAACCTCGCGCAATGAAAGAATAGCGTCGCTCATGATCTGTGCGATTCGTGGCAGGCGATGGGGTGAGTTCGCAAACTCGTGGTTCGATTGAACCGTTGGGAAGGAGTAAAACTGTAGGCCGGTTCCTTCAATTGGGTCAATCGGCGTTTTTTCCAGAATTCTTCACTAACCCGAGGTGCGAACGAAGGCATGCGCTTCACAAGACTTTGAATACCAAGCATCGTGAAACGCTCACCTTCACTGACCTGTCGGGTTCGTGTGCCAGGCCTTTGCCAATTCACGCTGGAGTCTCGCCCGATCGGACCGATATCCTTTGCATCGGAAAAACAACCGAGGCCGCCGACATGTTTTCGATTCTCGATCAAGGGCTTTCGCTGTGTGACCGGCTCAACCGGCGTGAGTGGGTTCGTGTCGGGAGTTTGGGGGCCGGGAGTTTGTCGCTGTCGCATTTGCTGACGACACGGAACGCAGTCCGCGCGGCAAATCTGACTACGGCAAAAACCACGTCAAGCGGCTCGGCGGGTTCGTTCGGCAAGGCGAAGTCAGTCATTCTGTTCTGGCTGACTGGCGGCGCTCCTCAGCATGAAACTTGGGACGGAAAACCAGATGCCCCGGCGGAGGTTCGGGGATCGTTTGGTCCGATCGCGTCGAAGACACCTGGTTTGTTTGTCGGCGAACTGATGCCTCGGACCGCGCAGCTCACGGACAAGATCGCCGTGCTGCGAGCGGTCGCAACCGGCGACAACTCGCATTCTTCGAGCGGCTATCAAATGCTGACCGGCGTGCCGCATGTGCCGCTGAATGCCGAGAGCGTGACGGCAAAAGCTCCCAACTTGTGGCCGTGTGCGGACAGCATAGTGAAAACGTTGCGACCATCGCGAAACGGACTGCCGGCTTCGCTCGTGCTGCCGGAACACATTTGGAACGACGGCAATTTCCCTTGGCCGGGGCAAGACGGCGGGTTCCTTGGCCGAAAGTTCGACCCGTGGCTGATTCATACCGATCCGTCGTCGCCGCAGTTCCGAGTCCCGGACTTGTCGTTTCCGGATGAGATCAGTTCGCTGCGATTTGACGCGAGGAGGTCGCTGCTCGACCAAGTCAATCAGCATTTGAATGGCGTCTTGGACAGCGGCGGCGCGCGGCAGTTTTCGGATGACGCGCACCAAGCGATCGGACTGCTGAGCGCCTCGGCCGCGCGGCGCGCGTTCGATCTGGCCAGCGAGCCGGATTCCGTGCGAGACCGATACGGCCGATCGCGATATGCGCAAAGTGTGTTGCTCGCACGACGCCTGGTGGAATCGGGAGTCTCGATCGTGCGGATCAATTGGACGCGGATCAAAGACCAACCAAATCAAGGTGGTTGGGACACGCATGCGACTCACGCGAAGGCGCTGGAATCGTTCCTGATGCCGATCATGGATCAATGCTATTCGGCACTGCTTGAGGATTTGGCCGAACGCGGGTTGCTCGACGAGACGCTGGTCGTGTGGCTGGGAGAATTCGGCCACACGCCGAAGATCAACGGCAACGCTGGCCGCGATCACTGGGGCAATTGCTTTTCGGTCGCTCTCGCCGGCGGCGGCATTCGCGGCGGCACGGTCTTCGGATCATCGGATAAACAAGCGGCGTTCCCAGTCGATGGCCGAGTCACCCCGGCCGACTTGCTGGCGACCGTGTATCACTGCCTCGGCTATTCCCCCGACACCGAAATGCACGACACCGAAGGCCGCCCCTTCCCGATCAGCCGAGGCAACATCATCGAAGCGGTGCTGTGATTGGTCGATTCTGTCGGCACAACAACACGACACGCAAGCGAGGTCGAGCGCTTCATGAAACTCGGAATAAACGTCTCGCGAAGCTTTCGCCCTCGATCAAGCTTCCGGTTATTAATTGTCCGATGCGGCTCATTCCGCCATCAACGACCGCACGGCTGCCGCGATATCGGCTGGCTTCGGGACGACTGCCTGTTCCAACGGCGGGCTGTATGGCGTCGGGCAGAAAGCTCCGTTCAATCGGTGGATCGGTGCATCCAGATCGTCGAAACCAGCAGCAGTGATGCGCGCGGCGATTTCCGCTCCGATCCCGCAAGGCTCCGGGCATTCATCCACGATCAGTAACCGGCCCGTTTTGTGAACCGACTGCAAGATCGTGTCGGTGTCGAGCGGCGAGATTGTGCGCGGGTCGATCAGTTCGACTTCGATGCCTTCGCGAGCCAATTCGTCGCAGACGGCGAGCGTGTGATGCACCATCAAACACAACGCGACGACCGTCACATGTCGGCCTTCACGAACGATCGCCGCTTGGCCGAACTCGATCTCGTAGTCTCCTTCCGGAACCGGGCCTTTGATCGACAGCACTTCGCGATGTTCCAAAAACAGAACCGGGTCGTGGCAACGAAGTGCTCTCGCCAGCAGTCCTTTGGCATCGGCCGCTCGTGACGGCACGACCACGCGCAGGCCAGGGACCGAGGCGTACATCGCGAAGTAACTCCCCGAATGATGCGTCGCCGCCGAATGTCCGATCCCGATGCAACCGCGCAGCAACACCGGCATCTTCAACCGGCCGCTCGACATGTACTGCATCTTCGCGATCTGATTGATCGTCTCGCCGACCGAATCCATCACGAAGTCGGCAAACATGAAATCGATGACCGGCCTCGTTCCGGTCATCGCCGCGCCGCACGCGAGACCAACAAAGCCACGCTCGCAAATTGGCGTATCACACAATCGCTCCGGGCCGAATTTTTCGTACAGCCCGGCCGTTGTGTTGAAGTTGCCGCCTCGTTTCCCGATCCCTTCACCCATCACAAAGATGTCCGGGTTCCGAGCCATCTCGGCCGCCAACACTTCGTGAGTCGCCTGTGTGAACGTGATGTGCCGCTGAGCGGACTCTGGCACGTCGTCCGAGTGTTTTGAATCCGTTGTCGCAGGCGATTCAGTCAACTCCGAATACACGAATCGCGTGGCCTTGCTGGGGATCGGCCAGGGACTTTCTTCGGCGAACGCGCGACCTTCCTGAACCGCGCTCCGTATCTCCGCGTCGATCGCCTCAAACTCACTGGCCGCGATCCCCAACTCGCGAGTCGCGTAATCACGCAGCCGCGCGATCGGGCATCGAGATTTCCACTCCTCTACCTCTTCGCGAGTTCGATAAGTGAAATCTCCCATTCCTTCGGCATGAGCTCGCGTGCGATACGTCTTACATTCGATCAGCGTCGGCCCGCCGCCAGCACGAGCCTTCGCGATCGCTTCACCGGCGACACGATGAATCTCTAGCACGTCATTGCCATCGAGTTCTATGCCAGGCAGCCCGTAAGCCGTGCCGCGACTGGCAACACTCGGATTGCCACTGGCATACGCGGCCGGCACTTCGGTCGCGAATTGGTTGTTCTCGCAGACAAACAGTACCGGCAGCTTCCAGATGCTGGCCATGTTCAAGCCTTCATGAAACGCGCCGTTGTTGACGGCCCCGTCCCCGAAGAAAGCGATCGCCACATGCGGCAGCTTTCGCAACTTGAAGCTGTATCCGCCGCCGCACGCCTGCAAGATGCACGGGCCGACGATGCCACTGGTTCCCATCATGCCGATCTCTGGCGAGAACAAGTGCATGCTCCCGCCACGACCGCGCGACAACCCGGTTTCGCGACCGAATAACTCGGCCATCAATTCGCGCGGCGGTGCTCCTTTCGCCAGCGCGTGTCCGTGTCCGCGATGCGTACTGAAGACCACATCGGCCTTCGTCAAATGCGCACACACGCCCGACGCGATCGCCTCTTCCCCAACATATGTGTGGCAGGCCCCTTGAATCAGGCCGCGCTGGTGACACCGCGCCAATTCTTCCTCGGTCTGCCGAATGACCTGCATCGCGCGATACAGCGCGGCCAAAGTTTGCCAATCGTGAGCGTGCGACATGTGCGGCCTGTTTTAATCTCGTCGGGAACTCAATGCGGGCGGCGAGAGTATCAGCGACGCGGCAGACTGTCCAATTCTTCGGAATCGGTTAGTGTGCTGAGCCATGTCCAAACACGATTTCACCGCTGAGGAATTCGCCGATCGCCGAGCACGCGTGCGAGAGGCGATCGGCGTGGCAGGGCTGGATTGGTTCGTCGCCTTTCATCCCGTATCGACCCGCTGGCTGACCGGTTCCGACGCAAAGAGTTATCAAGAGTTTCAATGTCTGTTGATCTCGGCCAAACCCGGGCCAATCTGTATTTTGACGAGAGACGGCGAGCGGGCGGAGTTCCTGGCCGATGCGCTCGTCGATGATCTTCACACCTGGGGTGGCGGCGAACCGGAAGACCCAATTGCGGCGCTCGCTCGGATCACTGACTCGTTGGGGGTGACGGGGTCGCGGATTGGCATAGAAGTGCCGGGCTACTATCTGCATCCGCATCATTACGTCCGAATCAAACAATTGTTCGGCAACTCGCTGGTGGCCGAAGCGGCGAACTTGATTCACGACCTCTCGCTGGTGAAGTCGCCGACTGAGTTGGGCTACATCCGCGAAGCCGCACGCATCGCCGACATCGCGATGGTTAGGTTTACCAACTCATTGGCTGAAGGCCGTAGCGAATTGGAGATCGCGGGCGAGGTGTATCACGCGCTGCTGACATCCGGCAGCGGCTTGCCGGCCAGCCCAATCAATCTCGTGTCGGGCAAGCGATCCTGTTTCAGTCACGGAGCACCGACCGACCGTCGGTTGCGCCGCGGCGATTTCGGCAATGTCGAATACGGAGCAACTTTCAAACGTTACACCTCGACAATCGGCCGCAACTTCTGTCTGGGTGATCCGACGCCGCGTCAGCAAGAACTGCAAGACCTCGTGCGCCGCGCGGCCGATGCCTGTATCGCCGAAATCTGTGCGGGAGTCCCGGCCGTCGTGCCGCACGAAGCCGCGAAGCGAGTGATCGCGGACGCGGGACTCGATCACGCGCGAGTCCACTTGTCGGGATACGGCCTTGCCCCCGGTTCGCCACCAACGTGGGCCGAGCCAATTCATCTATTTGGCGGCAGCACCTACACGCTTCAGGCTGGCATGGTCGTCACCGTCGAGCCGCCGGTATTTATTGCGGAAGAGCAACTCGGAGCGCGACTGATCGACAACGTACTCGTCACGAACACCGGCTGCGAATTGCTGTCGAAGTTCAGCCGCGAATTGATCGTTGTCGAGTCGTGAACGGCAGAATCTGAAATTCGCACACCCGACCCCGATCGCCGCCCGATCGCTCAACGCGTTCAACAGTTGCGTGAGAATCGTACTTGAGCGTCGGACCAAGTTACTTCGGCAAGTCAGCCGAATTTGCTCTCGATTGCAACCCCGAGTCTTACGGGTTGGCAGGCTGCGGTTTGTCCGGCGACGGCCCCGATTCAATCAATTGGATCGCCTTCTTCGCAGCGGCAGAGACTTCTTTGATAACCGAGTCGCGCTCTTTTGTTAGTCGTGGCAGTGCGTCACGAGCCACGCGGCCGAGCTTGCCGAGTTCGGCGAACAGCACCACTTTCGGAATTTCGATCAGAATCGCGGTCGCGTCCAATGAGTCGGATTGGGCCTCTAGAGCATTTTCGTGATTGGTCTTCAGGGCTTCGGCGAGGTTGCTGTACTCTTCCTGAGTTGTTCGGACTCAAGGAGGAGGAAGACGATGGCGGCGGCATTGACGGGTGATTTGCGGATTCGGGTGATGGTGGATG
>JANMIF010000322.1:0-5186 GCA_031375695.1 Planctomyces sp.
CAAGCTGTATCACTACGGCGTGCCGGCTCAGATCGGGACCGACGGGCTGGACGATCCGCCGTCGTGGCAAGAGCGGATCAACCCGCGCGGCCGCGACAAAGACGACGAAGAACTCATCTTCACGCTCAACCCCAAGGCCGAGGGGCCGGCGCGGTTCGGCGGGACGCTCAGTTGGCTGGCGGCCGACGGCGAAGACGCCGAACAAACCGACGCTCTGTCGGCGACCGCCGCGATCAAGCTGATGGAACAGCATCGCGAGAAACCGTTCTTCATCGCCTGCGGATTCTTCCGGCCACACACCCCGTATGTCGCGCCGAAGAAATGGTTCGAGATGTACCCGCTCGACAAGATCAAGCTGCCGGTGCTGGCCGCAAACTACAAAGAGGGGGTTCCGGAGCCGGCGTTCCTGTCGTCGAAGAAGGAGCAGGAAAACATCTCCGACGATCTCCGCAAGCAGGCGATCCAGGCATATCACGCATCGACCAGCTTCATGGACGCGCAAGTCGGCCAGTTGCTCGATGGACTCGACCGGCTGAAGCTGACGGACAAGACGATCGTCGTGTTCTTCAGCGACCACGGCTATCACCTCTACGAGCACGGCCTGTGGCAGAAGATGTCGCTGTTCGAGAACTCCGCGCGAGTGCCGTTGCTGATCTCCGTCCCCGGCAGCAAGAACGCGGGGCAGACCTGCCGTCGCACCGTCGAGCTAGTCGATCTGCATCCGACGCTCGCCGACCTGTGCGGGCTGACCGCGCCGAGCAACCTCGACGGGAAGAGTCTCAAGCCGTTGCTCGACAACCCGCAGGCGACGTGGGACAAGCCGGCGCTGACACAGGTCACTCGCGGCACGCCGACGATGACGAATGCTCCGACGACGAAGCCGAGCATCGTCGGCCGCTCGATGCGTACCGAACGCTACCGCTTCACCGAATGGAACGGCGGCGAGAAGGGGACTGAGCTTTACGACCACGACTCCGATCCCGGCGAGTTGAAGAACCTCGCCAACGATCCGGCGCAGGCGAAGACCGTCGAGCAGCTTCGCGCGGAACTCCGCACCCGGCTTGGCACCAAGACTCCCTGAGCTGGGTTGTGCAATTTGGACGATAACTGACGGCAACACTGCCGACGGGATGATCAACACGCGACTTGGTTACGAAGTTCTTACGTTCGGCAAAGTCTGCGAGCACCGTCTCAGCTCAGAGATCGCACGCGGTCAAGCTGGCCAGTCGAGCTACACAGGTTCGGCACTGATCGGCCAATTCCGCGAGGCGGAGATCTTCCTGAGAGGCAGCGGCAATCACGGCTTGGTGATACCAGAGAATTTTTTCCGGTGGAGCATTGAAACGCGACCAAATGTCTTCGCCGTTGTCGAGATCCACGAGCATTGAGCCAAGATTATGCAGTTTGTCGGCGAGCACGATTGCCCGGGCTTCCCACGGTTCGGTGGCGATATGACGCAGATGTTCGTCTTTGCGTTCTTGCCAAGACCGGTGTCGGCCATCATGGTCGAGCTTGCGTTCGGTCAGCGCGGCGACGAGTTGCACGACCTTGGGCGGGAATTCGGCGGCCAGCGCTTCGAGCGTGTGATCCGTATCTTCGACAACATCGTGCAGCAGCGCGGCGGCGAGAATTTCGTCGTCGTGGATGCCGGCTCGGAGCAAGATCATCGCCGCGTGAGCTGGGTGTGTGATGTACGGCAGATCGCTCCCCTTGCGGTGATGATGCCGATGCGCCTTGGCCGCGATGCGGAAGGCGCGTTCGATTAGCGGCGAACACAAAACGTTGGCGTCAGACATCGGTCTCTCGGATTACTTCAACCAGCCATCAATACGCTCGCGGCGTTGTCCGGCCTTGCACTCGCCCCGGTAGGCCCTGAATCCTTAGGAACCCTTCGGCATCCGTTTGGTTGTAGCTGCCGCCCGCTTCCATTGTGGCGATCCCCTCGTCGTACAAGCTGTTCGGGCTGCTGCGTGAGGCGGTGATGATGTTCCCTTTGTAGAGCTTCAACGTAACGTCGCCGGTGACGTGGCGTTGAGCGTTTTGATTGAAGGCCAACAGCGCGTCCATCTTCGCGTGATACCAGAAGCCGTAGTACACCATCTCGGCGACTTCCGGGGCGAGCCGGTCGCGGACGTGCATCAGGTCGCGGTCCATCGTCAATTGCTCAACGACGCGGTGCGCGTGATACAGGATCGTCATGCCGGGAGCCTCGTAGACCCCCCTGCTCTTCATGCCGACGAAACGGTTCTCGACCATATCGATGATCCCAACTCCGTTCCGGCCGCCGATCGTGTTGAGTTCTTTGACCATTTCGAGCGCCGACTTCTTCTGACCGTTGAGCGACACCGGCACGCCTGACTCGAAGTGAATCGTGAGCGTCTCCGGCTTGTCGGGAGCGGCCATCGGTGTGACGCACATGCCGAACTCGACCAGTTCAACGCCGTTCGTCGTCAACTCTTCGAGCTTGCCCGCCTCGTAGCTGATGTGCAGACAATTTTCGTCGGACGAATACGGCTTCGAAATGGACGCCTTCACCGGAATGTTTTTCTTCGCACAGTAATCGATCATCGCCGTGCGGCCGGGGAACGCATCCCGATAGCTCTCGATTCGCCACGGCGCGATGATCCGCACCGCCGGGTTGAGTGCCTCGGCGGCGAGCTGGAAGCGGCACTGATCGTTTCCCTTGCCAGTGGCTCCATGAGCGAACGCTTCGGCCCCCACCTCACGACAAATTCGGACACACTCCTTCGCGATCAACGGCCGAGCGATCGACGTTCCCAGTAAGTACCAGCCTTCGTACTTCGCCTGAAACTGCATGATCGGAAATGCAAAGTCGCGGCACAGTTCTTCCTGCACATCGACAATCTGCGCCGACTTGGCCCCGCAATTCTGCGCCTTCTGCAAAATCGCCTGCCGATCCTCGCACGGCTGACCCAGATCCACGTACACCGCATGGCAGTCGTAACCTTGCTCTTGCAGCCAACACAGAATCACAGACGTGTCCAACCCACCCGAATACGCCAATACACAAGACGGCATGAAGTCACCTCGATAAGGAATCCGAAACGCGAAGCCCGAAAAGCGTAGCGATTCTGGCCGCACGACGAGTCGGCGGCAAGCGAGTGCTGCGGCCAAGAGAGCGTTCGCTCAATCTCCTATTCTTAGACGTACCACCAGTGGCGAGTGACAAGTGACGAGTGGCGAGCTAGGTTGCTCCGGTTTGTGTGAATCGCCACTTTCCAATAATAACTCGCCACATCCATCATGCTCGACGTTCTTTGCTTCGGCATCATTGTTTCTGACCACGTTTGTCAGCCGATTGACCATTTGCCAAAAGCGGGTGAATTGGTGTTAGCACCGCGACTGGATCTGACGATCGGCGGGAATGCTGCCAACGTTTCGACGAACATGGCTGGGCTGGGCGTGAAGGTCGGCGTTGTCGGTCTCGTTGGCCAAGACGTTTTTGGGCGGCATGTGCGCGATTCGCTCGAAACGGCCGGGGTCGATTGCCGGTTGCTGGCGGAATCGGCGACGAGTCAGACATCGCAGACGATGATCGTCAACGTGCGAGGCGAGGACCGCCGGTTCATTCATGTGATCGGGGCAAATGCCGACTTCGACGCCAGTCAGGTCACACCGGAAATGGTTCGCAATTGTCGGGTGCTGTTTTTGGGAGGTTATTTGTTGGCGGAGAATCCCCCGGCCGCAACGGTGGAGCGGTTGTTTCGAACGGCTCGCGAGGAGGTCATTCCGACGCTACTGGATGTCGTCGTGCCTGGCCCCGGTGATTACTGGCCGCGATTGCGACCAGTCCTCGCGTTGACCGACGTCTTTATGCCGAACGAAGACGAAGGGAAACTGATCACCGGTGAATCCGATCCGTGGCGACAGGCCGAAGCCTTCCGAGCCGCCGGTGTCCGCACGGTAATCATCACGCGCGGCGTTCACGGCTGCCTCGTGATCTCCGACGCCGGCCGCTTTGAGGTTCCCGCGCATCCGGTCGAATTCGTGGACGGAACCGGCAGTGGCGATGCATTTGTGTCGGGGTACATCTTCGGACTGCTGCATGGCAAATCAGTGACGCAATGCGTCGAACTCGGCAGTGCGATGGGAGCCAGTTGCGTGCAAGCCATCGGTGCCACGACCGGCGTCTTCGGAGCCGACGAACTTGCAACATTCGTGCGAGAACACCCTTTGCAAGTGCGGTGGCTCGACAGCGCTTTGGATTCCTTCCATTCTGAATCTTGTGCTGATGTACGTGCCAAAAGTTCCAAGCATTGATCAGCCGGAACACGCTAATCCGGTTCCAGACATCACCAACCGGCGCTACTAGACCGGAAACCAACGACCTTTTTCCCGAAAACTTTGTTGAGCGAGTCAAAACAAAGAAGTCTCGGGGTGATTTGTAGGGTTTTGAGGATGGTCAACGAATCATCGCACACCAATCACGGAGGGATTTCGAGTGAACAGCAATGCGGCCCGAAATCTTTTCGATTACGTCGAATTGGAACGGCCATCCGAAGTTGTTCGACGTGAATCAAGATGGACGAGTCGATGTTGCATACGGCATGAACTGGGGACGATCGGTTTCCTGATGTGTTCAGCGGACGATGTTCGTCACGCAAATGAAATCAGCCGCAGCGCGCTATCGCGTTCCGGCTCATTGGCGGCGTCAACAACAATCTGTGGCCAAATCTGAATGTTGTTTCCGAGGTCTCGCCGTTGGTCTCGACCGGCAAGTCGATCGAACTTCGAGCGATCGCTGGAGACGACGTGACGCCAGCATTCGGTGATCTGGATGGCGGCGGGCCGTTCAACGATCGCGAATCGAGCACACGTCAGGCTCTCGGTGGGATCGTCTTTCCGCTTGTCGAAGTGGACCTGGCGTTACGCTTTGTTGCGTGCCGGTTGCCCCACGGAGATCGTGGTCGTGAACGGCAACCGATGCAGCCGCTGCACCAGATTCTCGGCATACTGACCTGCGGCATCCAGCCGAATGTGAAAGTGAACTCCCGGATGTTTTTCCGCCAGCTTCTGCAAGACCGCTCACGGCAGGCTAATTTGCCTTGTTGGAAGTGTAGCGCAGAATACGCAGAGAATTCGGGTGTTTGGCGTGACACGAACGTTCCGCCGTTGTTGGTCCGGGAGATTGAGAAGGTTTTGCCGTGAATGTTTCGCCCGCCGGG
>JANMIF010000323.1:0-3824 GCA_031375695.1 Planctomyces sp.
CCCGGCGGGCGAAACATTCACGGCAAAACCTTCTCAATCTCCCGGACCAACAACGGCGGAACGTTCGTGTCACGCCAAACACCCGAATTCTCTGCGTATTCTGCGCTACACTTCCAACAAGGCAAATTAGCCTGCCGTGAGAGAAATTGGCGGGTGGGTTGCGAGCATCGCTGGTGTTTGTAGGCTACCAAAGGATCGTCCGGCATTGAGTCGGGGCAGAGAATGGATCAAGACAGACGAAGCGGGAGCACACAGCCTGATGAACCAACCAACCACCATCACACGACGAGATGTTTTGAAATCGGGGGTCGCCATGAGTGCGGTCGCATTAACGGGCGTTACCGACGCACAAACCAACGAACTGCCGTGGATCGACGCGCATTCGCATATCTGGCCGCCGGACGTAAACAAGTTTCCGTTGGCTCCGGGACAAACGAAGCAGGATCTCAAGCCAGCCAGCTTCACCGATGACGAGCTGATGGCGATTGCTCGGCCGGAGGGAGTTGGCCGGGTCGTGCTGATTCAGCACTCGGTGTATCACCTGTTCGACAACTCGTACTTGATCGATGCGGTGCGGCGACATCCGAAACTGTTTCGCGTACAAGGTATGGTTGACGATCATCAGCCTCACGCGGGCGACGCGATGAAGAAACTGCTGCCTCAAGGAGTCACTGGGTTCCGCATTACGCCGTTCGTTCGCGAGAAAGAGGATCAGCCGAAGTGGCTCGAAACACCGGGCATGATCGAAATGTGGAAGACCGGCGCGGAGACTCGGCAGGCGATGTGTCTGTTAATCAATGCTTCGGATTTGCCCGCGACCGATGCGATGTGCGAGCGGCATCCCGATACGCCGGTCGTCATCGACCACTTCGCACGCATTGGCGCGGATGGCCAGATGCGTGAGGACGACATCAAGAAACTCTGTCGGCTGGCTCGGCACAAGCACACCAGCATCAAGATTTCAGCGTATTACGCCCTCGGCCAGAAGAAGCCGCCGCACGATGAATTGATCCCGATGATTAAGCGGCTGTTTGAGTGCTTCGGCCCGCAACGCTTGATGTGGGCCAGCGACAGCCCGTATCAGATTCAAGGAGTCAATAACTACAAGGCGTCGATCAGCCTGATCCGCGATCGGCTGGACTTCGTTTCGAAACAAGACCGCGAATGGCTGCTGTCCAAGACGGCGGAGAAATTTTTCTTTTACGCCTGACCATTTGGAGTCTGGTGTGTCAGCACCGTATTGGAACGTGTGGTTCGCCAAAGATTTCCACAGCGGTGCTGACACACTGCACTCCAAAGTCTGCAATGCCCGAACTCACATTCTCCCAATGGCTGCTCGTGTTGCTTTCGGGGTTTGGCGTCGGTGTGGCGAAGAGTGGGTTTGCGGGGGTCGGGCTGTTTCATGTCGTGGTGTTCGCGGTCTTGTTCGGAGCAAAGGCTTCGACCGGGATCGTGCTGCCGATGCTGATTTTTGGTGATCTGTGTGCGGTCGCAGCGTTTCGGCAACATGCTCGATGGGATTACATCGCGCGGATGTCTTTGCCGACGGCGATCGGAGTGATGATCGGCTGGGCCTTGATGAATCGGCTGAGCGAATCGGCGTACAAGCCGTTGATTGGCAGCATCATCCTGGGATTGGCGGTGATGCAGGCGATTCGGATGTGGCGGCCGAGTTGGTTTGACCGCGTGCCGCATTCGGTGTGGTTTGCGTGGAGTCTGTGTTTGATTGCCGGGTTCAGCACGATGGTGGCGAACGCGGCGGGCGGGATTATCGCGCTGTATTTGGTTGCAGTCTCGCTGCCGAAGCTGGAGTTGGTCGGGACCACCGCGTGGTTTTTTTTGTTGCTGAATCTCTTCAAGGTTCCGTTCAGCGTGGGACTGGGGTTGATCAGTCTCAACACACTGACGCTGAACGCTGTGGTGTGCCCGATGATTGTGATTGGGTTATTCGCCGGACGCTGGCTGCTGCATCGCATTTCGCAGCGGCTATTTGATAGTCTGGTGCTGGGCTTTTCGGCGATCGCGGCGTTGCGATTGGTCGGAGCGTTTTGAACTTGGCGTCCTGTGGCGCACGCAGCTCGCGTGCCAGTCAAACTCACCCGAAACGCGAGCGATGGTGAACGCTTAAAACGTCGCAAAATTGGAACTCGGCTTCGTTATTTTTGTGGAGCGTTCGCCCTCGCTAGCGCTCCGGATTAGTTTGGAGGAGACTCAATCATGTCAGACAAAACCGTGGCGGTGCTGACGAACGTTGGCGGAGCACATCTCGATGCGTATCTCAACGCGCTGGCCGCGACGGCTGCGGCGGAAGCAGTCGTTGTGGCCGATCCGAGTGGTACGTGCGAAGCGTCGGCGAAGAGGATTCTCGGCGACAAGCTGAAGGCTTTTGAACGAGACTTCGCAAAAGTGCTCACGGATTACAAGCCGGGAATGGCGCTGATCACGGTTGAAGCGGCCGACGCTCCACCGGTGATCACAGCGGCGCTCGAAGCGAATTGTCATGTGCTGGCCGAGAAGCCGTCGTGCGTACGGATCGAAGACTTTGAGAAGCTGGCGACGTTGGCCGAAATGAAGCATCGGCACTTGATGTTGGCCTTCGCGAATCGACTTCTGACGATCGTGCAAGTGGCGAGGAAGCTGATTCAATCGGGCCAAATTGGAAACATTTACGGGACCGAACTGCACATCGTGGCGGATCAAACGCGGCTGAAGAATCCGACTTATCACAAATCCTGGTTTGCCGACAAAGCCCGCGCCGGGGGCGGGCATCTGATTTGGCTGGGCATTCACTGGATCGACTTGGCGATGTATCTGACCGGGTTGAAGATCACGGACGCGGCTGGGTTCGCAGGGATTGTCGGAGGTCAGCCGCTCAAGGTGGAGGATTCGGCCGCGATGGCGTTGCGGTTTGAGAACGGCAGCTTCGGCACGATCACCAGCGGCTACTATCTCGACAAAGGATATCACTCGCACATCAAGATTTGGGGTTCGCACGGCTGGGTCCAACTGGAGCCTCATGGCGGCGAGCCGTTGCAGTGGTATTCGACCAAAGAGACGCCGCCGCAAATCAAAAAGCACGACGGTCCGAATGAACCCGGCAGCTACACGCCACTGGTGCAAGCCTGCGTCCGAGCCAGCCAATCGCTCGCTCCGCCGCCGCTAACGACCGCCGAGAGCCTGCTCACGCTGCGAACGGTGTTTACTTGTTACCGCGCCGCAGAATCTGGGCGAACTCAGAAAGTCGTGGAATAGCGACCGCCATCACTCACTCTCGCTTCGGGTTATTTTTTGGCTCGTCACCCGGCGCGATGTGCAGCGTTTTAGCCACGCGGTTTTTCAAGTCATGTTGCCAGCGGGAATCGAGTATCGGGGCGTTGGCCGGCCGCGGGTCTTGGAGCAACGAATGCCGAGCGATCAGCGCCGCTTGGTCGGACGGTCCCAGGATCACGGACGACTCGTCGCCGCGATGTCGCAACAGCATGATCAGCGTTTGATTTGCGGCGTGTTCCTTGAGCCGCCAGAGCCAAGATCGCAGCCGATCGGTTGCTTGACGTCGGCGCAGTTCAGTAACGCAGAATCGCATTTCCGCGATCCGCCGCGTCACGTCAGGAACGACGACCGAACTGGGCATGAATGACTCCGCACTTGACCCCGTTCGCAACGACCGATCCCACATTCATTAGAGGCCAAGTGTCAGTAATCGGAGGTCAGTCCCGGCGGGGGCGAACATGGGACTGTCAGTAATCCAAGGTCAGCCAAGTGTTCGCCCCTACGGGAGAGTGCCAGTTATCGAAGGTCACTCGCGAAAGCGTTTGATGGGCGGT
>JANMIF010000327.1:0-3250 GCA_031375695.1 Planctomyces sp.
CTCTTTCCGTTGTCAAATTGTTTTCTTCCATGATCACCTTCCTTGGATTCGAGAAACACCAAACACCACTATTTCCATTCCAACATCCTCAACCCCAAAAGTCTCGAAAATTTTCCACCTACTTTTTCAATGCAGGCACAGCCGCCGGATGGCTGGAACAGGTGGCGGAGTGTCTCGACGCTCTTGCGGCCGGGTTACGAGCCACTGCGGAATATCCTCCCGAAAAAGCCGGGGAACTGGCCTGCCATGTCGAACGGCTTGAGGCCGAGGTGAAAGAGTCCAAGTTCGAGGCGCAACTGCCCAGCTTTCGGCAACGGCTGGACGGTGCTCTCCAGTCCCTGGAGCAGGCCGAGGGGGCCGGCGCGGTTGCCGCAGCCAAAAAGATCGGCGAAGCGGCGGGCTACTTTCATGCCGCCGCCAAGACGGTCACAGCCCCGATCGCCGGCGAGATGAAATCGAAAACGATCACGATCACGAATTGAACTACCACGATCACGAACTGAACAACACCCGTACTTTTACTTTCCATCGGAACGACATACATGATTCTCGCAAATTGGTTGAGATCACTGGCAAAGCGAATTTCTCGGCGAACGCAGCGGCGCGGCGGGCCTGGGGCAGCCCGAAGCTTGCAAACTTGGACACAGAAGATCGGGCGG
This sequence comes from Planctomyces sp., assembly GCA_031375695.1. Classification (GTDB taxonomy): domain Bacteria; phylum Planctomycetota; class Planctomycetia; order Planctomycetales; family Planctomycetaceae; genus SXKJ01. The sequence continues at coordinate 660 of JANMIF010000327.1, forward strand.
CCGGTCGCGCTGGAGAGTGAGCGGCTCGAAGATCGGACGCTGCTGGCGGTCACCGTTCTCGATTATTACCGTCTTGGTGAAAATGACCCCGGCGCCGTTTCGGGAAACGCGTTCAACGCCACCACGATCGATTCTGTTGGCGGCCAGAATCTGACATCCGCCAACGCCCCGGTTTACACCTCGGCCGTCGCGGCAGGGGCGGTGACGGCGACGGGCAGTACTTTGGCGGGCACGTTCAGCGGTTCGAGTATCCTGTCTCAACCGACTGTTCTGTCGACGCTTCAGGACAACTTCGGCATCGAAGCCTGGTTTAAGCCGACCACGACTGGCAGCGGACTGATCGCCTACAACGGGGACTCGGGCGGCAACGGCTGGGGCCTATACCAAAACGGCACCACCGTTGTTGGGTTGTTTGGGGGCGTGGCGTTTGTCGGTTCAGGGGCGATCAGCGTCAACGTTTGGACTCATGTTGCCCTGGTGCGCCAAAGCGGCACCTCGACGCTGTACATCGACGGTGTCGCCAGCGGGACAGCTTCCAGCACTCCCAGAGTCGCCAGTTCAGTTGGCACCAAAATCGGCGGAGGGTTCACTGGTTCGATCGACGAAGTTCGCGTTTTTTCCTTCACCGCAGGCCAGTTCACAACCGCCGACCTGCTGTTATTCCCCTCGGCGTCGACGTTTGCCGAGGCGGGAACGCTGCTGAACCTCAATCTCAACGTGATCAACCAGAGCGTGTCCGTCGTTTCCGCCGGAACGAGCTACTCGCTCACGCTGAACAGCGGCACCTGGAGCGGCACGAACAGCGCCAACGTCACGGGCAACGGCACCGCCACTCTCACGGCCACTGCGGCGGGCCTTGCCGCGTTCAACACCGTCAATATTAACGACTTCGCAGCGGGCAATGCGGTCACGTTCAATACCAGCGGTGCCAACGCCTACTCGGACACCTTCAACGTCACGCTCGACGACGCGGCAGCAGGCTCGATCACGTTCAATGGAACCTCGCCATTCACCGGGACCGCAGCGATTTCCGCCAGCACCAGCAAGAACATCGTTTTCAATTCCGGGTCAAGCCTGACGACCGTCAACGGCGGGATCACGTTAAACGCCAATCAGCAAGCCACGCCGACGGCGGGCAGCTTCGTCGGCATCGATGTCAACAACGGCTTGATTCAAACCACGGGGACGGGCACCCTGACGGTCCAGGGCAAGGGGGGCAGTAGTAACCCTTACAATATTAACGCTGTGGTTATCCAAGGGGGCGGGGACATCATCGGCGGGACGACCGGGCTGCTAACCGTGACGGGAACGGGGGCGGGCATTCTGATGACTGGCAGCGGGACCACGATCACCTCCGGGGGCGGCAACGTATCGGTGACCGGCGTCGGTGGCGGCCAAGCGGGGATCTATTTGACGTCTGACGCTCAAATCAGCGCGGGAGGGACCGGCAACGTCACGATCGTCGGCCAAGCGAGCGGTAACCACGGAGTGCATATGAAAGACGGCACCGCGGCGACGAAGATCACGTCGGGCGGCGGAAACGTGTCGATCACTGCCACCGCCAGTCCAGGCAATGATGGCTTTCGCCAGGAAGCGGGTGTGGTGACTGCGGGCGGTAGCGGCACTGTCTCTATCGTCGGCATCAGTAGCGCGGGTGGCCGAGGCGTTCTCACCACGGCTGGGACGATCACGTCGGGAGGGGGCAATGTGTCGGTGACTGGCAACATCACATCGGGAGGCGGCACAGGGTTGCTGATCCTGAACACCAATGCGATCACGACAGCGACCAATGGCGGCAACATCACGCTGATCGGCGACACGATGACGATCAACCCCACGCCGGCGATCAGCGCCAATAGCAGCAGCAGCGTGACGCTGCGGCAATTCACCAATGGTGTTTCTTCGTTCCCCCGTGACGATGCCACGCTGGATCGCATTACAGCCGGGACGATCAACCTCGGTAACGCTTTGACCGGCCCGTTCAGCATCCAGTCGATCTCCCGCGCGGTGGCAACGAACATCAACCTAGTCAGCGGCGGCGCAATCACGGGTTCACCATCATTCATCAACACCAACGGCGGAATCCTGACGGTCACTCAAAACGCGCCGGCGGTAAACCTGTCAGTGAGCGCCACGACCGCCACGGAAGTGGGCAACACGGCGATTACTGTTACGGCGACCGCCAGTTCCCCGGTCAGCGGCAATCAGACCGTCACACTGGGCATCTCGGGAACGAACATCACGGCCAATGACTTCACGCTGTCGAGTACGACCATCACGATTCCCAACGGCTCGACGACGGGCAGTGTGACCTTCACGGTGCAGAGTGACTTGCTGCCGACCGAAGGGGACGAGACGGCGACACTGACAATCTCCAACCCGTCGGCGGGAATTTTTCTCGGAACCACGACCAGCCAGAACATCACCATCATCGACAACATCGACATCACCGCTCCGACCGCCACGTCATTCACTCGCAAGACACCGGCGACGTCGCCGACGAACGCGGACACGCTGGTCTTCCTGGCGACGTTCAGCGAAGGCGTGACCGGCGTCGGCGCTGCCGACTTCGCGGTGACGGGAACAACCGG
>JANMIF010000329.1:0-9893 GCA_031375695.1 Planctomyces sp.
TCGTGAGCACTGCCGATGTACGCGGCCGTCTGCCCGTGGAGCGGTCCGGCTCCGGTGTTGCCGATCTTGCCCGGCAGGATGATCGACGCCGGCAGCGTGCCGCGGTTTCCGAAGACTCGCGAGATCACCGAGCCGCTGTACGGCTTCATGCTGTCGGCGTTGAAGTCGTGGCCGGTCATCATCCACCGCTGGCCGTTCTCGTGAGACGCTCCGGTCTTGTGATGCAGGCTGCGAATCAACGCGACCTTGTCCATCATGCGCGCCATCAGCGGGAAGTGCTCGCAGATTTGAATGCCGGGGACGTTGGTGTCGATCGGCTTGAACTTCCCCCGAATCTCGGCCGGAGCTTCCGGCTTCATGTCCCAGGTATCGTGCTGACCCGGAGAACCAACCAAAAAAATGGTGATGCAGTTGCGAATTGTCTGCTGCGACTGATCGACAGCCCCGCTGGCTTCCAGCGACATCCACGCCGGCAGCGACAAGCCCATCAACCCCGCCGACCCCGCTTGCAGAAAACTCCGCCGCGTCGGTCCATGACCAGAGCACATCGGAACTTTTTCGTGACCAACATGAAGCATGACGATCTCCAAAACCAAGTGAGTTGTTCTGAGGCCCAACGGGCCGGAAATATGCCAGCCCAGGGCAAGTTACGTTCGATCATTTTTCATGAAGCCCCAACGGGGCGAGATAACGCTGATTCAGTCAATAAGGCATCCTGATCGCCGGTCAGCTCGGCGCACTGTTTTGACCAACGATTCGTCCCAAAGAAAATCTCATGTTCGTGCCAAAATAAAAGAGCCCAACGAAATGTTCCGTCGACGACCGTCAAGTCATCCGAAATTGGGTAATAGAAATCGGTCCAATATTTGACGAGCATCTTCCATGTGGTTCGGACAGCCCATTCCGGCTGCCATGACAAGTACACCTGCGTCTGAAATGGAATCCCTCGTTCATAAAGCCACTTGCGAATCCGCCCGTCTTCTTCAGCGTCACCATGTGAGTCGCCGACGCTCGTTGACTCCATGCGATCGAAGAACCCGGACACAAACGGCAGTTCATCGTGAAGCCTGGAACAATCAATGATTTCCGAAAGCCGCTTCGCAGAGTTTGGTGCCAATGGATTGATTTGGTCCAGATGAATTGGACGCAAGACCGCGTATTTCGGATCTGTGAATCGCCATTTCATCGGCCATTCATTCATCGGTATGGACGTCAAATCGGCCAACTCGGAACGCACATCGCGTGCAACTTCAGCTCGTTCGACTGGGCTCATCGGCTTTGGCTTGTGCATCGGATGCTCCCTTCCAACTAACGAACCGTTGAAACTTATCTCGCCCCGTTGGGGCTTCGGGCGTTCGTCACCCGACCATGTAACCAACCTTATTGGAGACCTCGCCGAGCTTGCTCTTCGTAAAATTTCCGGCGGGGTCAATGTTTCACTGCCTTCTTCGATGAACCTTGCCAAATGGCGTGCCCGGAGGCGGCTTGACGCTTCTGAGCGTCTGCCATAATGGCCTTGATGTCGCCGCCAAACTTTTCGGCAATCTGCTGACGTGTCCGATGAATCTCGTCGAGGATCGGGTCACGAATCACTGTTTTCGAACTCATCATCCACCATCTCTTCCGGCGTGCAAATGATTGGGATCGAGTACCCCAAGTCTGTCAAAACTTCGTGAATCCGAGGCAAAATTTTCGCGTTGGCAATGTGCTTGCAATTCCACGTCAGCAAGTAGTCTATCCCGTGATGTGCCACCATCGCGATATGCAACGCATCGACGAGAGCCTTCGACGGCAAAATCGCTCGCGACATGATCTCGCTGGCGATCACGCCGATCCGATCATCAAGCGGCAGAAGCGGAATCCCATTCAAAGACTCCAGTCGCTCCGCCGCCAACACCGGATCGCCCGCCGCTGCTTCATCGAGAACGTACTGCGATGTGACTAATTCATAATTGCCTCGTTCGTCGTTCCACCATTGATGCGTCAAAAGCTGCCGAGCCGCCATCACCACCTGCGAACTGGGACGCTGCCGCAGATAACTGACGATCGAAGTTTCGATGTACACGGTCGGCATGAATTGGAATCTCTGTGTCAGACCGTGTACGCGACCTTATTGGAGACCTCGACGAGCTTGCTCTTCGTGAAATTTCCAGCGGGGTCTTTGGCGTAGCCTTCGTACAGGAACATTTGCAGGACGGCTTCGTCCTGGCCGGGAGTCGTGTCGGGGTGTTCGTAGCTATTGTTCGCGTGAGCCGGCACGGTCGCGACGACTCACGACCGTTTCGCTAACTTGGCTTTCAACTCCATTTCGATTCTCAGCAACTCATCCGCACTGTGCAACCTCAATGTGATGTTTTGTCAAATGATCTCGACGACCGCTTTGATCACGCCGGTTTCCAGCTTCGTGTACGACGGGAAGACGTCGATCAGTCCGTCGAATGGTGTGCGATGGGTGATCCACGGGCGGGTGTCGATGCGGCCGGTTTCGATCAGATTGATGATGCGGCCGAAATCTTTTGGCAGCGAATTGCGTGAGGCGAAGATCGTCATTTCGCGACGGTGAAATAGCGGGTCGGGAAAGCTGATGTCGTCGGTGACGATTCCGACGAAGACGATTCGCCCGGTATGTCCAACGTAATTGAATGCGTTGCACATCGACTTCGGACTGCCAGTGGCATCGAAGACGTGCGCGGCCAATGAGCCATTTGTGATCTCTTGCAGAGTCTTCATTTCGCTACCGTCGCCGGTGAAACTGATCGTGTGCGCGACTCCCATCGTTTGTTTGCAGAAGTCGAGCCGCCCTTGATTCATGTCAAGCACCGTGATCGTTGCGCCGGTCAGCTTGAGGAACTCTATCACGGACAGACCGATCGGCCCGGCTCCGATCACGAGCACATGCTCGCCCGCTTGCGGGTTGGCTCGATCAACCGCATGGCAGCCGATGCCCAGCGTTTCAACCAGCGCAAGTTGTTCAAGAGTCAACTTGCTCGACGGATGCAGTTTTCTTGCTGGCAGGACGAACTGCGGACGCAACCCGCCGTCCGTATGCACGCCGAGAACTTGCAGCTTCTCGCAACAATTGCTGTTCCCTTTGCGACAAGCAAAACACTCGCCGCAGTTCATGTACGGTTCGACCGAGCAACGATCGCCCACTTTGACGTTCGTCACGCCGGGGCCGATCTCGACCACCTCCACGCCGAGTTCATGACCTGGAATGCGCGGGTAACTGTAAAACGGCATCTTGCCGAGATACCCGCTAATGTCCGAACCGCAAATCCCGACACGATGCACTTGAACAAGCACCTCGCCGGCGGCGGGTTGATTTGGTTCGGGAATCTCAATGCGACGAAACTGACCGGGCTTTTCGAGTTGAATGGCTTTCATGGTGGGCTTTTTCCTGTATGCAAAGAGGAAAGGATAACGTCCATCGGCATTCGGTTCACGGTGATCGGCCCCATGCCCGTCACGAATGATTCACGGCTGCCTCATGAAATACGGCATCACATCACAACCGGCATCGAAACACAGCGATGACTGTGCGGCGACCGCTTCGTCGTAGGTCGCATGGCCAGCAGCCACGACATCCGAGCCGCAGATGGCGAATGGGACGAAGCCGTGGCTGTGAGTTTTCGTACGCAAGAACGTCGGATGATCGGGGCTGATGAGGATGCGGTATTCACCTTGCGAGCGCAGATAGTCGTGGACTGGAGCGACGATATCGGCATCGATCCGTTCGAGCGCCGCGATCTTCGCATCGGTGTGACCTTCGTGAGACGCTTCATCAGTTGCTTCGACGTGGACGACGATAAAATCAATGTCTGGTCGCTTCAAGGCTTCGACGGCATAGCGGCCTTTCGCGGCGTAATCGGTGTCGAGATAGCCGGTGGCACCCGGAACTTCGATCACCTGCCAGCCGAGCAGCCGGCCGATGCCGCGCAACAAATCGACCGCCGTGATCACCGCTCCGCGAACTCCGAAGCGTTCGGCAAACGGCACGAAAGCGGGAGCTTTGCCTTGTCCCCACAGCCATATTTGCGTCGCTGCGTCGTTACCGCGCGCGTGATTCGATTTAACTGCCGCCAGCACCTCACGGCTGCGAGCCATTAGGTCGCGCAGCAAGTTTGATCCCGTGCCGCCAGGCAGATGCGGATCAATGACTTGATCAATGATGTCGTGCGGCGGAGTTGTGTTGGTGTCAGCGGCAAACGGCGACCGTTCGCCTCGGCCCCGATAAATCAGCAGATTGCGGTAACTGACGCCGGGGAAAAACTTCCAGTGTTCATCGCCGCAGGCTGATCGCTGCAACGCTTCGATGCAGGCTCGTCCGACGTCGCTTGGAATTTGTCCGGCGGTGAAGCTCCGCATCCGGTTGTCGGCGACGGTGACCAAATTGCAACGCACCGCCCAATCGTCCGTGCCAAGCGAGATGCCTTGCGCGGCGGCTTCGAGCGGCGCACGGCCCGTGTGAAACTTGAGCGGGTCGTAGCCGAACAGGCTCATCGTTCCGACATCGCTTCCCGACGGCAACGAATCGGGAACATTGTTGGCCCGGCCGACAATGCCGCGCCGCGCAATCTCGTCCATGTGAGGAATGTTCGCGGCTTGTAATGGCGTCTTGCCGCCGAGAATCGCTTGCGGTTCGTCGGCGACGCCGTCGGGGATGATCAAGGCAAATTTCATAATCGTCGCTGGGGAATTGGGCTGATCGGTACGGAGTCCTACGGGCAGTGGGACTATCTCGCTTGATTCCAAAACGGGCAAGAGCGTGTTCGTCAATTCCATGTCTCGTGGAACGCTCGCCCTCGCTGACGCTTCGGGTTAGTGTGTTGAAATCGCGAACCCCGCCGCTCACTTTCACGAAAGGCCACATGATGTCGCTGACACCGGACGAACTGTTGCAGAAAATGCAGCAAGGGGATCCTGGGGCGATCGCGGCCTTTCTGATTGAGCATCGGCCGCAGTTGTTGGCGTTCATTGAAAAGCAGTTGGGGCCGGCGCTGCGGATGAAAGTCGAGCCAGATGACATCGTTCAAGAAGTGTCGCTGTCGGCCATTCGGTCGCCACAAGATTTTGCGGTCCCCGGTCGCGATCCGCTCGGTTTGCTGTTTCAAATGGCCGAGCAGCGGATCGTTGATGCTCACCGTAAATTCGTGGGAGCAAAAAAACGAAGCTCTGATCGTGAAGTCGGCCTGGACGCCGGCGGTGCGGACTCGCAATCGGCTGGGTTCGCTGCAATGTTGATTGCCAGCATCACATCGCCGAGCCAAGCGTTTTCACGGAATCAAAAAGAATTCCAGCTTCAACAGGCGATGCAAGAACTTCCGGCCGAGCAGCGAGACGCCCTCCGCCTACGGTATGTCGAAGGGCTGCCGACCAAAGAAATCGCCGAGCGGCTAGGAAAATCAGACGGGGCCATCCGTGTCTTGCTTTCCCGAACGATCAACCAACTGCAAAGTTTGCTCGGCAAAACACTCTGAATGAATCGGAACCGATTCGAGAGTCTATATTAGGTCGGTAGATTGGCGCGTGCGCGTCGTTTCGCGACGACGATGGTCTCGGCCGACTGGAAAACTTTGAATTTCGACTCCAGTTGAACTTTAGGAAATGTCGTTCAGTGCTATTAGTTTTTGGCAAGCATCGAATTTGCCGTCCTGATCGTACACCGCTTGGCGTAACTCGAGTCGATTAAACCGGCGGGGCCATTCCTGTCCGGAACCGTTTCTGTGCAGTTAACGCCTGAGTCTGCAAACGTTGTGTCTTCCAAAGAATGCCTCGCTTGGCCGCGATTATTATGCTCGCTTTGGAAGTTGTCGCTGGCCCTACTGCCTGTCGCCAGGTGGCGGCTTGCATCCCTTTGGCCAGTTGGGTCAGTTCGTCGATCGCTTTTTGGGTGGCGATAGCGCGGGAAAGTGTGAAGTCGGAATGATGTCGGTTGAAAACGGAACCCAATGATGTTCTTCCTACTTCATTCAATCTACGGCCTTCCGAAGCCGCCGCTCTCGGTGTAGGTCGTAAACGCCTGCTTCAACTGATCGGCCAGTCCGAGGTAATCGACGATCAGCCCGCCCTGCTTGTCGCGGAAGACGCGGTTCACGCGAGCGATGGCCTGCATCAGTCCGTGGCCGCGCATCGGCTTATCGGCGTACATCGTGTGCAGGCAGGGGGCGTCGAAGCCGGTCAGCCACATGTCGCGGACGATGACGATGCGGAACGGGTCTTTGGTGTCCTTGAACCGCGTGGCCAGAGCCTTGCGGCGTAGCTTGCTGCGGATGTGCGGCTGCCAGTCGGCACCGTCGTCGGCGCTTCCGGTCATCACGATCTTCACGACGGTGGATTGCTTCTTCTCGGCTTCGATGTCGTCGTCGGTGGCGCTGGCCCAATCGGGGCGCAGCTTGATGAGTTCGTTGTGAAGATCAACGCAAATCCGGCGGCTCATGCAGACGATCATCGCTTTGCCGTCCATCGCTTCCAATCGCCGCTCGAAGTGTCGGACCAAGTTTTCCGCGATCAGGCGAATCCGCTTCTCGCTGCGGACGAGTGCTTCCAGCGCGGCCCACTTGGTCTTGAGCTTTTGCTTGCGATCCTCTTCTTCCCCTTCGGTGATTTCCTCGAACTCGGAATCGACCTTGGGGAGTTCGGCTTCGTTGAGGCTCAGCTTGGCGATGCGGCTTTCATAGTAGATCGGCACCGTGGCCTTCTCGAACACCGCCTGCTGGATGTCGTAAACCGAGACGTGCTCGCCGAAGACGGCTCGCGTGTTGGCGTCGTTCTGCGCGATCGGCGTGCCGGTGAAGCCGATGAACGAGGCGTTCGGCAGGGCATCTCGCATGTTGCGAGCCAGTCCGTAAATCAGAATTCGCTCAACGGCTTCGTCGTCCGCTACCTAGCGGAAAGGCTCGGCGTGGGAGTCCCCTGGATTCAGGGCGTGATACAGCCCGCCCGCTGCTTCGGTTCGTGGTGGTGCTCATGGCACGGTCGCAGCAGCCGAACGACACAACCTTCGTCAATCAACAAGTCCCCTTTGCGTTGTCCCGGTTCGAAAGGATCTTGCCGCTATCGCAGTTCTACGATTCTCACTCCGCCCGCGGGGATGGAGATTGTTGTCTCGGACTTCGCGTTGCCTGTGACCGGCACGGGCTGTTGGCTGAACCATTCGGTGGCGGATTGGAGCGGTTGGAGCGAGCGGATCTGCACCGTCCGTTCTTGAGAGTAATCGGTCGGCACGACGCCGTGTTGTGGCTTGTTGATGCCGGCGGGGTTGAGCAGCGTCAGCAGCCAACTATTTGCCGTGCGGTTGAGCAGCCATTCGACGTCGCCGAAAACTTCCACCGGCAGCAATCCTTGCCGTGCGTGAGCAATGATGAGCGGGACCAGCGGTGTGGCGGAATCATCGAGACCCAGGCCGCGCGGGATCGACAACTGCACGAGTCGGCCTTTGCCGCGATCGAACGCAGCGGCGATCGTGTCGCCATTCGTGGCTTTCGCCAGTGGAGTGCCACCGGTGATCGGGCGGTAGCGAAAACGTTGCGAGACCGTCTTGCGGTTGATCGGCAGCCATTCAAACGCGACGTCCTCTGTGGGATTGCCGAGCGGCGGCAGATTCAGTGCGGCGACTCCGGGGCCGCTGAGCTGGCCATCGCTGACGATCACGGTGCCGCCGTTCTCCAGATAGCTTGCGAGCTTCGCGCCCCATTCGGCGGAGAGGGTCACTTCGCCGCCGAGAATCAGGACGGGGTACGAGTCGATCGCATCGCGGCGAGTCGGTGTCGTCACCAGCACGTCGAAGATGTTGCCGAACTGGCTCGGCAGAAAAATCTGGTTCACGCCGGTGTTGATCTCGGCTTCCTTCGGGCCATACGGATGGAACGCGACCTTGAACCACTCTTTCAAACTGCGTGCGTGGCGATCGGGGCCGAGCACCGCCGGATTGATGTTCGGGGCTTGGCCGAACGAACCGGGTTGATAGCCGTTGGGTTCCCAGCCATGAGCTTGATCCAGCAGAAACGCGATCGGTGTGACCGGCGTTCCGCGGTCGGGGTGCTCGCGAGTCATCCGCATGAATTGATCGACGAGGATTCCCTTCGGAGAGAGCCGCAGCGACTTGGGAGCGATGGACTGGCCGCCCGGTTGCCAGAACTCGTCGTGACCTTGCTCGTGATAAGTCATCGCCGCGCCGGACATGTATTGATGCCAGATGTCGAACTTGTACCAGGTGTTGCCGGCTCCGGCCCAAATGTCGTATTGATTGTCGTACGCGAACTGCGGCTGAGCCGGATAGAAGTAGCCTTGTTTGGCGTAGATGGTCGCCGCGTCGCCGAAGTTGCACGAGCGATACGTCGCCCACATCCCGCCGTATTGACGAGCGCTCCCGCGCAAGAACGCCATCCGCATGCCCAGGCCCGGCATCACCGCGCTGCTCTCGAAGCCGACCGTCGTCGCACCCCACTCGCGGCAGAGATGCGCGTGAGCGGTCATTTCGCAAGACAGGCAGGAGATCGTCGATTGATACGGGTTCGGCACGTCGGCTCCAAAGATCGTCTTCTCGGTGACGGCTTTGTCCGCGAGATAAACTTGCCCTAACGCGGCTGCGACATCCGTTCGCGACTTCGCGGCCTTCAGTTTTTCGGCGAGCGCAGCACCGTCGTGGCTCAGGAAGCCGAGACTCTCGCCCGCAATGTTGCCGACGTAGCGGTCACGGAACTTGGGCCAGTTCGCTTTCGCGCGATCGGTCATCGCGACAGGCGTGGCGTAGTTCATAAAGTTGCCCCACGCCCGATCGGGGTTCGCTTCGAGCCATTTGACGAAGTGCTCGTTGTCGAGAATGTTCGGACCGGCTCCGTGAAACGTCGGCACGATCCGCGAGTCGCTAAAGATGGGAATGTCCGTGGTCTTGCCGCCGTAGAGCTTGCGGAACTCATCGACCAACGGCACATCGACGTTGAACGGCACGAGCATGCGATTCGCGGCGGTCGACGCCAGCTCGTCCTGCCACTGCGGCCCGGTGTTCCAGAGATAGACGAAGCCTTTGTCGCGGTAGGTACGCAGTTTCCAAGCCTCCGGAATCTCGAACTGCCCGGCCCGCGCGGCGAGCGGTTGCGGCGCGACGGTTTGCGTTGCGTTTGTTCGCAGTTCGTCGAGCAGTTTCCACGTCAGATGCTTCGGCTTTTCGCGATGTCGTGGCCGATACGCGGCGTCGGTCGTCAGACACAGGGAATCGACTTGCCGATGCCCCGGCTGTTTAACGAGCGACAGCAGTGTGAGCTTCGCCGGTCCCTTCACGAGCTTCACGCTCCGCATGTCCCAGGCGAAGGCCCATCTCCAGATCAGTTTCAATTCGTCGTTCTCGTCGATGATCGCCTTCTCGCCGAACGTCACTTGCTGCGGCGGCTGGCCGGCCTGTTCGATACGCACGGCAAACAGTTCCGTCTGTTCGCGCCAGTCGCGATAGCGCACCCACAACCGCCACTCACCCGCTTCCGGCACTTCGCAGTCGTGACTGGCCGCCGCTTGATCGTCCTCCGGCGCACAAGCGATGCTCAACCATTCGCTCTCGGCCCCTTGAGTCCACTCTGGAGCAATCCCCGGCCCGGAAATCGCCCAGTGCCCGGCGGTCTTCTGATCGAAGTCCGGAAAGCACGAGCCGCGAACCCCGTGAAGATGCTCCGCCTCAAACCAGATCGACTCTTGAGCAAACACCCACGTTGCGGAAAATGAAGAACATGAAATCCCACAAATCACCAATGCCAACATTCGAGCAAGTCTCATCGACCGGGCCTTTCGATGCGAATGGAGTGATCGTCTTCAATGCGACCAGTAGCATTCCGTGTTCACACTTTGGCTGCAAGTAGGTCGAGTCTCTGCCGCCCGGCGTGCGAGTTAATGAAATTGGCCGT
>JANMIF010000349.1:0-3636 GCA_031375695.1 Planctomyces sp.
GTATCGTTGCCCGCGCTGCCGATGAGCGTGTCTTGGCCATCACCGCCGATCAGCAGGTCGTGTCCGGTCTGGCCGAGCAGTGCGTCGTCGCCGGTTCCGCCATCCAGAGTGTCGTTGGCGTTGCCGCCGATGAGTGTGTCGTTGCCATCTCCGCCGCTGATCGAATCTTTGCCCGCACCACCCAGCAGCGTGTCGTTGCCGCTGCCTCCGGTCAGGATCGTCACGCCCAGGAATGCCGTGGCATCAATGCGGGAACTCGTGTTCGCCGTCGTGAGACTCGCCCGCTCAATGGAATTGAGCGTCTCGTGGCCCAGCCCCGTGAGCGTGGACGGCGTGAGCACAAAATTGGTCGCTCCCGCTTCGATGACGTAGTCCGTGCCGTTACCCCCGTCGAGCTGATTGGTCCCGCCGTTCCCCGTCAGCTTGTCGTTCCCCTCGCCGCCGTCGAGGCTGTCGTTCCCCGCGCCGCCGATGAGCGTGTCGTTCCCGCCATTGCCCGACAGCGTGACGCTGCCACGAAACTTCTTCACGTCGATCTTGTCCTGGCCCGCGCTCCCGGCGAGCGACATCTCTTCGATGTCGGCAATCGTGTCCGAACCGAGGCCGGTCATCGTGTATTTGGTTTTGATCGTCGTCGCTGAAAGCTTCACCACCGAGACAACTGCTGGATCGCTTGAAGCCGTGATTTCTTCGACTAACCGATCCAAGCCGCCGCCGCCCGATACCGAATCGTCCCCCGCACCGCCGCTGATGACGTCGTTGAAGCTCGATCCGATAATTGTGTCATTTCCGCCGCCACCTCGGAGAGTTACGGAGCGACGAAACGTACCGGCGTTGATCAAGTTTGGAGCCTCTCCCAACAGTTCCACTCCTTCAAAATTGGACCAGGGCAGTGCTCCAATTGACGTGGTCAGCAGTGCCGACTCCGTCAATGTCACGTCACCAGTGATTGACAACTTCACCAAATCCGAACCGCTGCCGCCGTTCAAAGTGACCGCGGTTGCATATCCCGGAATGACCTCAATCGTGTCGGCTGTCGCCGATCCAAATACCGTCATTGCTTGACCCGCCGAGTCTGGAACGGCGAACAATGTGACACCACCTTGCCGTACTTCAATATCGCTGCCGTTTCGTCGAACAACCGCGACGTCGCTTGGCTGTAATTTCACTGACACTGCATTGCCGACGGACAACAATGTGACCGCGTAATCTTCGACCTCGCCATCGTTGGCTAATCCTGTGGGAGTCAATCCACCTGCGGTGCTTACTCGGAAGCGAGCGTATGTTGTCCCTGTTCCTGCGCCGGCGGGAACTGCGAAGCTGAGCAACCCCGATCCACTCCCGGTTCCAAAAGCGAAACTTGTTGCGATCTGCTCACCGGCATCGAGCCAGTCCCCATCTCGGTTAAAGTCGATCCAAGCGTCGAGTCGGCTGCTGCTTGCCGTCGCGTTGGAGACGTTGACCGCGACACTTGCCGTGTTGGTGCGATCAGGCGAGACGATCAGCGAAGTGAGAAATCTCACGCCATCCTCGTCTTGCCCTGTCGTGTCGTCCCCTTCCGCATTGGCAGTCGGAACTCCGTTCAACTCGGTATCGCGACTGGAACCCAACTTCGGTCCAAGCGGCTGGTGCCTTGCCCCGTCGTCAACAAGTGACGTGGGATAGTTCCACACAAATCCCGACTGCTCTGCCGAAGGTGCGTCTCCGAAATCCAATCCCACACCGGTTCCAAAAAGCGAAAAACGCAATGGCCTGCCGCCATCGCCACCGTAGGAGACATTCGCTCTGGCAATCCGCAGTCCGGCGTTGCTCGGTCGAAACATAATTTCAAATGTCGTACTTCCCGCCGCCGATATTGACGTCTCTGGCTGTCGCGTCACTTGAAAGTCATCAGCGTTGACGCCTTCGATACTGATGAGCGGTACCCCAGTCAATTCAATGTCGTCATTTCCTGTGTTTTGAACCGTGAAGGCGAGGTTCCGCGAACCGCCGAAGGCATTGACCTCACCAAAGGTTTGTCCACCGGAAATCGAAAGGCCGCTTCTGCTAAGTTCGGTGTAAAGCGGATACGTCCACAGTTCGCGGCCACTCACCCCGTCATCCGCATCAAACATGAGCAACTCATCGACTGCATTCAGTTCCGCATCCACAAGCGACCCGCTGGGGTGACCCAGTCCGGAATGAATGAGTATTGTTCCTTCCGATGTGCCATCACTCTTCCAGACTTCCCGCCGATGATCAGTTTGTAAGTAAAGAGACCCTCCGAGAACTTGCAGCTTTGTGCCGTAATAGCCGGTGAACGATCTCACCAAGACCGTGTTGCCGGGAACTCCATCCGTGTACCAAAACTGAGTCCCACCCTCCTTTGTCTCCGTCGTGTAATAGACGTGCCCATTGAACTCGACGAGCATTGAGACGCCGCGCAGCCCGCTCGCAACGAGCAACGTTCCTTCAGAGGTTCCATCCGACTTCCATAGGCTAGCCGTTTGAGCGGTGTCTTGCGTGGCGAAAAACAACGACCCATTCGCTGCGACGAAGCGTTGTGGCCGCGAATCACCGCTGCCCGGATTGAGGTCTTTGACAAACTCGGCCTTTGATGCAGTCGGATTCAATTTCCAGAGTTCATCCCCATGTGTTGGATCGAAGGCAGCAAAATAGAGTGTGCCTTCGACATTCGTCAGCTCATGAGGCCAAACTCCCTCTGGCAAGATGCCATTTCCCAATGAGTAGCGTCCATTGACCTTGTCCACTCGCCACAAATCGGTCGATGTGCGACCCGGGGCGGCAAAAAAGAGTGTGTCACCGACGATTGTCAGATCTGCAAGATACGAAGAATTCCATGACGCAAAATTGGAGATGGCTTGTGTCCCTAAAGCCGTGCCATCGCTTTGCCACAACTGCGGTCCACGAACTCCGTCATCAGCCACAAAAAATAGTTCGCCGCGGAATTCAGCGGCAAGAACCCATCCTGTCGCGGTATTTTGGCCGCTGGTCCCAGGCCGAATGTCTCTCACTAGCACTGTTCCTGCCGCAGTCCCGTCACTCTTCCAAAGTTCATTGCCAGTCGCACCATCATTGGCAAGAAAATACAAAGTGTCGTCAACAATCTGAAATTGGCTTGGATATGAGTTGTCTGGCCCAGGCCGGATATCTTTTACGAGTCTCGTTCCACCATCAGTTCCATCACTGATCCACAATTCGAACCCATGAATGCGATCGTTCGCGGTAAACAATAATTTTCCATTGATGACGGCACGTTGTGGATTGCCTTGAGAGAAGTCATAAACAAACGGGTCTCCGCCGTAGCCACCGTAAGTGGGAACGATCGAACTCGCAGCACCAGGAGCGATTTCGATGAGTTGCGGTGACGCAGAGAGTAATTCGCGTGGCTCCAACCGCTCCGCACCACCGGCGACATCCGCCGCTCGCTTCAGCGACGACCCACTCGCCACTCGACGACGTTTCGGGAGCGAACGACCCCGCCACACGTTCCACCACGAGTCCCACAACATGGCGATCCCTGCCTTCCCTGGAGTGCTGCGGCTCGACGCAGCCCTCCATTCATTTGGAATCAAGAGGCTGATTGTCGAGACAGCGTCCATCGTTCAACCGCCTCTCGTACCGACGGTTCTTGGT
>JANMIF010000410.1:0-6130 GCA_031375695.1 Planctomyces sp.
AACCGCAGCTGTGCCACTCCCACACTGCGACGTGCCTCACACAACGTCGAGCGACCGGGTGTGCCCCCTTTCCGAAAGCGATGCAACCAGCGAAACACCTGCTGATAGCTGTCGCGACAAAACAACGCCATCGCGATCACAAACCAGACCACAAACCACCGCGGCAACCGCCGACAGGGCGCAGTCCCCTGCCCGCACTTCCGCAGCACAACTCCGATAGCCGACTGAGGCACAATTTGCTTCAATGCCGCCACCCGCTCCGCCGTGGACCAACGCACTGCAACGTCGGCATCCTGACTCAAAAAAAACTCATCGCAGCCTCCTTGCTACGTGGGACTTGTTACATCCACACAGTCGCAGGAGGCTGCGATTTTGTTAAGACGAATTGAACGGTATTGCCATTAGGCCCAACTCCCAATCTGCAACTGAGGGAATCAGTATCGATGGAAATTCGGTATCGATCTTCGCCGCGAGCACCGCAGTTTGAACCGTTGGTAGAAACAGCACGAACATGTTCGCATAGTTAGTGTGGTAACGGCGGCTCCAGCCTTCCTTCACGCCGAGCTTGCTTTTGAACAAGCCCCCGACATCAACCACAGCGACGGCCTTGGCTGACGGGGGAGTTCGCAACAACAGTTCATTGGTCGGATACGCAGCGTATGACAATGCGGCGGCGAGCGAAAACGGGACAAGCAAGAATCCCTTAAAGCTCATGTAAAGAAACCGCTATCGATCAATATTGTTGCATCTCCTGGATTATGAGTCTGCCGCAAATGGAATTCGTTGCGGACTGGCTGACTTGAATGTTGATCTGAGTATCGCTTCGATAAGACCGTCGGATTCAGACGACGTGCCTGATTTTACCCGTCACTTCTATTGACTGGCACCCGACTTCACCAAATTCTAAGAACCAGTCGCTCAGGAATTCGTGTCGGCTGATGATCCGCTGTCCGGTGACAGATCACGGCGTTGGACGACTCGCGATGTCAATTTATTAGGAGACCACAAGATGCGCACTCAATTCACCATCACGGTTCTGGCGGGCTTGGCCATTGGGCTCGGGCTTTCACAGATGTCCGTGCCTCAACCGGTTCAGTCGCAGGAGGCCAAGGGGGCGAAAAAGCCTGCGGAGGTGACCGAACTAGACGGCCTGAAATCCTCGCCGGCGGCGTTCGAGAAGGCGTTCAACGCCGGCGACGCCAAGGCGATTGCCGCTCAGTTCACAGACAACGCCGAAATCGTAGATGACGACAGCAACGTCGTCCAAGGGCGAGCCAACATCGAAATTCGCTTTGCCGAGTTGTTCAAACAGAATCCCAAAGCACGCATCGCCGTTGATCTGACTTCGTTGCGGCAGCTCAGCCCCGATGTCGCAGTCGAAGATGGCTATAGCACCACGACGCTCAATCCGGACGAGCCGGGATCGCGAAGTCCGTACACGCTCGTGCATGTCAAGCGAGACGGCAAATGGCTAGTCGCAAGCGTGCGTGATTTCCCCGAAGAAGCAACCAACGCGACCGCTCACGAGCAGCTGCAGGCGTTGGAATGGCTGGTCGGGCATTGGGTCGATGAAAGCTCCGACGGCCGCGTCGAGACAACGTGCCAGTGGTCCGAGGACGGCAACTACCTGTTGCAAGATTACGTCGTGAAGGCTCGTCGCGGCGCGGTGATGAAGGGGACTCAGCGCATTGCCTGGGATCCGCTGCGGCACACAATCCGCTCGTGGGCGTTCGACCAAAGCGGAGCATTCACCGAAGCGACTTGGACGCCGCTCAATGACGCTTGGATCCTGAAAGCCGAAGGAGTCACTCCCGACGGACAAGGCGTGTCGGTGACTCGCAGGATGACGCTCGTCAGTATCGACTCGTTCCAGATCGACTCGACAGCTCTCGTCATCGGCAACGAATTGTTGCCCGATACGTCCGTGCGAGTCGTACGCCGGCCACCGGCTCCAGCGCAGTGAACTGCAGCCGTAATCTCAATCTTGGACGACACAGCTTACGTCGGCATCAAAAACATCTTTCTTGATTTGACTGCGAACGCTGGCAGCAACCGTCACAAAATACAACCGGAGATTTTCCGATGAAGACACGATCTTGGATCACGATGTTCGCGGCAATAGTCGCGATGACGATTGCATCAATGGACTTCGCGTTCGGCCGTGGCGGAGGCGGAGGAGGAGGTGGTGGGCGAGGGGGCGGAGGTGGTGGCGGCGGCGGAGGAGGTGGTGGCGGCGGCGGAGGGAATTTCGGAGGTGGCGGTGGAGCTCGGCCTTCGGTGGGAAGTTCGCCCTCATTCAATCGGCCATCGGCTCCAGCCGCGCGGCCCAATGTTGGAGGTGGAAGCCCTGGTGCTGGTAATCGACCGTCCGTGCAACCGGGTTCAAGGCCAAGTGGCGGAGCAACTCCCGGCTCAAGACCTGCGGCGCAGCCTGGCACGCGTCCAGGTGGAGGAACGGGGATTGGTTCAGGACAAGGAATCGGTTCCGGCGCCGGTGCCGCGAATCGTCCCGCCACGGGGGCGGGGCAAGGGATCTCGAATCGGGCGGGCGTCTCGCAGCAGCCGGCAAGGCTGCCTGGTTTGGGTGCCGGCGCAGCGGCTGGAGTTGCGGCAGGCTCGTTGGCGGGAAATCGCGCGGCGAATCGACCGCAAACGGCGGAAGATCGCCGAACCAGTTTGAACGATCGCATGTCATCCGGGCGTGAAAACAGGACGCAGAATCAGGGAGATCGCCAACAAGGGCGTCAGGACCGGTTGGATGATCGCCAGGATTTTCGGAACGAGAACCGCGAAGACTGGCAGGGCTGGGCGAACAATGCGATGGAGAATCATGGCGATTGGTATCATGGCTCGTGGCAGCCAGGATCGGGCTGGAACTACATGTGGGACAACTATCCGGTTGCCTCGGCGCTGGGTGTGACGGCGTGGGGAGTCAATCGACTCGCATACGGATTTGGCATGTGGGGCTATTCGAATCCCTATGCCAGCGGTGGCGGCGGCGGTAGCTACGACTATTCGGAGCCGCTCGTTCAATATGCCGACAGCGGGGCCGCGACTGATCCGGCCGCCGGGACGTCGGCAGCGACTCAACCAGCACCGACCGATGAAGGGATGGCCGCGTTCGAGGAGGCTCGCACAGCGTTCTATGGTGGAGACTATCCGACCGCGCTGACGAAACTCGACACGACCTTGAAGACGATGCCACACGACACCGTCGTCCACGAGTTTCGCAGTCTCGTGTTGTTCGCGTCGAAGAAATATCCCGATTCGGCCGCGGCCATCTACGCCGTTCTCTCCGCCGGCCCCGGCTGGGACTGGACGACAATGAGCAGCCTGTATCCCGGGGTTGCTACTTACACTGAGCACCTTCGCGCGCTGGAGGAGTTCTCCAAAGCGAATCCCAAATCGGCAGATGCTCACTTTTTGTTGGGCTATCACTACCAAACGGGAGGCTATGCCGAGAATGCTCTGAAGCAGTTCAAACTGGCTCAGACCCAATTGCCGGACGACAAGCTGATCAAGCAATTGATCACGATGACGACTCCTCGCGATGAATCGAAGCCAATCGAAACTCCTACTGAGCCGCCTGCGGTGCCTCCGGAGAAAGTCCTGAAAGCCGAGCAATTCGTTGGCAGTTGGAAATCCTCCAGCCAAGGAGCCACGTTCCAGTTCGACCTCGCGAAGGATGGCAGTTTCACCTGGACGTACACTCGCGGCAAACAAAAGCAATCGGTCAAGGGCGTGTTCGCCGTCGATCAAAAAAATCTCGCTCTGGAAGTCGATGACGGTAGTGCCATGGTCGCCGAAATTGAATTTTCCGGCCCGTCGCAGTTCAAATTCAAAATGATCGGCGGTGACGAAAAGGATCCGGCGTTGGACTTCAAGAAGAGTTGAACCTGGCCGAGTCGGACACCGAACGTGTCTGTCTTCGGTCTCCAGTAGGACGGCCTTGCTGGCCGTCGTGTGACGACCACTTCAACGAGCAACGAACATACTTTTGGGAGACATCTCCATGACGAAACGACTTTGGATCACCGTGGTGGCGGCACTCGTCGCTGTGGCAATTGGCTCAACCGACTTCGCGTTCGGTCGAGGTGGCGGTGGCGGTGGACGTGGTGGCGGCGGTGGTGGCGGCGGTGGTGGCTTCCGAGGTGGTGGTGGTGGTGGTGGCGGTGGCGGCTACCGGGGAGGTGGAGGACGGCCATCGGTTGGAAGTTCTCCGTCGTTCAGCCGACCGGCCGCGCGGCCGTCGACACCAGCTTCCAGGCCAGCCGCTCGACCATCCACTCCCAGTCGTCCGTCGATGCCGAGCACTCGGCCGAGCACGGGGACTGGTTCGCGACCAAACGTTGGTGGCGGCAACATCGGATCGGGAAATCGGCCGTCCGTTCAACCCGGAAATCGACCGAACATCGGCGCGGGCAGTGGTTCGCTAGGCAATCGTCCTTCGACATTGCCGAGTACTCGACCTGGAACCGGCATTGGATCGGGACAGGGAATTGGCTCCGGTGCAGGCATTGCGAATCGCCCCGGAACTGGATCAGGGATTGCGAACCGTCCGGGTGCCGGATTAGGGATTGCGAACCGTCCTGGGATCTCGCAGCTTCCGGCGAATCGACTGCCGGGACTCGGTGCTGCCGCAGGCGCGGGAGCGCTGGGAGGTGCGGCTGCGAATCGCCTGCCGAATCAAGGAGCGCGCGTACAGGACCGCATGGCGAATCGGCCGAACTCATTGGAAGACCGCCGATCCAACCTCAGCGACCGCATGTCAAACGGCCGGGAAGATTGGCAACAAAATCGAGGTGACCGACAAAACGATCGACAGGATTGGCGAGACAACAATCGCGAAGACTGGCAGAACTGGGCCGATGGTAATCTCAACAACCACGGCGACTGGTATCGCGGCGGTTGGCAACCGGGAGCCGGTTGGGGCTACATGTGGAACAATTACCCGGTCGCGGCCGCGATCGGTTTGACCGCGTGGGGCGTCAATCGCATCGGCTACGGTTGGGGCTATTGGGGGTACTCGAATCCGTACTATTCCGATGGTGGTGGGTCATCAAGTTGCGACTACTCGCAACCATTGGTCGTTTATTCCGACACCGCGAGCACGATGGCTGAGACGACTGCAACCGATCCGAGCGCGGCACTGTCATCGTCGCAACCGCAGCCGACCGACGCAGGGATGGCCACGTTTGAAGAGGCTCGTGTGGCGTTTTACGCCGGTGACTATGTGAACGCACTCACGAAGCTCGACACGACGCTGAAGACCATGCCGCGTGACACTGTTGTCCACGAGTTCCGTGGTCTGGTGCTGTTCGCGTTGGGAAAATACCCTGAATCAGCCGCAGCGACGTATGCGATTCTCGCGGCCGGACCCGGCTGGGACTGGACGACGATGATCAGCCTATACGGAGAGGCCGAAAGCTACACGAAGCAACTTCGCGCCCTCGAAGACTTCGCGAAGGCCAACCCGAAATCGGCTGACGCTCACTTCCTGTTGGGCTATCACTACCAGACATGCACCCACGCCGATAATGCGGCCAAGCAGTTCAAGTTGGCTCAAACGTTGTTGCCGGATGACAAGCTGCTCAAGCAGTTGGTCGCCATGACGACTCCGCCCGCCGAATCCAAGAAGTCTGATGCGCCTCCCGAACCTCCGGCCGTGCCGTCGGAAAAAGTGCTCAAGGCTGAACAATTCGTCGGCAACTGGAAGGCGACCAGCCAAGGGGCGACGTTCCAGCTCGATCTCACGAAGGAGGGAAGCTTTGTTTGGACGTACTCGCGCGGCAAAGAGAAGCAATCGGTGAAGGGGGCCTTCGCCGTCGATCAAAACAACCTCGCACTGGAAACCAACGACGGCGGAGGCACGATGCTCGCCGAGATCGACTTCACGAACCCGTCACAGTTCAAATTCAAAATGATCGGCGACGGCGAAAAGGAACCCGGCTTGGAGTTCAAGAAGAGTTGATCGGGGCCGGACGCAGCTGGCGTCGGCCACAAACCATAGCCACGTTCGCCAGAGCTTGTTGAATTTCTCGTTGTGAAAGTTTTGATATTTTTTTGATCCGCTTCCGATTTTCGCGCGAACGTCGTCCGCTTGGTGCGGGTTCCTTGGGTGGGCAGTTTG
>JANMIF010000229.1:0-21773 GCA_031375695.1 Planctomyces sp.
CGCTCGCGACCGCCGCCGTTGATGTTGTTGAAGAACCCAGAACGCATCCCCAGCGAGAAGATGCGATAGGCAGTCTCGGCCTGGTTCGCCAATTCCGGATGTTTAACCAAGTCGATTCCCAGCTTTCGGCCCATGTCCTCATAGGTCTCTCGCCATGTTATCTGTACGTAGCCGCGTCCATAGAACGGAGCGTAGGGCTTGCTCGTACCACCAACCTCGCTGACAGGAGCATACGTGTGCCCCGTCTCCCACTTTGCCGTGGCCAGCATGTAGGCAATCCAGCGGATGTCTTGGATGCTCGTATCGTTTTCGATGAATGTGATCAATTGCCGCAGAGAGTCTTTTTGAGCTTGCTTCAGCAACGTACCGAAACCGTCCGTCGAGTTTTGAACCATTGCGATCAGGCGATCCTTGTCGAAACCGAGACTTGGTTTTTGATTCTCCGGGTTGCTTGACACGAAAACAGCCGGCTCGCCCGTCTTCGTGGCTGGTCGATTCAAGATTCGAGTCTTGCCTCCCGCATCGACAAACACGTCGATTTCAGAATCCGAGCCACCAACCAAGACGTCATCGTTTGCGCCGCCAACCAGCGTGTCCATCCCCGCATTGCCAACCAGCGAATCGTTCCCAACACCACCCAACAACGAGTCGGCCAAGGCTCCTCCAATCAGCGTGTCATTGCCCGCCGTTCCGTCCAACGTCACCGAGCCACTGAATTGCGTCGCATTCAGCCGGTTGTTCCCCGCTCCACCTTGCAGTGACGCAGTCTCGATATTGACCAACGTGTCGGTGCCAACTCCGGTCAGTTGCGCATTCGTCAGCACGAAGTTCGCGTTGGCTGATTCGCGGATCACATCAAGGTCGGCACCACCATCCAGCACATCGTTGCCGCCGTTGCCTCGCAGCACATCGTTGCCCGCTTCGCCCTTGAGCACGTCTTTGCCGGAGCCACCGATCAGCACATCGTTCCCCGCTCCACCGTAGACCCGCGTGGCGACGGCGACGGGACTCAAATCAACCGTGTCGTCGCCCCCGCCCGCATTCACGACGATCGACGTCACTTTGCTGGCGGCAAATCTAGTCGTCACGCCGCTCACGCGAAGATTGGCTCCCGACTTGGTCACGAAAATGTTGTCGGCCTGATCGCCCCCGGTGATCGTCAAAACGCCGACCTGAAGCACCGCCGTCGTGGGAACCTGTCGAATCTCCAGCACCTCTGCCGCCGAGGCGATCCGCTTCGGCTGCTGACTCCGCCGAGTCGCTCGCGACTTGCCGATGAACTTGGAACGAATCCCCGAAAGCCAATTTCGCAGAGTCATGATCATTCTCCCCGGATCGAAAGATGAGGTTATTTGGCGGCCGAATCAGCGACCGTCAGGCGTTTCATCCGGGGATATGCGCGAGAACTTGCAGACCTAACACAAATTTGCAAAGAACGTGAAATCTTCTTTGTGGCATTCTCAGACCAAAATGAAATTAGCCAGCGGAAGACGCATTCTTCCGCTGGCCGCTAACTTTCAATTCGATCAGGTCTTCACTTCACACATACACAAATTCCAGAGGCGTGAAATGGACTATGCCATCTTGGACTTTGAGTTCGTATTTGGCGGGGAATATGAGATTGTCATCCGCGTTCTGAATCTGGATGTACTCATAGAGCCCTGGTGGGGAGCCGAAGACTGCGTGGTGAGCGACCAAGCCTTCCGCCTCGATTCTCTCAATGGCTTCTTCCACACGCAGTACGTCCAATGTTTGCGCGAAGAACGTCCAATCAACGCCAACCTTCACGCCCCTGGGATCGCCTGAATCCGATGCGGTGCGGTTCGCCGACTCAATCGGCCTCAGGTAAGTCACTCTGTCTTCCAGCGAAAGGTCTTCCGGCATTGGAACGAACGTGAGTCGGCAGAAGAACTCGTCAGCGTCCGCTCCGCCAATCAGCGTATCTGTATAATCATTAGAAATCAGGATGTCGCGACCTTTTTCACCCTTCAGCGAGTCGGCACCATCCCCACCATCGAGCCAATCGTCGCCGATCCCGCCATTGAGTGTGTCGTTGCCCCACCCACCATGGAGTTCATCGTTGCCCCCACCACCGTTTAGAACATCGTTCCCGTCGTGGTGCCGCCCGAATGCGCGTTCACCAAATGTTGTGCCATACAATACATCGTCTTTGGAGCCGCCCAGTAACGTGTCGTTGCCTTTTCCGCCTTCCAATGTGACTTGGCCAGCGAACCGCGAGGCGTCGATCCGGTTGTCGCTGGCTCCACCACACAATTCCGCTTCCTCAATGCTCATAAGGTAGTCGGCCCCCACGCCCGTCAGTTGGCTGCGAGTCAGTCGGAAATTAACGTTGGCCACTTCCTGCACTCGGTCCATCCCATGACCGCCATCGAGCTGGTCATTGCCCAGACCGCCACTCAACGTGTCGTTGCCAGACATTCCACGCAACCGGTCGACTCCGCTTCCCCCGAACAGGGCGTCATCTCCGTTGCCGCCATAAAGTAGGTCATTGCCCAGATGACCGTCCAAGGTATCGTTACCTTCTCCGCCGCGAACAATATCGTCTCCAGCGCCGGCAGAGAGATAATCGTTTCCGGCACCCCCTAGGAGCAAATCTTTGCCGGAGTAGAACTGGGTTATGCCTTCACCGATGAGCTGCGTATCCCCATCAAGAAAATCATCGCCACTGCCTCCTTTGAGCGTATCATCGCCTCTTTCACCGTACAAAGTGTCCTTGCCTTCGTCACCACAGAGTACATCCTTTCCGTCACTCCCATGCAGTTCGTCGTCGCCACTTCCGCCTTGAAGGACATCTTTCCCGCCTCCGCCGTAGACAGAATCACAGAAAGGACTGCCGATGATCGTGTCATTCCCGTCCCCGCCATGTACCTCGATTCCAAAAGGATCGATGCTTATATCTCCCATAACAATACGATGCGGGTGAAACGACGCGTCGCCGACGACCTGAAAGCGCGAACCCCCAAAGCGGAACGTCCCGGTGAGTCCCGTGAACTCTCCCTTTGAAACTCTCGACAAATCGATGCGATTGTTGCCGTTTCCACCAAACACAGTGATGGAGTGAACTCTATTGGCTGGGATATTCGCAAACCTCGGATCGGGCAACCCGTCGATCAGTACGGCGAGATTACCGTGTTCGGCCTTAATGACGAGTGATTGATTGCGATTCAGGCTAATCGCTACGTCAACAGGTTCTTGTTCGGTGCTGACAACGACCGCTTCCGCAGACACAGTTGACACGGCATTCGCGGACATAACCATCCGAACATCCAGTACCTCAACCCTTGTGGGTGTCACTGAACCCCTCCGGCAACGGCGTGCTCGATTTCCCGAAAAGCCACGTTGAACCCGACAAAGCCAGTTCGCGAAAAACATGATCGATCTCCCCGTGAGGTTATGTGAATTCAGGTTTCTCAATCCATTCACGGGGGATATGCGCCGACTCGCCGGACCCTGACACGGATTTTCAAAAGAATTCGAAAAGGCATGGGGAGGCGGTGCCGCCAATTCGTGGGGCACGTTTTCAACGTACCCGTGATGAGCACGTTGGAAACGTGCTCCACGTCAGTGGGTAGCTACGGCTCGCCCCACATTCCGGTCATTTCCTGCCGCAGCTTGCGGAGCACGCGGGACTTGGCGACCCAGACGGAAGCTTCCGCCAAACCGAGTTCTTGGCCGATATCGCCAGCCGTGCGGTCGGTGGTCAGGGCCAGCCAGGCGGCTTGCCATGTTGGCGGCTCGAAGTCGGACTGCATCAGTCGCAAAGCTTGAGCGACCAAGTGCTGGCGATATTCGCCTTCCCAGAACGCATTGATGGTCGCATCATCGACGACTCCGCTCAGGCCGTTTTCCTCACCGCCTTGTGCGGTCGCAACGACTCGGCGACGTTGTCGTTCACGGCATTTGTTGACGGTGATCGTCTTCAGCCAGCCACGAAAGTTCTTGCGAGCCGCGTCGTACTCGAACCCAGATAACTCGGCCATCAGGACCACAAAGACATCCTGCACCACATCGGCCGCGTCGTTGTCGTTCATGCCGGCTCGGCGAGCGAACGCGAACAGCAGCGGCGAGTACAACGACACGAAGCGTGTCCACGCCGCATCATTGCGAGGCTCACGGAGACGTTCGAGAAGTGTCAGCGATGTCGTGTTCATGTCGACGAAAGTGGAATCAACGAAACATGCCACTGCAAGCAAGACGATTTCTACGTCGAAAAAGTCGTCAGTGTCCCGTCGTGAACTTCTGAATGCGGTGGTTGTAGGAATCGACGACGAAGAATTCGCCTCGGTGGTTGAAGGCGAGCGTGTGCGGAGCGAAGAACTTGCCTGGCTCGGAACCTTGGCTGGATTGCAAGCCGCCGAGGAGTTTGCCGTTGGTGTCGAACTGCTGAATGCGGCCGTTGATCGACGCGACCCAAACGTGGTCGTGCGGATCGACGGTAATCCCGATGGGGCCTTCGAGGTTGGCGACTTTGTCTTTGAAGCCGGTGAACTTGCCTCCGAAGCCGCCCGGTTCGTCTTTGAGGTTGCCCCATGACAGGATCGGCTTGCCTTCACGAGTCAGCTTTTGAACTCGCCCCATTGAGCCTTCAGTCGTGAAAAGATGACCGCTCTTGTCGAACGCCAGAAACTGCGGGCCACCGACTCGCGATTTGGGATTGATGTTGCCTCCAAACTGTCCGGGCTGAGTGCCGTACTCGCCGAACTTGGCTATGAATTTTCCCTCTTTGTCGAAGATCTGCACTCGGCGATTCGTTTGATCGGCGACGTAGACGCGATCATCGGGACCAATCGCAAGACCACCGGGGAAGTCGAACTCGCCGTCTCCGGTACCAGTCTGGCCCCACTCACGCAGCAGCTTGCCAGCGGGACTGTATACCGAGATGCGGTCGGGATATTTTTCTTTGCTCCTTCCGCTGGCCGGGAAGTGCGCGAGGAACAAAGTGCCGTCGCGGTCGGCGGTGATGCCTCCGGGATTTGGCAACACCTCGAACGACGCGAGGTGTTTGCCATCGAAATCAAACGTTTGCACGCGGTTGTTGTAGTGGTCGGTGACGAAGATCGTTTGCTCGTGAATTGCGATCCCAATTGGGAATTCGAACTCACCTTGAGCCGTTCCTTCATTGCCCCAACTCAGGACAAAGCGCGGCGCGGCCGTTTGTTCCGCAGCAGTTAGGTCCGAACCGATCAAACACAACAGCACGGCGACAATTCGCATAATGCCTCCTGGCCGAATGACCAATGACGAAACACCAAATCACGAAAGAAGCCCGAAATCCGAGTAACGAACGGGAATTCGGGGTTCGTCATTCCATCGTTATTGAGTATTTCGTGTAGGGTCGTTCCTGGATTCCCGGACCCATCTTGTGGCAAACGGGGGAATTTGGCAAATTCCCGCCCCTTCCAAGGGATGATCGGCGGCGTCAGAAGGACTTGGCGCGGTCGATTGTGTCCATTTCATTTTCATTCCAATTCGCGATTCAAGAGCCAAGAGAGGGATCTCATGCGACGACTTTTTGCAATGGTGTTTGGCGGAATGCTGGGTGCGGCGGCGATGTTTATCGCCTTCAAATTCCACACGATTCGGACCAAGGAAGAGTGGTGGGATCTCACGTTCGTTCCGAAGCCTCAACCCGCGCTGATCGATGCTTATGTCGATGTCCGCGAATGGAACGCGGCCGAATGGACCAAACATCCCGACCTGGTTAAGGCCATGATCAAAAACGGCCGAGGGGACATGGTCCGGCAATCGGTGACATCGAACTTCTTGGAAAATGTTTTCGGCAAGCCTTCGAGCAAGAGTGACGACGCCGAGACTCGCGAATCCGAGGATATGTCATTTGATTTCCCTGGGCTGCAACGTCGCTGAGGCTGTACGACTGAGGCCTGCGGCAGGAAATCTCAGTTGCGGGAGCAAATGAGCTATGTAGTCGAGTCGCACTCCGTGACTCGTATTCCGCGCGACAACCGATGTCTGGCGACTTCCGCAATAAGAATTTCCCAAGAAGATTGGACACGCAACACGATGACACGCTGGCCGGCGATGCTGATTGCGTGTTGTATCGTCTCGCTGGCGTTGGGCTGTCGCACGCCTCGGAATGAAGTGGCGCGGCTTCCGATCAAGCACTCCGTCCGCTCCGAACAATTGCATATCATCAGCGACATCGAATTGGGCAAGCAGCATCCACTCGTCGAGGACTTGGTGCAGTTGCGAGAAGATGTCGGCCATGAGTTGGATCTGCCGATGGAAGGTCGCGACGTGGTGGTCTACGTCTTTTCCGACAAGGCCAAGTATCAGCGTTACTTGCACGCAACGTATCCCGAACTTCCGCCACGTCGAGCGTACTTCGTCGGCACGCCGCGTGAATTGGCCGTGTACACGTTCTGGGGCGACAACATCCAGGAAGACCTGCGGCATGAGTTCACTCACGGGTTGCTTCATGCTCAACTCAAAGATGTGCCTCTGTGGCTGGACGAGGGTTTGGCCGAGTACTTTGAGATTCCTCGGGGCACGCCGAACTCGGTGCATCGCGATTACCCGCAGCACATCGCCACCGCTGTCGGCAACGGCTGGCAACCGGACCTGCCGCGACTGGAATCACTGACCGAGGTCAGCCAAATGCAGCGAGCCGACTATCAAGAATCATGGGCCTGGGTCCATTTTTTGATGCATGGCTCGGATGACTCGCGACAATTGCTTTTGGATTATCTGCAAGAGTTGCGCGACAACCCGCATCCGCCGTCGCTGAGCGTTCGCATCGCCGACACGTTCCCGGAATCGCAAGCCCGCTACCTCAGCCATGTCACGTCGCTGAGGCCGATTCAGCAAGCCGGGTATCAACGCGAACCCGAAGCGAGAGCGAGAGCAAAGGGCGCACATTGATCCGACTCGCAAGCGAGAGCCTCGCTCACGCGTCGGGTTCGTTTCAGAAAAACGGGTAAATGAATGGCGCGACGACCGAACTGCTCAGCACGATCAACACGGCGATCAGAAGTAGCACGATGATGATTGGCGTCAGCCACCATTTCTTGCTGTGCTTCAAGAAGTCGATGAACTCCGCGATCAAGCCGGGAGACACTTCGTTCGCTTGTTGCTCGAATTTCGTTGCGGCAGTTGGCTCAGAGCCGGGTTTGTTTTCGGTCATGACGATGAATGCTTGTGAGTCGCGAAGGCAGATTCAAAATTGGCGAAAGTACCGCTGTGGTTCGGATGTCTCCGGCGGGCGGGCGATCCAGTAACTTGATGCTGTTCGATCGAAAGATTTTCGCATGGGATCGCGGCCAGTGAGTCGCAGCATCAGACCAATTGGCGTGATGACTCCCCAAAAGATCGCGGCCAGCAACGCATGCGACACCACCCAACCAATCGGCCAGACGGCGGCCATCCAGCCGACATACAACCAGCGAATCGCTCCCGGATTCGCGAGACCGACCGATCCGAGCAACGTTCCGATGACGATGAGAATTGCCGGTCCCGTTGTTCCGTGAGTGCGTCGCCACCACAGTCCCGCGAGCACGGCACAAAACACGATCAACAATCCGGCAAACCAACGCAGATCGCGGCGAGACGGATTCCAATTGATGGGCATGGCGGACATAAGTTGAAGGCTTCGTAAGTCGGTCGTAACCGAAGTCGTGAGACTTCGGAGTGCTCCACGATCCCGGCGACAGCGCGTCGGACGGCAGCACTGTGTCGGCTTTCCGCTCGCGGCTCAAGTCAGGCGTCGTCGTCACCGGTGCTGAGCACGGCCAAGAACGCCTTTTGTGGTACCTCGACTTCGCCGAATTGTTTGAGGCGTTTCTTGCCTTCCTTTTGCTTATCCCACAGCTTGCGTTTGCGGCTGATGTCGCCGCCGTAGCATTTCGCGGTGACGTCTTTCTTGTAGGCCGAGATTGTTTCGCGGGCGATGATCTTGCCGCCGATCGCCGCTTGCAGAGCGACCTCGAACTGATGCTTGTGGATTTCGGTCTTGAGTTTCTTAACAACCGCTCGGCCGCGGCGTTCAGAGTTTGCGCGATGCACGATCGTCGACAGTGCATCGACGCGGTTGCCTTTCACGAGAATGTCCATCTTCACGAGATCGGCCGGGCGGAAACCGATCACCGCGTAATCCATCGTGCCGTAGCCGCGAGTCGCACTCTTCAGCTTGTCGTGCAGGTCGAAAATGATTTCGCCCAGCGGCAGCTCCCAAACGATCTGAGCACGCTTCGGGCCAAGGAATTCCGTACTCTTAAAGATGCCACGACGGTCGGCGCAAAGCTGCATGATCGGGCCAATGTATTCCGCCGGAACGATGATGTTCACCTTCGCAATCGGCTCCCGCCACTCCTGGATATTGCCACCATCGGGGACGTCTTGCGGGTTGTCGATGATCATGGTCTTACCGTCGCGTGTGACCAACTCATACGTCA
This sequence comes from Planctomyces sp., assembly GCA_031375695.1. Classification (GTDB taxonomy): domain Bacteria; phylum Planctomycetota; class Planctomycetia; order Planctomycetales; family Planctomycetaceae; genus SXKJ01. The sequence continues at coordinate 8,430 of JANMIF010000229.1, forward strand.
CGTTCGGCGCGGTCTGAATCAGATCGACGCCCGATTCTTTTTCCAACCGCTGCTGAATGATCTCCATGTGCAACAGGCCGAGGAACCCGCAACGGAATCCAAAGCCAAGCGCGTCAGAGGTTTCCGCCTGATACGAGAAGCTGGCGTCGTTGAGACTCAGCTTTGTCAGTTGATCTCGCAGTTTTTCAAAGTCGGTGGCCTCAATCGGGTACATGCCACAAAAAACCATTTGCTGCGGCTTTTTATAGCCGGTCAGCGGTTCCGTTGGCGGGTTGAGCGGATCGGAAACCGTGTCGCCAATGTGAACTCGGCTGAGATCTTTGATCCCCGTGATGATGTAACCGACCTGTCCCGGTCCCAGCGTATCGCACGGTTTCATGTCGGGGCAGAACTGACCGACGTCAAGCACTTCGTGAGCCGATTGTCCTTTCATGAACAGAATCTTCTGGCCTTTGCGAACCGTGCCATCCATCAGTCGAACATACGTGATGACGCCGCGATAGACATCAAATTTGCTGTCAAAGACGAGTGCTCGCAGCGGGTCCGTCGCAATGCCTTTCGGCGACGGAACACGCTCGATGACCGCGTCCAAGACCTCTTCAATGCCAATCCCCTGCCGCGCGGAAACCAGCAACGCGCCGGTCGTGTCGAGTCCGACAACCGTCTCGATCTCGTCGAGGATTTCCGGAACACGTGTGATCGGCAGGTCGATCTTGTTGATGACCGGGATGATCTCCAGGTTCACGTTAATCGCCGCGTAAGCGTTGGCGACCGTCTGAGCCTGCACCCCCTGAAACGCATCGACAACCAGCAACGCGCCTTCACACGCGGCCAAGCTGCGCGAGACCTCGTAGTGAAAATCAACGTGTCCCGGCGTGTCGATCAGGTTCAACTCGTAAGTCTCGCCCTTGTACTTGTAGTGAATCGCGACCGTGCGGGCTTTGACCGTGATGCCGCGCTCGCGCTCAACGTCCAAGTCGTCGAGGATTTGCTCGCGGAACTCGCGTTGCGTGATCGCTCCGGTCTTCAGCAAGAGCTGATCAGCCAACGTGCTCTTGCCGTGGTCGATGTGGGCGATGATCGAAAAATTGCGGATGAGGCGAGTATCCATGAAGCTCTAAAAATGAGGGCAAAGAATCGGTGATGGGCCAAAACTCGGCAGGGACATCATTGAGGGGCGGGGATGCTAACGGCTGACCGCCACAGGGTCGAGAGGCATCCGAGTCGTGGAGAGACTCGGCGCCGCAGCGGATTCACTCGGCGACTTAGGAGTTCACCCGGTCACCGCCGGATCGGCGGCCTCGATGATTGCCACCAACTCGGCGGGCGTCTCGGCCTGCCGTAGTTTTTCCCGAACGAATTCGCTCTTTGCGACATTCGCCAACTGCGCCAAAAAGAAGACTTGCAACTGCGGTCGGTCGGCCGGTGTGACCAGCAAGAACATCAGCCGCACCGGTTCCGCCGAGTTCGGACTGAAGACAATTCCGTCTTCGGAATGGCCAAAGACTAGGATCGGCTTCGTCAACCGTGGACAGCGCGCGTGCGGGATCGCGACGCCGAGTCCGACATCAGTCGTCAGCAGTTGCTCGCGAGCCAACGCCAGCCCGACGACATCCGTATCCGCCGGCAGATGCTCGCGCGGGATCGCCGCACACAGCTCGCGAATCGCCTCTTCGGGAGTCTCGGCCTGTACGTCCAGCACAATCGCTCCGACAGCCAGCGCGTCTTTCAGGAACAGTCGCGGCAAACGCGGATACTCGTCTTCAATCTTGCCGACAATTTCTTCCAGGATGTCTTCCAGCGTGATCAACCCGACAGGAGTCGAGCCGTCCATCACGAGCGCCATGTTGGCTCCGTCGTGTTGTAGTTCCTGCATCGTGTCTTCGAGATTGTCCCCCGGCGCGACGATCGGCAACGACCGCTGCAACCGATGCCAGTCTCGATCCTGACCGTCCAGCAACAACAGGTCTTTCATTAGCAGATATTTCGTCGGCCCGCGCGTCGCCGATTCGATCACCGGGTAGCGTGAAAAGCGATGTTCCCGCACGATCCGCAACACATCCGGAAGCGATGTTTCAAACGGAATCGTCTTCACGAACGGCCAGACGACCATCGCATCACGCACCGTCTGCTTGCCGAGATCGAACACGTTTTCCAACATCAGCAAGTGATTGAATGAGAATGACCCGGACTCTTGCGTGGCGTACAGCAACATCCGCAGTTCTTGTTCCGTGTGCGCGACGTCATGGTGATCCGCTTCCAATTTAAGCAGCTTCAGAATCAGCGTGCAGCCGCCGTTGACCAGCAACATCGGCAAATAAAACAGCCGATAACACCAGCGCATCGGCAACGCGACCGCCAGCGTCATCTGCTCCGCTCGGCGAATCGCCAGAATCTTCGGAGCTTGTTCTCCGAACACAATGTGCAAGAACGTGATCAAGGAAAACGAGACACCGACCGACAGGGCCTTCGTGGTCTTCGGGGTCATCCAGTCTTGAGGCCCGATCAACCATTCGAGCAACTGCGTAAACGCCGGCTCGCCAACCACGCCCAATGCCAAGCTGGCGACCGTGATCCCCAACTGAGTCGCCGATAAATATGCATCCAAATGGCTCAGCATTTCGCGAGCGATCTTCGCTTGCAGATGGCCCTGCCGAGCCAGTTCCTCAATGCGAGTCGAACGAACTTTGACGAGCGCAAACTCTGCCAGAACGAAGAACCCGTTCAGCAGAATTAGTACAAAAGCCAGAAATAGCTGCAGCCCGATCGACCAATCCATGATGGCCGAACTGTAAGGCCCATTCGCCGTAACTCGCTAGCGAGACATCATTCGGACTTACATGATTCTCACTATCATTGAGGTCAAAGTGATGCAGTTCAAAATGATGGCTCACTTCGGCGGGATCAGTTCTTCCGGCTGTTCGAGCCAGAAATAATGCCCGTGGTCGGCAGTCACGATCACGACTGTCTCGTTCCAATTGCTGTGTTGTTCGACCCAATCGGTGATGACTTTGAAGGCGCGATCGCCGGAATTCACCGCGCCGATTGAGTTATCGAAGTTGTTGTCGTGATTGGCCCAATCAACGTCACCCGCCTCGACCATCAGCCAAAAACCTTTCGGACTGCGTTTCGACAGCACCGCCAGCGCGGCGGCGGTCATGTCGGCCAGAGTCGGGTTCTCGGTCAGATCGGTTGGCAAGTACGACTCCGCTTTGTTGCTGCGGCCGATCGTCGGTTTGAAGTCTCCGTCGGCAGTCGCGAACGGCAGATGGCCTTTCGACTTGCCAATTCCAAAAAATCCGAACAGCCGGCCACTTTTGGCGATCGCTTGTTCGGCAGCAGCGTGCAACAAGTCGCAGCCTTTCGAGCCAGCAGTCCGTTCGGCCACGACATATCTCCCACCATTCGCGACATCGATCGCTTTGCGATCAGCGTCAGTCAGCCAAATGTTTCCGGGAACGAAATTGACCCCCTGCCCTTTGTTTTTCGGATTGCCCGTGCTGAGTCCGGTAACGGCATCGACGACAGGCTGCCCGGTCTTCGCGGCCGTATCGCCATAGCCACCACCGATCAAAACGTCCAATCCCCGCAGCGGCTGCTTCGGATGCGAGATCGACGGCAAGCCCAACAGGTCGCGAGTCAAATCCTGATAGTCGTCGCGATCCACATTGTGAGCGTATGAACAAGCCGGAGTCGCATGACTAATCGGGACACTTGTCACCGCGCCGACCGCGAAGCCCGCCGCCTGTACTTCGTGCGCAATCACGCTGACCTGCTGACCCGTGATGTCTACGTTGATCGAATTGTTGTAGCTCTTCACGCCGGTCGTCATCGCTTGAGCCGTATTGGCCGAATCGGGATATGCGTGCTCGCCCTTCCCTTTGCCGCCGGGTGCTCGGCCGGTGAGATAAAAAATATCGTCGCTCTTCGGCGACCACGGAAACGGCCCCCCCTTAGACACGTTGTAGCCACCGGGTTGCTTTCCGCCGGGGTTCGTCACCGTCTGCGTATCAACATCATTATCGGTCCCGTCGTTGTGCGGCGCGACGCACATGAATCCGAACTGAGTCGTCCCGTTCGCCTGATAATTCTGAAAGTGAGTTCCCGTCCCCCGTCCTTCCGAATAACTCACTCGCCGTTCGTTGTAGATCGCGGCCAACCGAGTCGTATGCCAATCCATGCCATCGAAGATCACCAAAATGACGTGCTTCTTGCCGGCTTTGAATGCTGCTCGTTGCAGAGACGCCAAGTCCGTCTGATCGCAGTATTCCGCCCCCGGATTCAAAGTATTGCTCGGCACGCGACCATAAATCGACTTCAACTTCGCTTCACTCCGATACACGCTGTTGGCTCCGATGTAACTGCCCAGATCAACACCCGGCCCGGCCTCTTTCGTGCCAAACGTGTAAATCGGAATCAGCCGAATGCTATGAGTTCCCCACTCTTTATAGTTCTTCGGATCGACACCCCAATGCCCAACCGGAGACTTCCCGGCCTCAATCGCCGCCGTCTGCAAGTCGCGAAGATGATCGCCCGCAACCGAACTGCCAACCAAAATCCCCAAACATGCGATGCAACAACTCAAAAAACGATTTATCAACACAAGCACCTCCACCGCTCTTGCCTTCATTATTCTGCCTTACACCATTCTGCGTTGGATTCAAATGATGCTGAGCTATTGAATGCAGAACAGCGAATCCGTTCCGCGCAACAACAGCCGGCCTTGGCTGATCGCCGGGGAGGCAAACGTGTCTTCCGGCAGCTTGTTTTCGGCGATGACATTCAGAGTCGGGCCGGGCTTGATGACCTTCGTCGTGCCGCGGTCGTCTGTGAAATAGACCAAACCGTTGGCCGTTATCAGCGACCCCGAATAATGCGGGCCGAGCCGTTCTTGCCATTGAATCTTTCCGCTGACCGACTCGTAACAAGTGCTGATCCCGCCGTCGCTGACAAGCATGAAGTAATCGCCGCACGCAACCGGCGACGGGACGTAAGCGTCCCCTTTCGTGTAATGCCATTTGACGTGTGACTCTTCGGTGATCAACCCCGTCCCGCGCGGATCAATCGCCATGACGTGATGATCTGGGAATCCGCAAGTCAGAAAGATCAGCCCTTTGTTGTCAACCAATGATGCCACGAACTGCTCGGTCGGACCCTTTAACATCCACTGTTGCTGGCCGGTGCGTGGATCATAGCTCGCCACGCATTTGCTTCCCGCCAGCATCATTTGCGTGCGACCTTCGATCTCGCGAATGATCGGTGTGCAGTAGCTGCGAGTTTTGAATTCGCGCGACGTCTTCCACACAGTATCGCCAGTCGCCCGCTTCAACGCGGTGATGTACGAGTCGCCGTCGTGATCGCCGTTCACGATCAGCAAATCCTCAAAGACAATCGGGCACGAACAAAACCCGTGAACCGATTTGAACACGCCCGGCTTCGATCTCCAGACTTCTTTTCCGGCGAAGTCATATGCCACGACAAGCATCTCTTTTTGATCGAGAAACGAGACGTAAACGTTCTCACCGTCAGTTACCGGCGTGCTGCTGGCCCAACTGTTTAGTTGATGTTTTTTTTCCAACGGCGATGCGACTACCGTCTTTTCCCACAGAAGCTTGCCCGACTTCAGATCGAGGCTCATCAGCCTCCGCGTCTCATTTTTTGTGTCCGCCCCTACCAAAAAGATGCGGTCCTCAAACACGATCGGCGACGAATGCCCGCCGTACGGAATCGGCGTCTTCCACGCGATGTGTTCAGTCTCCGACCAGGTCGTCGGAACAACAGACTCTGTGCTGGTCCCGTCACCACGAGGACCGCGCCAACCAGGCCAGTTTTCGGCGAAGACAGTGCTGGCGAAAAGCCAAACAGCACACGACAACATAATGGGACCAATAATACGCTGCATGCTTCCGACACTCCTGTTTTGTTTCATGAATCCAATAAGTCCCATCACTTCACCGCCTCAGTCGCGGCCGGCGCTTCGGCCTTGAAATCCCACGCCTGAATCTTGTGATGCCCGACCGCAAACAGTCCGTCGGCTGCGTCGTTCAGCACAAGCTGGTGAATGTGCATCGGGGCCTTGTCTTGATGAATAACTTTGCCCGTTTCGATATTCACAAAACCGATGAAGCCGTCTCCCGCTCCGCCGGCGCTCAGCAGCCATGAGCCGTCCGGGGCGAACATCAAATGTTCGACAAGCGCTTTGAACTTGTCGTTGTTGAGTTCGTGCTTTCGCTCTCCCTTTTGCCAATCGAAAATCTCAATCCGCGCCGGAGCGTCGAGATGATCAATGTTCCCGATCTGTCCGATCCCGCCTGCCGCCAACAAAGAATTGTCGGGCGAGAACGCTAAAGCCCGGATGCCGCCGATTGAATGCCGCCGCTGCTTCGGATCCCAGGTGTACAAGCCGGGGGCTTCGATCGCTCCGACCTTCGTCCCGCTGGTCGCTTCCCAGATTGCCACATGCCCTACCTTGTCGGCGGTTGCCAGAAACTTACCGTCGGGCGAGAACGTAACCGCGAACAACATGCTCGGAAAGTTGTGCGGCGTGATCGGCTTGTGATCGGTGAATTGACGCAGCAACTCGCCCGACTCGGCATTCCACAACTTGCACTGCATGTCGTCCGCCACGCTGGCGATGATCTTGCCGTCCGGACTAATCGCCAACTGCCGAATCCACAACTCGTGAGCCTTCACGCTTCGAGTCGGTTCCCGCTTCTCAACGTCCCACCAGATGAGCTGTCCGTCGTAGCTTCCCGATACGGCGACACTCGAACTCGGCAGTACGACACCGGTCACATAACTTTGATGTCCCTCGCCTCCGAAGACCGTCGGCTGCGGTTTCTCGACAGCGAAATCGATTTCGTACAGCTTGAAGTCCGAACTCCCAAAGATCAGCCGCGACGAATTCGCCACGCGAGCCACGCACAAAGCGATACTCGACAGTCCGACATCTTTGACCGATTTTAATTTTGTAGGATCAGCAGGCATACGTGTTTCCTCACACTAATCCGAAGCGGAGAGAGGGCTTCAAAAGACACGGAAATCATTGTTTTTCCGGAGCGCACTCCCTCGCTTGCACTTCGGGTTAGTGTGGCTACGCCAGCACTTCTCTGATAGGTTTCGACCCAAAGTCCGACAGCGGAATCGGCCGCGCTCCGAGGTGATATTCCTTCAGCGGATCAATGCCGAGTGCCGCCAATATCGTGGCGAACAAGTCGCCTGCTCCGACTTCACCGTCCGCCACTTTGTGCCCGTCGTCATCCGTCTTGCCAAACGCAACTCCGCCACGAACACCGCAACCGGACAAGCTCGCGCTCCACGCAGCAGCGAAGTGATCTCGCCCCAAACTCGCGTTGATCGACGGCGTTCGACCGAATTCACCGAACGTCAGGACCAGCGTGTGTTCCAACAATCCGCGCTCTTGCAAATCGTCGAGCAACACCGACATCGCATGATCCAAGTCGGCACACAATTCACGATGCGTTTCAAAATTCTGACCGTGACTATCCCACCAGGCTCGTGCAACTTTGACGAACGGCACCCCCGCCTCGACCAATCGTCGAGCAATCAAACACTGCTGAGCAAACTGCGTCGGCCCATACCTGGCTCGCACCGATTCCGGCTCCTGTTCGATGTCGAACAACTGCTCGCTGGCCATCAACCCTCGCACTCGCTGATATGCCTGAGTCTGACTGCCGACGACATCACTGCGGCGGCTCTGCGAAAACTTCTTCGCCAACAAGTCTCGCAAAGCTGCCCGATCCGCATGATCGAGAGCACTGATCGTCGCCAGCCGCGCAATGTTCTCCGGCCGCATCGATTCGCTCAAAAACATCGGCGCATATCGCGAGCCAAGAAACCCGCTCGATCCTTTCCGACGTCCTTCGGTTTCGGTGTACATCGAAACGTAATCGGGAACCGCACTTTCGAGCCGGCCCAGTTCTTTCGCGCAGATCGCTCCGAGATCCGGGTACTCGAAGCCCGGGTCTTTGATCCGTCCAGTTTCCATCAACGTCGCACCGCCACCGTGATCGGCATTCTTCGTATTGAGCGAACGCACAATCGCTGTCGTCTGCATTCGAGCCGCCATCTTGGGCATCAATTCGCTGACATGCACACCGGTCGCGGAAGTCGGGATCGCGCGAAACGGTCCGCCGGTCGGACGTCCCGGTTTTGGATCCCATGTCTCCAATTGCGAAGCCCCTCCGGCAAGCCAAAGCAGGATCACGCGTTTGCCTTGCTGCTTGACCTCATCGGCCCAAGCCGAATGCCGCAGCCAATCGAACCGAGCCATGTCGGCGATCGTGCCAGCGCCGGCCGCCGAAGCGGTTAAAAATCCACGTCGAGAGATATCCGAAATCATGTAATCTCCTTTTGGGAGTGCGGTGATTCATCACCGCTTTCTTTGACCTGTATTCCTCTGCGTCCTGCGCTTCTCTGTGGTAAAAAGTTGATGTCCTTATTACTGCGAAGATGCGAAGAGAACAGAGCGTCGAAAGGCAAAGGTCAGTAATTCACTCGCAACTCCGGTCCGGTTAACAAGGCCCAAACGATCTGCCGTAGTGCCGCCGGTCGATCAGACTCGCGTTGCTTCAAATATCCAGCCAAAGCCGTCCGTTCGTCAGCCGTTGGCGGACGCGAACATACCGCCCAGAACAAGGTATCGAACAACGCCGCCTCGTCGCTCAAGCCTTTCAACTGGCCGATCAGCCGATCTCCCGAATCGCGTAGGAACTCGTCTTCAATCCGTTTGCTGTTGCTAAACAATAATGCTTCATCGACGGCGACTTGAAAGTGTTCGGTCGGCATCTCGAAGTTTCCGGCCCAGCCGTTCGCTCCATTCTCCAACTGCTCGCGACGAGTTGCCCACGCTTCCACCTGATCAGTCGACGGCCACTGAGTCGGATTGCCAGCCGCAATCAGCAGCGACAGTGCATACTGTCGAGGCGTCAACGGCTTGTCTTTCGCCACCGCAAGCAGCGAGGCATCCGGCGGTTCGCTTCCCGATGTCCATTCACTCGACCGAGCATAGGCCTGACTGAGTACGATCCCACGCATCAACCGCTTCAGGTCATACCCGTGAGCCACCGTGTCTCGGACCAGCCAGTCCATCAACTCTGGATGAGAAGCGGGATTCGCCGAGTGCAACTGATCAACCGGATGCACCAAACCGCGGCCGAGCAATCGCTGCCAAACCCGGTTCACAGCGTTGCGGGCGAAAAAGCGATTGTCCTCCGCTCGCAACGCAACTTCGACAAGTTTCTCTCGCGGGCTAAACGTCGGCTTCTCCGGTGGCGGAGCGTCATCTTTTTGCATCGACGCTTTAATCAACTCTTCGATCGCCTTCACTTCATCGGCCGAGCGTTCCACCACCGGTTCATCCATGACCGCTCCGGTCAAGAATTGAAACTTCGCGGTCTGCTCACCTTTCGTATCGTCCTTCCGTTTCGACTTGAATTTCACTTCGCCAAACGGCCGCTCGGCCAGCAAGTTTTTCTTCGTGACGTAAGTCCGGCTGAAAAACGACGCCATGCCGAAATAATGATGCTGCTTCCAATCGGGAGTCAGCGGGTGATCGTGACACTTCGCACACGTCACATTGACCCCGAAGAACAGAATCGCGGTGTCATTCGTCAGGTCATCCAGGTCGCGTGCTCGGGTCTTCAAAAAGACGAGCGCCCCTTTACGATTCTCGTCCGCTTCATCACCGAGCAGCATGTCGCGAAACATCGCTTCCCACGACCGGTTCTCACGCACTGCCCACAACAAATACTTGCGAAAGTCTCCGTCATTCGGCCGAATCGGCAGCAACATCCGGTCGAACTCATTTCGCTGATGCCAGACAAAATCGGGACTGGCCAACAACCGATCGACCAGCTCCACCCGCTTCGTCGTCGAGTCATTGGCCGCAAACGCCTGAGCCTCCGCAGTTGTCGGAATCCGCCCGGCGAGGTCCAGCATCGTTCGCCGCAGCAGATTCAAATCGTCCACTGATCCAGCCGGAACGACACTTTCTTTTTCCAACCGCTGCCGCACAAACTGATCAATGACCTTTTCAATCGGCGTTTCCGGCGGCGGCAATAATGGTTCATCCGCCGACAATACCCCGGCGGTCAGCAACCACACAGCACTCAAGCTGATGCGAATCAACTCACGCATCGAAGGCTCTCACAGGCAGGACAAAAATGGCAGGCGGGAGCTGCGAGGCGAGGCATCAAGACGCCCACAATCACGCAGTTGGGCCAGCAAGCTACCGTTCAACTCACTCGCAAGCAAGCAGTGATTTGCGTTCAGGGATTGCAGCGCAACTCACGACATCGCAATTCACGACTCAGAGTGTCTCGCCAAATCGTCGTGCCACATTGGTTGCAGGTTTTGAAACAGCATCGCAGCCCGCTAGTATTCGCCTCATTGGCCGAGTGGCGAAATAGGCAGACGCACAGGACTTAAAATCCTGGGTTCCGAAAGGGGCGTGCGGGTTCAAGTCCCGCCTCGGCTATTGATCCGCCATTTCACGCGGAACCAGCACTGGTCTCGATCAGGATTGACCACATGTCCGCACAATTGACGCAGCGATTGTTGAGCGAATTGGAACAACTGGTTTTGATCGACCCGCACACGCACATCAACGCGCTCGACCCGGCGTCGCATACGCTCGCTGACATTCTGGGCTATCACTATTACACCGAGTTGGCTCATTCGGCCGGGTTGCCTCGCGAGCGAATCGAAGAGCCAGGACTGTCGCCGAAGGACAAGGTCGCACGGCTGGTGCCGAAGTTGGGGGAGATCGAGAACACCGTCCAATTCAGTTGGCTGCTGGAGATGTGCCGCACGTTTTTCGGATTTCAGGACGATCGAATCACTTCGGCGAATTGGGAGGCGTTGTACGACTCGGCTGAGAAAAAGATGGCGCAACCGGATTGGGAAGAGCAGGTGCTCAAGATCAGCAAACTGGAGCAAATCTTCCTGACGAATAATTTTGACGACCCGCTGACCGGCTTCGACTCGCAGCGATACATCCCGTGTCTGCGAACAGACGATTTGGTGTTTCATTTGGCGAAAAAGGAAATTCGCGACCGGCTGGCGAAAGCGACGAGCATCGAACTCGGTGGTGCGGCCTCATTGAATCAGGCGATTGGTAAGCTGTTTGAGCACTTTGTTTCGCATGGCGCGAAAGCGTGCGCCATCTCGTTGCCGCCCGATTTTGAACCGTGGCCGATCTCCGCTTCAGCTGCCGATCCGATCGTGCAAGCAGTCGCCAGCGGCCGAGACATTTCGGCTGACGAGCAGCGGACGCTCAGCCGTTTCGTGTTTTGGACGCTCGCCCAACATTGCGCCGATCAACGGTTGCCGTTTGATTTGATGATCGGAGTCAATCGCCGCGTTTACGAAGCCGGAGTGTTTCAGGGTCAGGATTTGTTCGATCAGCGCGTTTCGCTGATTCAGTACAAAGCCTTGTTCAACTCGTTCCCGCAAGTGGTGTTTCCGATTTCCGTGCTGGCTCAGATCAGCAACCAAGAGCTGGTCAGCTATTCGTGGATCTTTCCGAATGTTGTAACTCACGGACATTGGTGGTACTCGAACATCCCAGCTTACATCGAGATCGACACGCGCGGCCGATTGCAGGCGGTGCCGCGAACCAAACAAATCGGCTATTACAGCGACATGTACAAGCTGGAATTCGCCTTGCCGAAGTTCGGCATGTATCGCCGTATCTTGGCGAAAGTGCTGGCTCAGGATTTCGTTCTGGATCGCGGCTGGCCGGAAGAGCGTGCCGTCGAACTGGGCCAACAAGTCCTGCGCGGCAACGTCGAAACGATCTTTCAAGTGACGGGCCGCTGATACCACGGCTGGCGAGTTGGTCTGGCCATGCGGCCAGTGCGTTCATGCAAGCCCGAATCGCAAGCAGGTGATTACCGTGATGACTCACTCGCTTGCGCTTCGGGCTTGTATTTCGGCCGGCAATACCGACCTTGATTGATTGAGGACTACTCCTCGAATCGGAGTTCGCCCGCAGCGACAGTTGTGTGGATGCGGATTCGGTCGCCGGGACCGTTCCAGCCGAACAGCACGAGATCGGCGCGTGAGCCGCGAGCGAGGCGTTGTTCTTCCAGCTTGAGTGCTCGCGCGGGATTGCTGCTGGCCATGTCCCATGCGTCGCGCAGGCTGAGTCCGGCCGCGGAGATCGCAAACGCCACGCAGGCGTCGGTTTCTTGAGCCGAGCCGGCCAGAAATTGCGGGTTCGCAGCGACGACGATTTTTCCTTCCGGCAGAATCTCGACCGCGCCGGATTCGATTTGGTAGACACCCGGCGGGCAACCGGCCAGTCCGGCCGCGTCGCAAGTGATGATCGTGTTCATTGTCGATTTGGCTCGCACCACTGAGCGGATAACACTCGCGGGAAGATGATGACCGTCGGTAATCAGGCACGCGATCAATCGCTTGTCACCCAATTGCTCCCAAATGTAGTTGGGGTGTCGGCGGATCATGCCGTGAGCGCCGTTGCCGAGATGTGTGCTCATCGTGGCTCCGGCATCGACGGCGGCGGTGACTTGTTCAGCAGTCGCTCCGGTGTGTCCGATCGACACGATGACACCGGACGCCACAGCGCTGCGAATGAACTCGATGGCCCCCTCGGCTTCCGGCGCGATCGTTACGAGTCGCACACGATGGCCAGAAATCTCCTGCAAGCGGCTGAACTCGGACCAGTCGGCCGGGCGGACTTGCGTTAACGGATGCGCGCCGCGCGGGCCGTCTTCTTTCGAGATCGACGGACCTTCGAGATGAATGCCGGGGACCATCTTGTCGGCCCATGAGACGGCTTCGCAGGCCCGTCGAATCGACGACACCCCGGACGCGAGTGCTTCAAAGCTGGCGGTGATCAATGTCGGACAAAGCCGAGTGATGCCGAACGCAAAGTGCGCTTCGAGCACATTCAACACTTGATCCGAAGTCAATTTCGGGTCGCAGAACCAAACGCCGCGATGGCCGTTAATTTGAAGATCAAACAATCCGGGCGCGATCCACGGCAGCGAGGCCGCATCCCGATCGGGGCGGATCGGATCAACTCGCGAGATTCGCTCGCCAACCACGGTCACGCAGATCGGTTCGCCATTCACATAACTGCGGCCGGTGAGCTGAAGCATGTCAAAGGTCTCCTGCATTGGCTGTGGCTGAGGTTAGTGCAACACACTAACCCGAAGCGTGAGCGAGGGCGAGTGTTACACCAGACTCGGAGTTTCTAGGCTTGTGGTACACTCGCCCGCGCGCACGCGTCGGGTTAGGGTGTTGCACTAACCTCAGCCCCAGCCCATGCAGGAGACCATTGTCATGCTTAAGCTCACC
>JANMIF010000078.1:0-14847 GCA_031375695.1 Planctomyces sp.
CTCGTTGTTTGCGGCTCGGCGGGAGCCTCGCCCTCCCGTTTTGCCGCGCCAATGACTCGCTGCAGGCAATCGGCTGCGGCTGTCAGTTCTGTTTGGGCTTTGTCGCGAAGTTGTTGTTCGCGATAAGCGTTGGCCAAGAGCTGATGAATCTGCGAGGCACCGCGCGGATTCTGCTCGGGTGAGACAAGTTCGAGGGCTTGCCGGAAATGCTTTTCCGCACGCACGAAATCCTTTCTCAAGGAGTCCCGTGTCCCCAGTTCCAGCAAAGCTCGAACTTGCCGCAGTTTTCCGTCCGCCATCTGCGCGAGTTTTCGTTGCAACGTTTTAAGCAATACGTCTGCGTCGGCGGGTCGGTCAAGAGCCTCTTGGCATTCGACCAGTCGCACGATGAGCGATGTCGCTTCATCGGGCGAGAGACTTTTCTCAAATCGTTTGAGGCCTCGGCCGAGTTCGTCCGCCTCACTCCAGTGTTTCTTTGCGAGCGGTGCGTGATCCGTCAAATGTTCGACCGTCGCCAAGGTTGCGAGCACCTGCAACTTTCGGAAGTCCTTGACCTTTCCGAAGCGATTCGCCAGCAGCTGATCCAGTGTAGCGCGGGCCTCCAAAAAGTTGGCCAACGCCATTTGACTTTCGGCGATGCCGATCTCGTTCTGCTGCAAGAACTCCGCAAGGTCCACGTTTTTCCGTTCGCCTTTGAGTTCCTCGCGGTATCTCAAGGCGTATTCCAACGCTTGCGAATGCTGTCCGAGATGCCGACACGTTTCTGAAAGCATGAGCAAACAGCGTCGTCGCGAGCGAACCTTCTCATCGGACGCTGGCCCTTGAGTGGTCGTCGCCAAGACTTGAGCCAACTTGTCTTCGGCCTGTGCCCACGCGCCTCGCCGAAATAACTCTTCGGCGGCCGGCAACTCGCGCCCACGGTCTTGAGCAACGGCAGAGATACCAATCAAACCAATCAAGCTGAGCAGCAGGCACCATCTACTAACCCGATGCGTTAGCGAGGGCAAACGTTCCAGGTGACGTCGAACTCGCCGCGGCATGGAGCGTTCGCCCTCGCTGGCGCTTCGGGTTAGTGTTTCTGCTCGCATGAGACGTCACTCGTGAGGAAAGACAATCCCGGTATAACCATCGAAGACTCGGTCGAGACGTTCGGTGAAACGGTCAATTTCGACGCGCAGTGTCTTGTTCGTTTCGACGATGCCGCCGAACCCTCGCTCACGTTCTTCTCGGCGGAACGAGACGAGTTTCTGTTGATCTCCAACCACCGGTTGCAGATTGAGCCGAACCGTCTCGACGGTTTGGAGATCGGCCTGGCTCAAGGGTCGCTGAGACGTCGCGACCAACACCGTTTCTTGGCCGTGCAGTTCATTCAAGAAATACATCTCTTGCTTCCGTCCCTCGCCCGCAAGCGGCGGTGCCCAGAGTTCCCTAACCGTCTTCTGCTGTTCGAGGTCTTCGGAGGACTTGGGCCAAAGACGCTCTGGCAACCCCTGCGTGTTGATGAGGTACAGGTAGACGTAACTCGGTGCGTTCAACGTCACATGAAATTGCAGTTTGTCATTATCGCGCAGCGGCAGCGATTTCTGGCTCAAGACTTCGAAGCCCGGTTGCTGCCCCGCTCGTTGGAGGTGAGTCTCCAAGATCGGGTCCGCGGTCGGTCGTTTCCCATTCGGTTTCTCGGTGATGATGTCGGAGTTGGCATTCGGAGGATCATGCTTCGCCGCAGCGGCTGAATTGTCGGAGCCACTACTCTTCCCATACGATGACGTCGCCGAGAGCTGTTGAGTCGCATCAGTTGGTCTGAACGAAGCAACCTCACCGGGATTCGACAGCGCCCAAATCACCGGTAACACCGACACGACGACAACACCGACGATAGGAACAATCCTCGGGTGCCCAAATGTTTTAGTATCTGTTCCTTGGACCAACGAAGCATCCGCAACCGGTTGACTCATCGAGCAGGTCGTTTCGTCATTGAATTCACCAAGTTTCGGCGTGTCCGCGCTCAACGGAGTTTGCAGCGCCTGATCCAAAGCGGCAGCCATCTCGGCGGCGGACGCAAAGCGGTCGGACGGTTTCTTTGCCATCGCCTTCAGGCAAACGGCTTCGACTGCCGGGTGAATGTTTTTGCAAATGTCGCGTGGAGCGGCTGGCGTCTCGTTAGAAATGGAGGCGAGAATCGCCAGCGAATTCCCCTCGAACGGACGGCGTCCGGTCAACAGCCGATACATCACGACACCCAGGCTGTAGATATCCGTGGCTGCGCCGATGTCACGAGCATCCCCGCGAATCTGTTCCGGCGACATGTAGGCCGGTGTCCCCAGGATCGCCCCATTTTTCGTGAGGTCACTTTCGTCGCTGGCGACCCGCCGTGCCAATCCAAAGTCCATCAAAACCGGTTGGTCTCTCACATCCAGCATGATGTTCGCAAGCTTCAAGTCGCGGTGAATGACGCCGCAATCGTGAGCTTCCTGCAGCGCGAGTGCCACCTGACGAATCAGTGGAACGACGTCCGCCTCGCTAACGGGTTCGTTGAGCTTGAATAGCTGTTCCAAGGACTGCCCGTCGATCATTTTCATCGTGAGAAACAGCGTGCCGTCGATCACACCAACATCGAAGACTGGGCAAAGATTCGGATGAGACAACCTCGCCACTGCACGGGCTTCGCGCAAGAAGCGGTTGACGATCAGTTCCGAGTGGTCATCGTGGTGACTGCCGAAGACAGGCACCTTCAAGGCAACGACTCGCTGCAAATACGAATCATAAGCTCGATAAATCGCACCCATCCCGCCACGGCCGAGAATCCCTTCGATGCGGTAGCGACCAAACGTCTGGCCTTCGGCAAGTTCCGGGACCGGGTATCGCAGCGATGCAATATCAACGCAGTGCTCGGCCGGATTCGATCCGACCGTGACGCGAATCGTGGTCAACTCCGCCGCCGCCACGCACTGCTGGACCTGAAACGCGAACTGCGGAAACTCGCCGAGGTAATCGCTGACCTGAGGCGTTTCCCCTGCCTCGCGCCGGCAAGCCAGTTCCACCGACAGCAACTCGGTGAACAATGGTGGTCGCTTTGCCTCCGGCACGGAGCACAAGAACTCATTCAGCTCCGGCTGCAAACCGGCTCGCCACGCCGCTTCAAACCGATCCAGAATCGGCTCAAACTCCAGGAGTGTTTTGACTCCCGGACGAGGGTTGCTATCGGACATTGTTGGCTCCAGATTGCGTTTCGCTTGAACGTTCTGCGATCAACGTCGAAAGATAATCCTCTCAATACGTCTGCTGTTCCTCGCGGATCCTAAACATTCATGATGCGTTTGGCATCGCCTTGAGCTGTGGACAAGTCGACAAAAATGTCTACCAGACTCTCGTAGACGGTGAAGCCGCTCACCAGGCGACTGGTCTTGTATTCGGTGAAGATGTCGGCACCGAGTCCACCGATGAGCGAGTCATTCCCCTTGATTCCGTCGCCTCCATCCAGCGTGTCGTTGCCGGTGCCGCCATCCAGGCGGTCACTTCCATCGCCGCCGTGAAGGGAGTCCTGGCCCGCCTCGCCGGAGATCACATCGTTGCCAACGCTGCCGAACAGGGAATCGTTGCCCGCGCCGCCGATCAAGGTATCGTTGCCTTCGTTGCCGAACAGTGAATCGTTGCCCGCACCGCCGATCAAGGTGTCGTCGCCCAAGCCGCCGTACAGCACGACGGGCACGCTCACCAGTGCGTTGATGCTCAAGTTGTCGTTGCCACCGCGGCCGTCCAGCACCACGGTATTGATTGCAGAAGCCTCCGTGGTGCCGAACCCCGTGACTTTGAGCGGTGTGGTACTGCCTACGGTCACAAGGATCGTATTCGCTAGGTCGTCACCCACAACGATGAGCTTGTTCAATCCCGCGCCGCCCAGCACACGATGCGTACCGAGGCCGACGGTGAACTCATCGTCGCCGATGCCGCCATCCAGGAGATTGTCGCCGATGCCGCCGTTGAGTTTGTCATTGCCGTCGCTGCCATCGAGCGAATCATTGCCGTCTCCGCCCTCAAGGGTATCGTTGCCGAGATTGCCGTACAGCGAATCGTCGCCCGCGTTTCCCTTGAGCGAATCATTGCCGTCTTTGGCAATGAGGTAATCGTTGCCGTCTCCTCCCTCGAGGACATCATCGCCTGCGCCGCCGTCCATGAAGTCGTATCCAGCGTTGCCTATCAGGACGTTGTTGGCGTTATTCCCGATCAGAATGTCCCCGCTGGAACCGCCAATCAGAATCTCGAAGTAGGCGGCTTGTCCCAAAGTCGCGGTCTTGACCGTGCGCACCACAGTACCGGCGCCTTGTGTGGCGGTGGCCGTATCGCTCCGGAGATCTCCCGTGATTGAGCTAATGACTGCGGCAAAACTGAGCGTATCGGTCCCTCCACCCGACAGCTCAGAAATCGTGTCCGTTTGGGCGGCGATGATATTGGCGAACGTGTAAGTGTCATTCCCAAGTCCACCCACCATCGAGTCACTACCCTCTCCTCCGTCGAGCACATCGTTACCTGCGTTGCCGAGCAGCGTGTCATTGCCGCCGTTGCCAACCAAGCCATTATTGGCGGCGTTCCCTTTGAGCAAGTCGCCGACAGACCCGCCAATGAGGTTCTCGACGCTGGCCGCTTGTCCGGCCGCATAAGTCTTGACTGTGCGATTCAGGTGCGTGGCCAAGGCCGTGTCGATGTTTAGATCGCCTGTGACTTGGCTGGTGACGGCGGCGAAGTTCAACGTGTCGATCCCGACTTCGGAGGTATATTCAGACACTACATCCGCTTCGGCATTGTTCGCATTGGCAAAGAGAAACGTGTCGTTGCCGATGCCGCCACTCACGGTGTCATTTCCCACGCCGCCATCCATCACATCATCGCCAACGGTCCCATAGAGCAGGTCGTTGCCCGCGTTGCCGACCAGGAGATTGTTCGCATTGTTGCCGATCAGCGAATCGTCGACCGAGCCGCCGATGACGTTTTCAAAGTAGGCGGCTTGTCCGGCCGTGGAGGTATTGATCGTGCGCAGAGCGGACTGCCCTGGGACCGCATGGCGGGCAGCGGCGTCGTACCGCAGATCGACGGTGACCGTGGTCGTGACGGCCGCGAAGTTCAGCGTGTCCGTTCCACCGGTGGCCGACTCGGAAATGATGTCCGTCTGAATCGAGCTGGCGTTGGTGAACTGATAAGTGTCATCGCCCAGACCGCCCGTCATGCGGTCATCGCCTTCGCCGCCATCGAGCGTGTCGTTGCCAGCCAGGACGAAGTCGCCGTTGAGTTGATCGTTGCCAGCGCCGCCGCTCAGACAATCATCGCCGTCTTCGCCATTAAGCGTGTCCGATCCGTCGCCGCCAGAGAGCGAATCGTTACCTTTGCCGCCGTTGAGCAGATCGCTTTCCCGTCCGCCGATCAGTGTATCGTTGCCGATGCCACCGCTGAGTGTCGCGTTGTGCACGAAGGCCGGGAGATTTTGCGTCGGGTTTCCAGCCGCGGTGAGCATATCGTTCCCCGACTCGCCATCGACGTTGATCAGCATGGCGGCGTTATTGCCAAAGTTTACCGTGACCGTGTCATCGCCACCTTTCGCCAGCACGCCCGCTACTTCGATTTCCAGCCGCCCCATTCGAGTCTTCGTCCCATTGACGGAGACATAGACTTCCGGGTTCGCCAAGTCCTGCGGGACCAGTTGCAACATGATGACGTCGTTCGACTCGGTGCCAGAGACGTAGTAAGTGTCCTGGCCATCGCCTCCGCGGATCGTGTCTCCCTCGGGGCTAACACTGTCAAAGTTCGTTCCGGTGATGTGATAGATGTTGTCGTTGCCGTCTCCACCATCAATGAAGTCCTTCAACGGGCTGCTGTAGAGGTCATCGTCACCGATCCCGCCGCTCAAGGAATCGACGTAGATGCTGCCGTAGAGCACCAAGTCGGCAATGGTCAGCCCGATGAACTGCTTCTCATCGCTGAGCAGCCAAAGCTCACGGTC
Organism: Planctomyces sp.; assembly: GCA_031375695.1. Lineage (GTDB taxonomy): Bacteria > Planctomycetota > Planctomycetia > Planctomycetales > Planctomycetaceae > SXKJ01. The sequence goes on from JANMIF010000078.1 coordinate 5,993, forward strand.
TTCTTCCGGCGATCTTGAGGTCAAGTTTTCAAGTTCGTCGATCCGTGGGCTGATGGAATTCAGCCTGGCTCGCAGTTCGCCATCGAGTTGTTGCCGCTCGGCGGGCGTCAACTCCCGCACCGGTGCCAGGCCGAGTTGTGCTCGGACGTCATTGTCGATCCATGCCAGCAGCCGGTCGTTGCCGTCGTTCCCATACACGTTGTCGCGGCCAAGCTCACCGATCAGCGTGTCGTTACCGAGACCGCCGTCGATCTTGTCCCCCAGATCGCCCCCGAGAATCAGATCGGGATCATCGCCGCCTTGCAGGTCATCAATTCCCGCGCCGCCAATCAGCGTATCAAGCCCCTGTCCTCCATCGAGCTTGTCGCCATAGTAGTCGGCCCCCGATTCCAGTCGGTCATTGCCGAGTCCGCCGCTGATCACGTCGCGTCCGTCGCCGCCCAGCAGACTATCGGCACCTTCTTCGCCATAGAGCACATCGTCGCCACTTCCACCGTTGAGTGTGTCATTGTCTCGCTGTGATCGCAGGGTCGTTTCTGAGACTGTGTTCCCCAATGTCGGACCGTTGCCGATCAGAATGTCGTCGCCCCTCATGCCGGACAGCAGGTCATTTCCGAATCCGCCTTTCAGCACATCGCGGCCGTCGCCGCCCGACAACGTGTCGTCCCCCTCACCACCCAGCAGTTCGACGCCGCGCGCCATGCTGCCGACCACCGTGATGCGATCATTTCCCGCGACGCCATCAACGGCCACGATCTCCACATCGTCAACCAGCGTGACGATTGCCGATTCGACTGGCAAATTGCCGCTCTTGAGCGACACTTGGAAGGTCGTCGCCGCCGACTGCGACAGTTCGATCACGTCCGCCGAATTTGTCCCGTGGATTACCACGCGATCCTGATTCGTCCCGCCCGCGACTTGATCGACCGTGCCGTCTCCTTCAGGTCCGATGTAAAGCCGATCGTCGCCCGAGTCACCATTGAGCACATCGCGACCGAGACCTCCGTAGAGCCGATCCTCGCCGCCATCGCCATTGAGCTGATCGTTGCCGGCCTCGCCGTCGAGCAGATCGTTGTCGTTGCCGCCGAAGAGCGAGTCGTTGCCCGTGCCACCGCGTGCGAAATCGTTACCGGCATCGCCGTAGAGTTGATCGTCGTCCTCGTCGCCATTCAGTTCGTCGCGGTCAATGCCGCCGCGCAGAATGTCGTTGCCGGCGTTGCCTTCGAGCAGATCGTCACCGGCATCGCCCGCGAGCTGATCGGCCCCCTCGCCGCCACGCAGCGAATCCTTTTCACTGCCGCCAGAGACGATGTCATCGCCGCTGCCGCCGTCGATCGCGTCATCACCGGCATCGCCCTGAATGCGATCTGCGTCGGCCCCGCCGTCGATGAGGTCATTGCCACTGCCGCCACGAATGTTGTCGGTTCCAACTCCGCCGCTGATCGTGTCATCGTGATCTTGACCGTCGATGTCGTCGTTCCCCTCGGCCCCGCGCAACACGTCGTTGTCCAGGCCGCCCCGGAGCGTGTCGTTCCCCTCGCGGCCTTCGAGCCAGTCGTTGCCCTCGTTGCCATTCAAAAAGTCATCCGCCGTGCCGCCTTGCAAGCTATCGTTCCCAGCGCCTCCGTCGGCCGAGATGCGGATATTGAAACCCGATTCGACGTCAAGCTGATCGTCACCAAGTCCGCCGCCGAAACTGACCGACTCGATCCCCGTGTAGGAACCAATGGCGACACGACTCGTCCCGATGACGTTGCCCAAAGGATCTTGCTCGTTGACGAACTGAAAGACTTCGACGGTTCCGTTGCCGCCACTCAGCATGACATGGTCCGCGTTCGCCGTGCCTTCAATCATCAACGTACTCGACGTCGGCTGGGTGATGCTGACGAGTTGGGTTGCCAGCCGAGAACTCCCCGGCATCTTGGGAAAGTGTTCGTGGATCTTCTCGTTCACCAGTTTGACGCTGTCGCTCCACACGTCGAAGCCGAAGATTTCCGCATGCGCGCTGAGGCCGGCCTCGACCGTGACGTGGGCATACATCGAATCGAGATAGTTTTCGACGATCGTGCCGGCGCTGTCGCCGGGCCGCGACAACTCGTGCAGATAGACCTTGCCATCGTTGGAGTCACGGCTCGGATCAACCAACCAGGCTCCACCGCCGACGTTGGCCCAGCCTGTGCCTGTGATCGAAGCCACGTCGAAGCCCAAGACCTCCGCCGAGCCTCGCAAATCGACCGTCACACCGACTAGGGCCTGAAAACCGGTCCCCTCGCCGATGTAAAAGCCGCCCGTGCCGATTCCCAGGTTGGCTTTCACATGATAGTCCAAACCGATGCCAAAATCGGCGTACAAATTGAGGCCGAGCACGCTGCCCAATCCCAGGCTGAACAGCTTGACGCTTTCGTCGTGCGACTTGAGCCAGTCCTCCGTCTTATCGGAATTGATCGCAGATTCATGCTCGTGAGCCCAACTCCACTGGGGGAAGTTGTCAATGACACCATCACGATTCACAACGACGTCTGTGTCGGCATACGAACCGCGATCCGAGTGACTATCAATGCCAAGCTGCAGCAGTGTCACATCGGCACCTCGGACCAGTTTGTCGATGCTCTGCTGATTGAAGTTGCCCGTGAACTCCACCGCTCCCAGAGCGGCCTTCGCCGAGTCGCTCAGCTTGAGTTGATCGCCAACTTTGACCAGAGCCGATTTCAGATTGCCCAGGAATGCCAAGTCGGGACCAACTCCGATCAGTTGCAGCGGCGACTTATTGATCAATGGCAACTCGTAGGTCAACACATCGGCGGCCGGACCCAGAAAGCTCAACTGATCGACGATTCGCACAAAGCTGTCCTGCAGCATTTGCTCGACGGCGGCAGGCGTCGGCGTCGTGAACGATTCGCTGGGAGCCAGCAGCACGCTGTTGTCGATCGCTCGCGACCACTGCCCACTCCAGCCCACCGCGCCGACCAGCGGCATTGTCGTCTGCATCGTCGGCAGATTGAGCGACACGCTGCCATCGACATCGCCCGTCACAACACGGTTGAGTTGCGTCTGAAAATCCTGCAAGCGCAGCCGGCCGTCGGCATCCACATCGGAGACACGCAGCGTGGCGTTGGTGTTCGCGATTTGCGAGCTGCCGCCCGACGCCGTCACGTCGAACAACTTGCCGAGTTGATCGAACGTGCCGCGAATCCCCGTCGCCGTCGCGTTGAAATTGCTGACCGTCAACCAGTCACCCGCCGAAACATAAAACGTCGGCTGACCGTTGCGCACGTCAACACCCAACACCACCTCGGTGACAATCCTGTCCGCTCGGCCGCTGAATCGACCGGTCAGTTCGCCCGCGACGCCGCCGTTGGCCACATAACTTTGATCGAACAGTCCGACCGGTCCTCCCACCGACATCGACGACGAGGCTTCGTTGTTCGACTGCACCAGATAACGAACGCGAAGCAGACTGTCCCCTTCATTGCCGATGGTCGTGGCCGCCAGCACGGTGAAGTTGCTCCGTGAAAACGTCAGGCTGTCGGCCGAGCTGCCGCTGACCGTCGTGTTGAACGCGGCATTGATTCTGTCCGGCGCGCGAACAACATCGCCCAATGATTCTTTCAGAACCGGCACATCGACCTGAAACGCCTGGTTGGCGATCGCCGGAGTCTGCTGCATCAGCGTCGCCGCACCTCCGTTGAACGTCGTCAGCACACTGCTCAAGCTGAACGCCGCCGGAACTGATCGCGCCTCTAAAGTCTCCATTCCCGCTCGGCCTCGCCCCATCCGCCGCCGAGCTTTTCGCTGCGGAACCAACCGGGAAAGCAAGGTTCGGACTTTCAAAACCTCACTGCCGTTGGTATCTGGTGCTGTCAAATAGCGTTGTGACCGGGAACGAAACTGCCGCAGTGATTGACCCAAATTGCTCAACCAGTTTGTGAATCTCATGTTCGTGCTCCAATTTCAAGAGGGTAAATTTCGTCCGCTCGCGACAGACTGCTGCCACGAGACATTCGCAGGAAGCCAAACCGCGCGACGCGCCCGTTGGCTTCTACGAGTACACACGCAAAGCAGCGGAGGCGGCCTTCACCGCTTGCGCGGTTTTTTCTTGATCGTGTGAAATTCCTCACTGATCCGCCCGATCGGAATTGGCTTTCCGTAGCCGAAGTCGTGAGACTTCGGTTGTTCCAAGAAACCGTGAGACCCGGAGCGGCCGATCGGAAAAAGACTCTCAACCCCGTTTGTTGTTGACTGGGCGCATTTCCTGAAAGCGACTCACCGCCATGACGCCCAACGACGCTTCCTCCGACCGCAGCCACTCCGTGACCTGGATGATCGAACGCCTCAAGGCTGATGATTCGCAAGCGGCTGGTGAGATCTGGCAACGTTTCTTCGCGCGTCTGCTCCCCTTGGCACGGGCTCGGCTGCGGGGACTTTCCGATCGCGCGGTGGATGAGGAGGACGTCCTGGTGTCGGTGTTTGACCGCTTCTTTCGAGCGGCGGGGGAAAACCGATTCGCCCGTCTGAGCGACCGGGACGACCTATGGCAAATCCTGCTCATGCTGACCGACCGCAAAGTCGTCGAACACTTCCGCCATTCACAGGCTCAAAAACGAGGTGGCGGCCAAGTCGTGAGGCTCGGCGACGTCGCGGAGAACAACGACGCGAACTTTCTGGAACTCGCCGACCAAGAACCGGGGCCAGAGTTCATCGCCGCCTTCAACGACAACCTGTCGAATGCCCTCACGCGGCTCGGCGAAGAAAAAACGCGCGACGTCGCGCTGCTCAAACTCGAAGGGTTCGAGAATCAAGAGATCGCCGACAAGCTCCGCATTGGCCTCAGCTCCGTCGAACGGAAACTGCGGGTCATCCGCGAAGCCTGGCAGAACGATTTCGGCGATACGCCGCCAGTGACATGACCGATTGGGAGACGGATGGCACGGATCACACCAGCATCACACGGCTCCTTCGGAAACCACGGGGACAATTTTGTTTCGCGAACGGCGGTTCCTCAATTGGCGTGGGGCAGTTTCGATCAAGACGGGCGAAAACAGGGAACCGCCCGCGAAGACTTTCCAGACCGCGCTGGTCTCGTTTTGCGATTCGCTCGCGGACGATTTCCGCACCGCCTGCGGAGATTGTTTGCCTCGCACATCAAAGAGATCGCTGGCCACGTTCGGAGTTGTCGCCATCTCCGCCATGTACTTCGCCAATTCCGCTTGCCACGGCTCGATCGGTAATGCCGTCGCCGCGTCGGACATGCTGCCGTCGTTCGGCGGTACCGCCGACTGCGTCGGCAAGTCTTTCTTTGGGACCGTTGTGGTTGGCTTCGCGTTGGATGACCCCGAAGTATCGGCCGGAAGTTTTGTCGGAGCATTCATCCGATTCGACCAAAAGCGCGGTGCGCCCCGGAGCCGGCGAACCAACTGCAAGAGCGGTTGCGTTCCCGTCAATACGCTTAACGGCGTGACCAGCATTTCAACGCCGCCAACCGAACTCTCCGGCAGCTTCCAACCGGCGAGACCCAGGTCCGTGGTCACCGTGATGAGCAATCCGTTTCCAAACGCCTCACCGAGTTCACCGAACAGTTGTGTGATTTGTGTGACGATCCCCACCAGCGATTGAAAACTCGTTGGTTCGTTGACCAGGTCGATTTCATCGCGAGTTTCAATTTCCTCCGACGAAACCTGTCCGAAAAACGTGAACAACAACGGGCTAAAGCTAAAAAAGCTACCGCCGAAAACCGGAGAATACGACTTCGTCGCGATCGCGTTCGTCGTTGGAGGAACAAAGCTCGCAATCTCTTCAAAATCAACGATTTCATTGCCGTTGTCGAACTTCAATTGTTCCAGATCAAACACCGTGAAGAACTCTTTGCCTTCCTCCGTGACGTACAACTCGAAACCGGCCACTTGCATCGCGCTGGCGTGAGTGATCCCGTCGAGGAAGAACGAGCCAAAGAAGTCAAACCCCTGGCCATCGCCCAACAACAGCGACACCGAGCCGTTGCCATTGTTGGCCACTAACAGATCGACGTTCCCATCACGGTCCACGTCGGTTGAGGCGTCAATTCCGATGGGACGATCGAACACCGGTTGCGAGAACGAAATGGCGGGCTGACGGCCACTGAAGTTCGCGGCCGACAGCGAGACAAACCCAAGGCTATTCCCGCCCGGATTAGGCAACACCAAGTTGCCATTCACGATCGCTCCCGCGAGAGGCGAGAAACCCAGCGGCACCGTGTTGCTCGGGTTCAGGTTGAAGATGCCGTTCCCCGCGCTCGGAATGAATGACACCGAGTTGCTCGTGCTGTTGGTCACCACCAAACCGGTCTGCATGGTGCCATTCGCTTTTTTCAAACTCACCACCTGAGCATCCACCGGACCGGAACCAGACGGCAGTTTCGAGAGTGCCCCCGCTCGGAAGGGGATCGCGATTGTTCCTGCGATCGTTCGCGAATCGGCCGTCGCTTGCCCGTAGAACACGGCGACCGTGTTGGAGCCGCGATTGGTCACGACGAAGTCCATGTGTTTGTCATGATCCAGATCGCTCACCGTCACGCTCGCCGGGTTCGAGCCGGTGAAAATCGCCTCACCCGCCTCGAAAGTGCCGTCGCCGCGTCCGTTCTGTCCCACATGTCCCTTGTAGATCAACACACTGTTGCCACCGGTGTTGGGGACGATTAGATCGGCCACCCCATCGCCGTTGAGGTCCACCAATTTCACCGCTCCGGGAGCCGCCACGCCGTTGTCACGCGTCGCGACGTCCGTTAAATGGTTTGTTCCGCCGTAAACAATGGAGACTTGATCGAGTTTCTGATTGGCCAGCACGACATCCGCCTTGCCATCACCATTGAGGTCTTGCACGGCAATCGGAATGTTGCGCTGCGCGTGCCGATCCTCTTCAAACCGGCCATCCCCTTGATTGAGCAACAGCAACAGGTCGCCGAATTCATTCGTGGCGAACACATCCGGCAGACCATCCGCGTTGGCTTCATGCAGAATGAACCCCGTCAGCGGGGTCGGCAGTTCGATCGTGCGCGTCGGGGTCTTTGACCATCGCCCCAGCACATCAATCGAATTCAAGAAAACCGACAACTCCGTCCCCGATTCATTCAGAAACACCGCATCGTCAAGCCCATCACGATTGACATCCGCCACCCGCACGGCGGCAAACCGCGACGGAGAATTTCCCAGCAACGTGACCTGCGGATTGGAAAGCAGACCGTGATCTGTCCCAAAAAGAATCGAAAAACTGTTGCTGCCAGGATTGGTCGCGATCACGTCGGGCCAGCCATCGCCATTGAAGTCGCCAACTTCGGCACTCGATGTTTGCTCGAACGACTGACTTTCAATTCGTGAGTCGTCATACGGTGAAGGCCCGATGAAGTACGGCCCTGGCCCGGTGCGATGCAACGACGTCGTGAACTGCCCGGTGCCATTGTTTTGAAACACACTCACATCACCCGAATTGAAATTCGGCACCAAGAAGTCCGTCTGGCCATCGCGATTGAGGTCGCTCGTAGTCAGCGAGACCTGTCCCGCCCCGGCATCGAATGTTGCCGCCAAATGGAACCCGTTCGCGTCCGCCAGATACAGCGTCACAGTCTGAGTGCCTTGATTGACCACCGCGAAATCATCAAGTCCGGCAGCATCATGATCAAAATCCGCGGCCACGATTCGACCCGACAGCGAACCACCAATCGGCACGCTGCCGGTTTCCCAAAACGGCGAGCCATTGATGTTTCCAAGTCCTCTGTATTGAAAAAGTCTGACCGAACTTCCCGACTGATCGAGAAGGGCAATTGTCAGGCCGCTGGCCGATCGCACCAGAGTGAAATCTCGTGCGGGATGTCCAGGATTGATCACCACAGCCGTGCCAAATTCACCGAGTGACGTGACGGCGGATGGTTCCGTACCTTCGGATGCATTTCGTGTCCCTTGTCGATAAAGCACCGCTCCGTCCCGCGTCAGTACGAAAACGTCCGCAATCCCATCGCCGTTAATGTCAGTAACCACCGGCCGCGCTCCCACGGCGATCGGCGCAACGGACAACGCATTCACGAAATCGCCGTGGCCATTCCCCAGCAGAACCGAAACATCGGCCGAACCTCCATTCAAAGTGACGAGGTCGACGCGCCCATCGCCGTTGACATCGATCACCTGCACCGTCCGTGGATTGCGTCCGACGGCGAAGCGGCGCTGATCTTGAAACGTCCCATCAACTCGGCCCAGCAGAACCGATACATCGTTTGAACCTAGATTCGGCGTGACGAGGTCGACACGGCCATCGCCGTTGACATCGATCACCTGCACCGTCATTGGAATATCTCCGACGGGGAAGCTGCGCGGATCATCTTCAAACGTCCCATCTCCTCGGTCCAGCCGAACCGTTACATCGTTGGCATAGCGATTCAGAGTGACGAGGTCGACGCGGCCATCAGCGTTGAGATCGACTACGACATAGTCCACCTGCACCGTCCGTGGAATGTCTCCTTCGAGGAAGCGGCGCGGATCCTCAAACGTCCCATCACCTCGGCCAAGCAGAACCGATTCATCGTTTGAAAAGTCATTCGCCGTGACAAGGTCGACGCGGCCATCGCCGTTGACATCGATCACCTGCACCGTCTGTGGAGTACCGCCGGCGAAGCGGCGCGGATCCTCAAACGTCCCATCTCCTCGGCCAAGCAGAACTGAAACATCGTGTGAAGAGGCATTCGGCGTGACGAGGTCGACGCGGCCATCGTCGTTAACATCGATCACCTGCACCGTCAGTGGAAAGTCTCCGACGGCGAAGCGGCGCTGTTCCTCAAACGTCCCATCTCCTCGGCCAAGCAGAACCGTTACGGTGCTTGATACATTGTTTGA
>JANMIF010000083.1:0-4129 GCA_031375695.1 Planctomyces sp.
TGCTTCTCTGCGACAGTTTGTGGTTCCAGCCGCAAGTCCGGGCCGACCGGCTTGCCGGCATCGAAGCCGTTGATCTCATGGCAGCCGAAACAGCCATACTTCTTGATCAACTGCCAGCCCTCGTAAACCTTCGGAGCCGTCGCGCCAAACTTCTTGTTCACGCCGAGTTCAACCACGCTGTGATGACACTTCAGACAGGCGGACTCACGCAATCGAGCCGGCTGCATTGGGTATTCCCAGAAGTGATTGTTGAACCAACCAAACTCATGTTCCCATTCGTGGGCGTGCTGAGGATCATTCGGCGTGTGCGACGCATTCTGGAAACTGGTACCCGACCCTTGCCCGTCGTGACACGACGTACAACCAAAATCATTCAGCGGATGCGGACTAGCCGCCGTCAAATAAACGTCCGGCCGCGGATGCGTGGAAAACGGATGCTTGTAGGTTCCGTTCTTGCCGTCGCCATGCGGGAAGTCTGCCACATCCCCCGGCCCAACACGATCAATTGCCAAGTGGCAAGTGCGGCAGCGATCGAACCGCGCCGTCTTGGCCATCCCCAGCGTGATCTTCATATCCGGCAGCCAATCCTGCTGGATTTTGATGTGCGAGTTAAACCCGTCCACGATTGGCTGTTCCATCAACCAGCGCTTGAACGCCTGAGCCGTACTGGTCGGTTCGATGCGATTCTGCGCGGCTTCCAGTCGCACGATATCCGCCTGAAACGCCTTGACCGCTGCCACGGCGACATCGCGATCCTTCGTCTTTTCCTTCAACTTGGCCGCCGCTTCGATCCGAGTCGCATCACGGCGATCTAGCTCTGCCTCAAGCTCCAAGACCGTCTTTTGTTTGGTGTCGAAGTCCGTGTGCAGCGCGTCCTGTACGGCTTTCTCAACTTGGTCACGAATTCCAAGATCGAAGTTCGCACGAGCCACATCGCGAAACGCCCGATTTTCCCGAACCTTGCGCATCTGCATCAAATAGTCATTGTCGAGCTTCTTGATGTTTGCTTCTTGACCGGCCAAATCACTGACTGCTTGTTTGACCGCCTCCTGCTTGGCCTCTTGGTCGTCTAGCAACTGCTTCAGTTTCGCCGCGTAGGCCTTATCCAATTTTCCGACCGCTTTCGGATCAGCCGCCGCAGTCGCGTTGACAAGAAACGCTTTCTTGGCATTTTCCTCGGAGACCAGCTTCTGAGCCTCCAGCTTGAAGAACTGATTCTGATAGACACGCCATTCGTCGCGGTGGTCGAAGTACATCATGAGCAGCGTCGCCAAAAACAGCACGACCATGCTGACGGCAAACCACCGATGCATCTTGGGAAGCGGACGGAGATAATCTTCTGTCGCTGGCATGTTTGTTTTGTGGCGCACGCGGCTAGCGTGCGATTCATCCTCAATTTTTTTGACGCACGCGGGCCGCGTGCCCCACGAAATCACACGTTAAAGAACCATTCGGGGATCGCGATGAAGTACTTCAGATTGACGGCCCAGCGCGCCACCATTTTCAGTGGCAGGGCTGCCATCATCAGCACCAAGTTCGAGAACACCATGTACCGCACGAATCCCATGCGGATGAAAAACTTCTTGAACACGGTCATGGCCATGACCATCGGCATCACTCCGAGGTAACCCAGAACCGCAACGAAACCGACCGATTCACGCAGCAAAATGTACGGAGCCTGTTGCGCGAATTTCGCCCCAGCTGGGGCCATCGGCAGCGGCAGTCCGAGTCCGTACCAAAAATACTCCGAAAGGTTGACGTTGTTCAAAGCCTCCAACTTGTGAACATCCCAGAACTCATAGATACCAAAGACGTTCCAGTTGGGGCCTCGCAAGAACGTGCCGAGAATGATCATCCCGACCCACAACGGCAGAAATCCGAACATGAACGTGATGATCGCGAACTTCCGCTCATTGAACGTGTAATACCCATTGCCGAGCTTGTTGAAGTCGATATACGGAATAGCCATCATCCCGCCGAGAATCACACTGGGAAATACAACCCCCGCCAACCACGGATCGTAATACACCAGCATTTCCTGCAATCCGAGGAAATACCAAGGCGCCTTCGAAGGATTCGGCGTTTTCACTGCCGAGGCCGGCTCTTCAAGCGGAGCTTGCAACGCAATGCCCCACAAGACCAGGATCGCAGTCACCGCGATCATGCAGATCATTTCGGTGTACACGAGGTCCGGCCAAGTTAGGACTTTCTCGTTCTTTTCTTGTTCCAGCAGCGGCCGACCTTCGGCTCGCCGCCGGTCGTTGTCGTTGGCCCGATAAAAGAACAGCCAAGTGAAGTAACCGACGATGAACAACATTTCCACAATCGGCACGTTATCCGGCTTGCCGACGATCTGTCGAAAGTCGTAGTCGGTCAAACTGATGCACAAAAACAGCAGCATCAGATTCAGCAGTCCCCAGCCGACATTCGGAGTCGCCAGAGTTTCGCGGAAGCAAATCATCGCTACAAATCCAAGCACAGTGACTGCGAAAAAAGTCCGAGCATCCGCCAACACGCTGTCGATCAGCGTCTTGGCGAAGTCGGGCATCACCATCACAAACGACTGCGGACTGCTGTAACAGGTCAAGTGCGTGACCGCGACGATGAAGAGCGCCATCGTATACATGGCCCACAATGTCGCATTCGGAATATGCCCGCCGCCAAACACGGCAGGCATTTGGAAATGCCGACCCTTCTGGAACGACTTCAACGTCCAAAACAGATTCATCGCGAACAGCACCAAATACAGCCATCCCAGGCCAAACAACACGCTCGACGTGACATTCGGATGCGGATCAACCGAACCGAGGAGCGACCAAGTAATGTGTGGAATCAAGTTCATCCATTATGCCTTGCGGGCTGACAAATGACGAATAACTTACAGTGGCTGGCTAATCCCGCCGTCTTTGCGGACTCGCCAAAAGTGAATCGCGATCAAACCGGCCGCGGCCAGCGGAATCGCGACGCAGTGCAAAATGTAAAACCGGTTCAAAGTCTCTTCCCCCACGAACCGGCTGCCGAGCAGCAGGAATCGAGCGTCGCTCGCATTCGTGATCAAGTCGTATCCGCCTAGATTCAAGAACTGAAACCCAGGGCCTTCGTGTCCGAGCACCGGCGTCGCGCGAGCCATGTTCGATCCGACCGTGATGGCCCAAATCGCCAACTGATCCCAGGGCAACAAGTAACCGGTGAACGACAACAACAAAGTCAGCTTCAGCAGGATGACGCCAACCACCCAATTGAATTCTCGCGGCGGCTTGTAGCTGCCGGTTAAAAACACGCGATACATGTGCAGCCAGACGGTAATCACCATCGCATGAGCACCCCAGCGGTGAATCTCCCGCATGATGCCAAGTGTCGTCACGTCGCGCAAAGCCAGGATGTCGTTGAACGCCCACTCTAGCGTTGGCCGGTAGTAAAACATCAACAATACGCCGGTGATCGTTTCCACCAGAAACAGGAAGAAAGTAATCCCGCCCATGCACCAAGTATAAGACAGCGCGATCCCTTGCTGCTTGATCGACACCGGGTGCAAATGCAGAAAGAAGTTGGTAAGCATCACCACCACGCGGTTCCGGCGGTCATACGGCGCCGGATGCCGGAAGATGCTCTTCCAGATTTGGGAATCGCGAATGTAATCACCGACCGACATGGATGCTGACTTTCTCAGGTGGGGCAGGTTTTCAACCTGCCATGTCTTCAACGGTGCAACAAATCAAGCCATCCGGGCAGGTTGAAAACCTGCCCCACGAACTACACCAACGAACCATCAACAAATGAGTTCGAGTCTTCCCATTGACCCATCTCTTCTTGGAACTTCACGCTCTTATCCACTTCTAATTGCCCGTCCGCAGCGAGCTTCAGACCAACTCGTTCAAGTGGCCGCGGGGCCGGACCTTCAAAGTTGATGCCGTTGACGTAAAAGCCCGAACCATGACACGGGCATTTGTATTTTTGCTCGCCTTCGAGCCAGTTCGGCGTGCAGCCGAGATGCGTGCAGACTGAAGCGATGGCGTAGATCAAGTTGCGGCCTTTGTACTGGTCGGTATGCACGATCCACACGCCGCGCGCCGCCAGCCACTTTGTGCTGACGCCACCCAACGGATAATCGCTGGGAGGGCCAATCTTG
>JANMIF010000177.1:0-13704 GCA_031375695.1 Planctomyces sp.
CTTAGGAGTTCTTGAAACCATGTCGCTCAACCAACAAGAACGAATGCAATACGAAGCCCGGCTTAATTTTCAACGCGATCAATCCTGCTATCTCTCCACCGCCCGCGAAGAGGGTCGCGAAGAGGGTCGCGAAGAGGGTGAGTTGATCGGCCTGCGGAAGTCGATCTTGCGGATCGGCCAGAAGCGGCTCGGTGAACCGCCAACTGAGCTGCCAGTAATGCTGGATGCGATCACTGACCGTGATCGGCTCAACAAGTTGCAAGACCGGATTTTGGATTGCCCGGTTTGGCAAGACTTATTGGAAGTTGGCGATTCCACGCCGTGACTAAACGTGCTTCGCCTCACAAATTGTCGACCGCCAGCCGATCGACTTTCCAAACGCCGAGTTCGCGGCCAATGACCAGCCGGACGGTCGTCTTTTTCGGTGCAGCGCGATACACGAATTCGGCTCGTTGCTGGTCTTGGACATCGACCAACTGCGTGGAAACAAATTCCAGCGGCTTGGACAGGAAGTCATTCTTCTTTACGAAACGGGAAAACGATTCGCGCCCTTCGGCGCTTTTGAATTCCGCCGTTGTGGATTCCCATGCCTTGTCGGGCGAGTCACCTTGCATTGCGGCGAGAAACGCGTCCGCGATTTTCTGGCCTTCTCCGGGAGACGGGGTCGTGCCCGGTTGCATCAACGTCCAGATTCCGTAGCTCGCGGCGACAACCAGAAAAGCAATCATCGCGACGTTTTTTGCATTCAGTGAATTTCGATCAAGCATCGGTTTACCTCCTTGAAAAGTGGTCTGTCAAACTAACCCGATGCGTCAGCGAGGGAGGGCGCTCCAAGAGACTCTCAGTCGTGTGAATCGTTCGCCCTCGCTCACGCTTCGGGTTAGTGTGGTGTCGCCGTTAATCCAGCGCTGCGACTTCTTTGCCGTTTCGCGTTCCGACGCCGCGCCAGATTTTGAGATCGATGCTGTTGCCGACTCCCCTCACTGCCCCGTCCAACATCAGAACGGTCACGCTGCCGACGTGATGGCTGCGCGATGTGATGGCGGCATAGGTTGGCAACGTTGTGGATTCGCCGTCGCGCACTGAGGTGAAGTCGATGTCGTAGGTGATACCACTGACGGTGTAGGGGACTCGCGTGTTTGGTGTGAACAGCGTCGTGATGCCTGTTTCGTGGACGTCTCCCTCGACCCACTCGGTGTGGCCGTTCGAATCAAACGTACCGCCAAAGTACGGCACGAGCGCGGCTGGGTTCGCAGGGGGCGCGATACCCAACGTGGCGGGATTGTTGGCATCCCACAGATTCGGCTGATACGCCTTGTTCTCGGCGGCGGCCAGCGTATTGCTCAGTCCGTCGGAGATGTCAGCCGCTCGGAAGCCGCGGTTGGGATGAAAGGCTCCGTTGCCGATGTTGCCGGTCAGCGGGTCGAAAATGAACCACGTTCCTTCGTTGAACGAATAATTCAACGGATAATGAGTCAGCGTGGGAGTCTGCCGTGCTCGGTCGTTGGGTTCGCTGGGGCACATGTAAATCGGAACTCGCGTTCGGGCGACAATGGGGCTTCCGGTGAATTCGGGACTCGCGGCCCAGTCGATCAACTTCGACATGGCGGCCCCTTCAATGTACGGCAACAGCCGAGCGTGCCCCGACCACGGCTCAAACGTTGAGCCAAACGGCAGTACGGAAACCGGCGGGAACATCTTCATGGCATCGGCGTAATTGTGCAGCGCTAGGCCGATCTGTTTGTTGTTGTTGCGGCATTGCGTCTTCCGCGCCGCCTCGCGAGCTTGCTGCACCGCCGGCAGCAACAAGGCAATCAAAATGGCGATGATCGCGATCACGACCAACAGTTCAATCAACGTGAAGCCCGGTCGGCGGGTAGTTCGAGGGGTTATTGAGAGCATGAGAATTCTCCGGCATCCATGTGAAGAGGGGTTGTTCGCGTGTGTCACCAAAGGGGTCGGAAGTCATCGTCAGGTCGGAGTGCGTCGCTTGGCCATCTATCATTATGTCGGGTGATGAAGGGCCGTTTGTCTGAACCGAAAAGAATCCCGATCCCTTTCCGCACGTCGCGGCGGGCGGGATCATGCGGACCAGCTGGTTCCATGACCATAGGCAAACGGCCACATGAGAAAGGACTCATCGAACTCTCATGCAGCCTTGTTGGTCGGCAATCGACTTAGTCAGCATAATGCGCCGGCAACGAATGATGTCTCGTGTCGCGAATGTAACCCGAAGCGTCAGCGAGGGCGGACGCTTTTAAATCCGTGACTTTCAAGTTTTATGAAGCGTCCGCGCTCGCTGACGCTTCAAGTTACTGTATTCGGAAATGGATTGTTCGATGTCACGGATTTTGGTGGTTGAGGATCAACCGAAGTTATTGCGAGCGTTGCGTCAGGGTCTCGAAGAAGAGGGCTTCGAGGTGTTGACGGCCGACGCCGCCGAGTCGGGATTTTACTTGGCGGCCACTCAGTCGCCGGATGCGGTCGTGCTCGATCGGATGTTGCCTGGAAAAGACGGTGCGGTTGTGGTGAGTGAATTGCGGGCGATGGGTTTGACCGTGCCGGTGCTGATGCTCACGGCGCGCGATCAGGTGCGCGACCGGATCGACGGGTTGAACGCGGGGGCGGACGACTATTTGGTCAAGCCGTTTGATTTCGGCGAACTGGTGGCTCGCGTGCGGGCGCTGCTTCGCCGTCGACCGGACGGGCGATCGTTCCGGCTGCAAGCGGATGATCTGGAGATCGACCTGTTGACGCGCCGCGTCGTGCGGGGCGGTGAAGAAATTGAGCTCAGCCCGCGCGAATACGAATTGCTGGAGTACTTGCTGCGGCGGTGTAATCGAACCGTGACGCGAGACGAACTGGCTCGCGATTTGTGGAAAGAGCCGGCCGTCCTGACCAACGTGATTGATGTATACGTCAAGCAGCTGCGGCGCAAGATCGAACGTCCCGGCTCGCGGCAATTGCTGTGGACGATTCGCGGCATCGGCTATTCGCTGCGAGACGGATCGGAGTCCACATGAAACTTCAGTCGCTGAGTATTCGCTGGCGTTTGACCTTGTGGTACGGCGTTTCGATGACGTTGATCTCCGTCGTGGCCGGCACTGGTCTGTACGCACTCACGGCGCGCGATCAATTGGCTCGCGTGGACTATGAACTCAACGAGGAGATGAATGAGTTCGAGCATGACGTGCGACGCAATGACGATCGCCAGGCCCTGTTGACTGAGTTGAACGCGGAATTCAGCCTGCATGAGCATTACGAGTTCGAGATCACTCAGCGCGATGGTTCTACGTTTTTTCAGAGTCAGCGATTGGCGGGCCAGCGCTTGTGTTCGGTCGCCAAGTGGCCGACAGACTTCGTCACTGAGCTGCGTGACTTGTCGGGACTGGGGGAATACCGAGTGCTCGGCAAGGTGATCGAATCGTCGTATGGGCCGCTGTTGTTGCAAGCGGCGATCCCGCTGGCCCCGATCCGCGTGGCTCAGCAACAGTTGCTGAGCACTTTGAGTCTGATCGGACCGGTGATATTGTTGGCGGTATTGGTCGGTGGCTACGCGCTGGCTCGCCGCGCTCTGGCTCCAGTGAAACGGATGACGGAGGCCGCTGAGCGGATCACCGCCCAACGGCTCGACCAACGATTGGCCGAATCGCCGGTTCGCGATGAACTCAGCCAGTTGGCGCACACGTTGAACGAAATGATCGGCCGCTTGGACCGTTCGTTCGGCGAGATGCGTCGCTTCACTGCCGATGCGGCGCACGAACTCCGCACGCCCCTGACGTTGTTGCGAACTCAATTGGATGTCGCACTCCTCGGACCTCGTTCGACCACAGAGTATCAAGCGGTCCTTTTCAGTCTGCGCGACGACACCGTGCGGCTGTGCGATCTTGCCGCACAACTCTTGGAGCTGTCTCGCGAGGATGCCGGCATCGAATCGGGCAACTTTCTGCCGCTGCGGCTGGACCATGTACTTTCCGACGTGATCGCCAAAGTTGCTCTGGCGACGGAGTCCAAGCAAATCACTATGGCTGCCACCCCGCTCCCGGTCTGCGAAATTGTTGGCGATCGCGATCGGCTGGAGCGAGTCTTTGTGAACTTGCTCGACAACGCAGTGAAGCACACACCTGCCGGCGGCCGAATCACCATCGGATTGGCTGCGACGTCCGAATCTCTCTCGACAAACGGTCATCCACCGCACCGCTTCGCGACCGCGACAATCAGCGACACCGGTTGCGGCATTGCCCCCGAACATGTGCCGCATCTGTTCGATCGGTTCTATCGAGTCGATCCCGCCCGCACGACAAACGGCTCCGGCTTGGGCTTGGCGATTTGTCGCGGCATCGTCACCGCGCATCGCGGCGAGATCAGTTTACAAAGCCAACCGGACTGCGGAACAACCGTCGCCGTGCGACTTCCCTGTGCCGACAAATCTTGAACGACGGAAGTGTCAAAATGCGTGTGAACACAATGACTCAAAGTCTCGTGATTCTTTGTGGAAGCTTGATCGCCGTTGTGAATGCCACAGCAGACGAGATTTCGCAGACGTGGAATTCGATTCGAACCATGTCGGCGACCGAAGCAAGCCAGGCGGCGGCGGTCGATGACAAATTCGTGTATGGCATTGGCAACACTGTGGTTGCCAAATACGACCGCAAGTCCGGAGAGGGAATCGCGGTCAGCTCCGGCGACGCCACGCATCTGAACAGCGGGTTTGCGTGGGATGGCAAGCTGTACTGTGCTCACTCGAATTACCCAACGAACCCCGAACGTAGCGAAATCAAGCAGCTTGATCCCGACTCGATGCGGCTGACGACGTTCAAGGAATTCGGCGACTTCGGTGGAAGTTTGACGTGGTGCGTGCGGCAGGACGATTCGTGGTGGTGTAACTTCGCGAAATACGGAGATCAAAACGGCTCGACATTCTTGGTGAAGTTCGATGCCGACTGGCGCGAGCAATCGCGCTGGAGTTATCCGGCCGAGGTCATTCGGCAATTGGGTCGATACAGCTTGTCCGGCGGCGTGTGGCGCGGGAGGTTGTTGCTGGTCACGGGGCATGATGATCCGGTCTTGTTTCGACTGCGGTTGCCAGAGCATGGCAACGTCCTGGAGTTCGTCGATCAACAAGCCGCCCCGTTTACCGGCCAGGGGATTGCGACCGATCCACAGTCGGCGAATTTGGTCGGCATTAATCGACCGAAGAAGCAGATCATTTTTGCTCGCGCGGAAGCGAGCCTGCCGCAACCGCGACTGCCTCGCGAGCAGTTGTTGGTTTATCGCGGTCCGAACAACGAAGCCACACCGGTCAAGAACCGAGATGACTGGCAGCAGCGCCGGGACGACATCCGTCGCAATATGCAGCTTGTCATGGGACCGCTGCCCGGGCTTGAAAAACGTTGCGACCTGGACGTGCGAGTTCAAGAAGAGGTCGATCTCGGCAGCTACGTGCGACGGCTGATCACGTATCAATGAGAACCCGGATCGCACGTTCCGGCGTACTTGTGCATTCCGAAAGCGGCGCTGGCTGCGGGAGCCAAGCCAGTGCCAGCCGTGCTCTGTCTGCATGGCACGGACAATGTCATCGGGCACGGCGTGGTTGTGGGCTTGGGCCGAGCGAATCGCCAGTACGCCAGCGAACTGGCCGAACGCGGTTTCGTCACGCTGGCTCCGAACTATCCGTTGCTCGCCAAGTATCAGCCGGACGTGCATGCCCTCGGTTGGGAAAGTGGAACGCTCAAAGCGGTCTGGGACAACATGCGCGGACTCGATCTGCTCGAATCGCTGTCGTTCGTGAAGCGTGATGGCACCAGCAGTCAGCCCGACCGCATGCAGCCGTCGTTCGGTGCAATCGGACATTCGCTCGGCGGACACAACGCGGTTTATACGAGCGTCTTTGATGAACGGATCACCGCGATCGTCTCGAGTTGCGGACTCGATTCGTACCTTGATTACAAAGGCGGCGACGAAAAGAACTGGTTCCCAGAAAAAGGCTGGTGTCAAACCCGCTACATGCTGCGACTGGCTGATTATCGTGGTCGCCTGGCAGACATTCCGTTCGACTTCCACGAACTGATCGGCACGCTGGCCCCGCGACATGTTCTGATCATCGCACCGCTGAAAGATAGTAACTTCCGCCATGACAGCGTGGACCGCATCGCCACCGCCGCGCGAGACATCTTCAATCTGCTGGGCGAACCAACTCACCTGCGCGTACTGCACCCCGACTGCGAACACGACTTCCCGAATGAGATGCGACAGACGGCGTATCAACTGTTCGATGATGTGTTGAGATGATTACCGAACCGTCATTTTTTCTACCCTCATTTTCTACCATGCGGTTTTGGTAGAAAGATGGGGGGTAGAAAAGTCATGTAGGTTGGCGATCCGGCCAAGCCAGATACCGAATCGTCAATCCGCCGACGATGAACGCACCGCCGACGATTGTCGGGGGACCAATGTGTTCTCCCCAAAACAGCCAGGCCCAAAACGGGATCAGGATCGGCTCCAACAGCATTATCAGCGCAGCTTCTTGGACGCTGATCAGGGCAACTCCCCGAGCGGCCAGCACATATGGCACGCCCATTTGGAAAACTCCCAAGAAGGCGATCATTCCCCATTGCGTGCCGGTCAGCGACACGTCGCGAGCCAGCACGATCGGCAACACGACCAATCCACTGACCGCGTGATTCACGACCGTCACCCACGTCGCATCTTCATCTCGCAGCCACCGTAAAGTCAGCACGACTCCGGCGTATGCAGCGCCGCTACCCAAAGCCAGCAAATTGCCGACCGCTTTCTGCCCTTCGCGCTCAGACAGAACAATCCACAAGATGCCGCACACAGCACACGTTAACGCGAACAGGTTGCCGCGATGAATCTTTTCCTTGAGCAACAACCAGCCGAACAGAAACACCCACACGGTGCTCGTATTTTGCAAGAACGACGCGGCTCCGGCACTCGTCCGCGTGAAACCGTTGATGAACAGCACATTCATGACGGCAAACAAGATCGCGGACGGGATCAACTTCGGAGTGAATCGCGCCTTTTTCCAGTTTACGAACGGCGTCAGTCCGATCGCCGCGAACAACGTTCGATACGCCGCCAGAATCATTCCGGAATCTTCCGTTGGAATCGCCTTGATCGTCGGGCTTTTGATCAGAATCCCGCTGATGCTCCAGAGCAATCCGGCGGCAACGACGAACCAGCGGCCGGTGTTTGCGGACGAGGAGGCGAGAGGTTCGGTCTATTCGTTTTTCATTGTAAGTTTTTTTGACAAACTAAACCAAAGCGAGAAGCGTGAGCAAGGACGGGCGCTCGACATGACGACAATCCACAATTGAACGTCGCGTGGAGCTTTCGCTTTCGCTCTCGCTTCGGGTTAGTGTGTGTCACTTCGCTCCTCCAAACTGGCTCGGACTGGCCATACGACTGCGGACGAGTCGCACCGAATCGCCGGTCTGTTCGAGAATCGACGCTTGGCGACGAATGTCGCGACAAGCGACTTCCCAGGCCGGAAACAAGCCTTGTCCCAAACGTTGCTGAGCCAACTCGGCAGCCAGCCGGTCCACTTGCTTCGTCAGACCGCTGCGCAGTCGGCGAGTGAACAGCATCACCAACAGAATCGCCCACAGAATGAAGATGACTCCCGCGTTGACATAAAAGTGAGTTGGCAGGAAGTCGACGTCGGGGGTTCGACTAACGTTGGAACCCAGTATCGAATGCCAATCTTGCATCGTGTCCCAGAAGAAATTCTTCAGCACGCGGAACAGCACGAACACGACAAACGACATTAGCAGCAACTCGTACCAAGCGCGGATCAGAAATCCTGATCGCTTTGTGGCGACTCCTTCGATCAAGCCGTCGATCCGCTGACTGGCATCGCCAAGGAATTGGCCTTCGACTCGCGCCGCTTCTTGACGGAGTTCTTGAACAGTCTTCTGGCCGCCAGCAACCGCAGACAGTTTCGCATCGCGCACGAAGCCGCTCAGGATCAATTGCGACTCACGCAACAAATCGTCTTCCAGTCCGAGCGAACTGGCGACTCGTTGCAGATTCGATTCGGCTTCGCGTTCCTGTTGTTTGGCCGATAGCCAACGCGTCCCTTGCATCACGCCGATCAAAGCCATCTGAGCCGTCGAGCGAGCGCGGAACAACGTCGCCGAAGCAACCAGGTTGCCGAGTCCCGAATAGATGCGGAGCACTGCCGAAAACGGACTGACTCCCCAGCGTTCGGTTACTGAAGACAACAGTCGCCGTTCCCACAAGCCTTGACTACGGGTCAGCTCTTCACGCAGTTTGGCGGTCATCGCCGCGTGCATCTTTTGTCGTTCGGATTCGAGCGCCATTTCCAACTTGTCGATCGCGGGCAGATGCGCCGAAACATGCGTGCGGCAGTGATCGAGCGCGGTGTGAATCAGGTCGAGCAAGTTGGATCGGCGAACTTGAATCCGCTGCGAGGCGGCAATTCGAGATGTCAAAAAATCCTGCAACCGCGCGAAGTCGCCCGACGGCCGCCGTCCAGATTGTTGATCCGACAACGCACGCACCGAGTCCACAAAAAATACTTCCGGCACGGCGAACTTCTCGACCAATTGCTGACGCCAATCTTCGCGAATATCGGTATCCCGATCTGCGTGAGATTGCACGAACAGCAACCGGCAGCCTTCGGCCGCTTGAGCCAACTCATCACTGACGCGGGCCGACCGATATTTTTGCTGCGTCGAAACGATCAGCAGCACATCGCAATGCGGCAGCATTTTTCGCAGCCGAGCCAAATTCGTCCCGGCCGCTTCCTGCTCCGACGTGTCCGGGTCGGGGCAGTCGATAATCACGATGTCACGCAGAATCGGTGAGTCGATTTGCACGACTTCAAAATCGGTCAACGGCAGGCCGAGCGACGGCAAGCTCGTATCGGGATGAGCGATCAACACCGGCAACGTGGTTGTCGGCCGTTCGCGGCCCGACCGCGTACATTCTCGACCGACGAGTGCGTTGACCAGCGAACTCTTGCCGACTCCAGTTCCGCCGAACGTGGCCACGACCAGCGGCGCTTCCAGCCGAACTCGCAACGTCTCGACTCGCCCCAGCAGCCGCCGCAAAATCGCCCGGCTGTGATTCAGCGGCTCCCACGCCGAGTCGGTCTCCACAAACTCCGACACCCGCCGGATCAGCTCATCCAGCTCAGCGAACAATTCGAGTTGTGCGAGTTCGGAATCAGCCATCAAAATCTCCTCGCGAGTTGCTCAAGTGCAGCTCGCTCTCGCCGAGAGCGGTGCTGCGGTTGACGTTTCGCAGAATAGCGTTTCAATGGACGACCGTCATGGGGGACATGATACGTGCCTCAGGCGGCTCGTCTGAGCCATCCCGACCAAATCGCATAGGCGAGCCGCCCGTAGTACGAGACAACTGATGACCACGATTCCACGAATCCATTGGATCAACGACGAACGCGCAACCGGCGAGCTAGCGGAGATCTACGAAAGCTGGATACAGCACAATCCTGGCCGCGATCGGTTGCCGGACATCTTGAAGTGCTTCAGCGCTCGGCCGGACTTCTTGCGGCAGGTCATGGAGTTTTCGTACGGTCTGCATTTCGCCGACGGACATCTGACTCGTCGAATCAAAGAAATGCTGGCCACTTGGGTCAGCCGGTTGAACGAGTGCAAATACTGACTCGGCTCACACGCCTATTTCCTGCGGTCGCAGGGAGCCACCGACGCCACGCTCACTGCTCTCAAACAAGGAGATCTCACCGCCGCCGCGCTGCCGCCGAATGAATTGGCGCTTCTGGTATTCGCTCGAATCCTGACCGAACGGCCGGCGCAAGTTACTGATGCCGACGTCGCTCGACTGCGCGAAGTCGGTTGGATCGATGCACAAATCGCGGAGGCGGTCTACGTCATCGCGCTCTTTGCCTTCTTCAACCGCGTGGCTGATGCCTTCGGATTGGACGACCCGAATTACCAAGCGATTCTCGGAATCTGACTTTCGTCGGTATGATCGGCGAGCGAAGTTGTCTTCACTGTTTGTTGGGAGCAGTTTTTCATGCGAATCTTGATCACGGCCGGGCCGACTCGCGAGTATTTGGATGACGTGCGGTATTTGTCGAACGCCAGCAGCGGCCGGATGGGATATTCTCTGGCGGCCGAAGCGTTGTCTCGCGGTCATCAGGTCATCCTCGTGAGCGGGCCAGTGGAGATCACGCCTCCGTCCGGATGCGAATTGGTTTCGGTGCTCACAACGGACGAAATGCGACTGGCCAGTGAGTCCTCCTTCGCAAAATGCGACGGCGTGATTGCGGCCGCCGCCGTTTGCGACTACAAGCCGCGCGAGCGGATTTCCGGCAAGATCGCCAAAACCGGTGGGCCGATCACGATTGAGATGATCGAAACCGACGACGTTCTCGCACGTCTGGGGCAGGGAAAAAAGAATCGTTGGATCGTCGGGTTTGCTCTCGAAGCCGCGAATTCTCGCGAGAACGCTTTACAAAAACTGCGAGCGAAAAACTGTGACGTCGTTGTGCTGAACGGTCCCAGCGCGATCGGAGCGGCCGACAACTCAGTGGAATTGATCGACGGTTCGGGCGAGCCGATTGCCGCTTGGTCCGGCTCAAAGGCTGAGGTGGCACGTGAGCTGATTGGCTGGATCGAAACGCATCTGAACAGACGCGAATCACACTAACTCGACGCGAGAGCGAGGTCTGATGCTTCACATGCTTGGGAGCGCTCGCCCTCGCTTGCTCTTCGGGTTAGCGTGGGAGTAGTCGGGTTAGTTTTTGGGAAACGAAAATCTCGCGAAATTGCAAAAGGTGGCTGAGTGCGATTGACAGGTCGAATGCCGACAATATATTACTCCCGTCGCTTGAACGTGACGCATCGAGAATTTCCCGGTGATTCGGTCTGTTCGCCTGGACGAGTGAATCAGTTACCAGGGAAAAGAATGACTCGGTGACGCGGCCCTTTCCGCCACAAAGGGCATGCCTTCTGAGTCTCACTAATGCCAGCTTCTTCAATCAGTTTGTGCTGCACGTTCAATCTCAGGATGGCTTCGGCCCCTCGCGGCGGTGATCGACAACGATCCCGCCCGGATGACCGTCTTCTCCTTTTGAGAACAACGATTTTTTGCGTTCACGGTTTGAACTGAAACATTCTGCCTCACGGCATGAGTCCTCCAAGACATGTTTCGATTTCAGCCGCTTTCTCCCCGAAGAGTTATCGATTCGATTCGATGATCGGCCGAGATGTCGTCGCATGTTTGATTCCGTTGGGTGCCCACTACGGCAGCCCGTTGGAAAGTATTGTGTGTGATCCAAGAGCGCGGCTCTTGGTGTTCCCTTTGTGTCTTGAAATAGGTTTTGCGCATGTCGGAAGAGAAACGGACAAGAACTACCACGGCTAAGCCACGTCGGCCAAGAGTCACTCGGCAATCGGCGGAAGTGGAATCCGCTCCCAACCAGATCAGTGACGTTGGCGGGCCGTCAAACGATTCCGACAACAACGTGTTCGTGGCGGACACGACCAGTTTCGTCAGCCCCCCCCCCCCGGCGCGGGTACGGTCTCGTCGCAAGGTCGAGGATGTCGGGGCCAACGTGGATGCTGACATTGTCTTTCCGGAAGACAACCACAGCGAACCGGCTCCTGAGCCACGCAGTGAAAATCGCCGTTCGCGAGCACCCGCCGCGAGTGACCGAGGCCAGGATGATTTCCGGTCTGAAACGGGAGGTTCTGACGCCGATGGTCAAGAAGATCGTGGCGGTGCGGACGATGGAGATTTTGGTGGCGAAGTTCAACGGCCGAGTGCTCCGGGCGAACTCAGCGATGGGGGCGGACAATTTCAACAGCGGCCACCGCGTCGCCGTCGCCGTCGTCGCGGACGAGGTGATAACGACCGAACTCCGGCACCCGGGCCAGGCCGTCCGTTTCAGAACGGTGGCGGCGGAAGTTACGCACCGCAACGTGACCGTGGCGGCTACGGAGGTGGCGGTCAGCAGCGAGATCGCGGTGGTTACGGAGCCGGTCAGCAGCGCGATCGCGGCGGAAATAGCCAGTCTCGCCCACAAGGTAACTGGAACTCTCGCAGTGACGAGATTCTTCCGGACGAGCAAACTCTCGCAATGGAAGGGGTTTTGGAGCTACATCCCAAGGGCTATGGTTTCTTGCGTGATCCCAAGAAAAACTATATGTCGCAAGAGTCCGATCCGTTCGTCTCTGGCACGCTGATCGAACGCTGCAACTTGCGTGAAGGGGTGCGAGTCATGGGCCAAGTGGGCCAGGGAACTCGCGGCCAAGGTCCGCGTTTGAAGCAGGTGGAATTGATCGACGGCATGTCGCTTGAAGAATACGCCGGCACGAAAAAGTTCGACGATCTCACCGCGATTTCTCCGAATTCGCGAATCACCTTGGAGATTGGAGCCAAGCCGATCACGATGCGGGTCATGGATTTGTTTACGCCGATCGGCCGCGGCCAGCGTGCGCTGATCGTCGCGCCGCCACGCACCGGCAAGACCATGCTGCTACAAGAAATCGCCGAATCGGTCAGCCGCAATCATCCCGATATGCACTTGATCGTGTTGCTCATCGACGAGCGGCCCGAAGAAGTGACGGAGATGCGGCGACATGTGCGCGGCGAAGTCGTCGCCTCGTCGCTCGACAGCGAAACCGAGAGTCACGTCCGCATCAGCCAACTCATCGTCGAGCGTGCCAAGCGTTTGGCGGAAGAGGGCAAAAACGTATTCATTCTGATGGACTCGATCACGCGAGCCGCGCGAGCGTTCAACAAATGGACCAACACCGGCCGCACGGCCACCGGCGGACTTGATGTTCGAGCTCTCGACATCCCCAAAAAGATGTTCGGAGCGGCACGGCAGTTTGAAGAAGGGGGCTCGCTTACGATCGTCGCGACCGCCCTGATCGAAACCGGCAGCCGCGCGGACGATGCGATCTTTCAGGAATTCAAAGGGACCGGCAACATGGAACTAGTTCTCAGCCGCGACCTCGCCGACCGCCGCATTTGGCCGGCGATCGACATCACCAAGTCGGGGACGCGGCACGAAGAAAAGCTGTACCCGCCGCATCAGTTCGACAGCATCGTGATGCTCCGCCGCAGTCTGATATCGCTCAGCCCGGTTGAGGCGATGGAACAACTAACACGCACGCTCGACCGCTTCCCGTCAAACGCCGAGTTCTTGGAGAAGGTCAAATCGGTGCTGTAAGCGTGCGTGTGAAGTGCAGCGACACTAACTCAACGAGCGAGGGCGAACGCTGCACAATATGCGGAGTCGAACGACACGACAGAGCAACAAACGCATTCGTATTTTTGAGTGCCTTCCTTGCTCGCTCGTCGGGTTATTATGGTCGCGTAGATTCGTTAGGTGGCGATGGGTGCCACGCGCTGAAGTAGCCGTTCGAGTTGCGTGGAGTCGCCGGGAACGAAGCAGACGTAAACGACGCCTCGCTCGGACCAACTGGCGACCGCCACAGGGCTGCCACCTCGCTTGATGTAAATCACTCGCGGCGGAGCAGCAATCCATTCTGGTGGCGGCGTGATGACTTGTGATTTCAACGCCGCCAGCAACACGCCTCGGACTTTCATCTGCTTGGAAACTGGCAGCCCTGTGGCGGTCGCCAGTTGGTCCGAGCGAGGCGTCGTTTACGTCTGCTTCGTTCCCGGCGACTCCACGCAACTCGAACGGCTACTTCAGCGCGTGGC
>JANMIF010000262.1:0-62639 GCA_031375695.1 Planctomyces sp.
CCCTCAGCAGCATCCGCCACGCCACCATCAATCTCGCCCGCCGACTCACCCAATCCGTGGGCTCCCTCTGCCAAGAACACGCCCTCAAAATCAACCTCTTGCTGAACAGACTACGCATCCTCAGAAACTAGCCTGCCGTGCGCATTCGACCCCGACACAGAAATCTCAGTTTGCCTTCGCTCAATTGAATTGGGTACAGTTCTCTCTCTCATCAGTGCGAGGCCGTGGACGCGGAGTTGGACTCGGCGCGGCGGCGCGATTATATGGAGATGACTTATGCCGTTCGGCATTTCTTACGACGACGAGTTCTTTCCGAATGACGACCGCGACAGTCAGGTAACACTGGAAGTCGAGTTGAATGTGGGTGAGCCGATCTGGATCGGCGAGCATCGGCTGCGGGTGCTCGATATTGACGGGGACGAGATTGTTGTCCGCGTGGATTCGCCGGGAGTCGATGACGAGTTCCTTCCCGAAGACACTGGCTGGTCCGATCGGCCGCGGTAACACGACGCCGTTGGGTCGCAACTCCGTAGTTTAGACGACATGGCCCGTCTGAGCCGCGTCGCCATTGGCTAAGCGGCGTGGCGTTTGGCGAGCGTACGGTCGAGCAACCGGGCGAGGGCTTGAAAGACTCGGTCGGGGCCGAGTTCGTCGAGGCAGCAAAGATGTCCGCAACCGGCGTGTGGGCAGATCTTTTTATAGCTCGCGGCACAGGAAACTTGGGTGGCGACCAATTCGTGTTGATCGCCGAGCGGGCCGGAAATTAGCGGGCTAGTGCAGGTAAATAGCCCGACGACCGGCGTTCCCAGTCCGGCGGCGAGGTGCATCGGTCCTGAATCGTTGGTCAACACGGTATCAACTCGCGAAAGCAGCGCGGCCAACTGCTTAATCGACGTTTGGCCGGTAAGGTTGCGGATCGTGTTTCGCGGGGCAAAGGCTTTGAGCAATTCTTCCAGTTCGCGCGCGACCGGCGCTTCACTGGAACTGCCGAGGATGATTGCCGAGCCACCGAATTGGCGCAGTACCTTGCCGGTGACGACCGCGAATTTTTCGACCGGCCAACGCTTCGTGATCCAGCGTGCTCCCGGATGAATTGCGATCACCGGTCCTGGGCAGGTGGCAAGTTGTTCGGTTGCCCAACGATCATCGGTGTCGCTCGTCGTCACGATTGTTAGTGGCGAACTGTCTCCGTGACCAAGTTCTTCGGCGATTCGCCAATAACGCCGAAATGCTGGGACCGTGCGATCGGTCCCCGGTAAAGTCAGGTGACATGTCCAGCCAGATCCTTCGCGCGAAGTCTCCAAGCCCACACGCAACGGCGCGCGAGTCGCCGCAGCCATCACGCCGGAACGCATTAAACCTTGCAGGTCGAAGACGAGATCAAACTCTCGTTCGCGCAGACCTCGCAATAGCCGTAAGAATTGTTTGGCTGTCCCGCGCCGATGAAATGTCAGGACATCGTTCACACAAGGATGCCCTTCGACGAGCTGCGACAACTCATGGTTGATGACCCAAGTGATCAAAGCTTCGGGAAAACGTGCTCGCAATGCCGGCAGCACGGGGAGCGACTGCACGACATCGCCCAACGCGCTCGGCTTGATAACGGCGATTCGTCGAACCGTCAGTCGTTCTAATCGCGATGCCAAACTGTCCGGCATAATCACCTTCCTTGGCGGATGTCACAAGAGTCCAAAGCATAAGTGGCGGGGCTTCACACTACCCCGACGCGCGAGGGCTCGCGCGTCGGGGTAGCGTGATTGGCTGGATGCTAGTCCCGTTATCGCAATCCCGCCAAGACGAGTCGAATTCGCCTGACTTGGCAATCTGGGAGAGCTGCGTAGCCGACTCATCGGCAGTAAATCGGTGCCCCCCACTCCGTCTTCGTGAAGCTGGTGAAAGTTTGCCGATTAAGTCGCCGATATCAGTCGTATGGATCGTGCAGATTCCGTGCGCGATCGAACTGTTTTTCCATCGCCCTTTACGGGAAAGCCAATGCTCCGAACGGCTAGTCATCTTGCCAAGCGTGACCGCGGAATGATGCCGCGCGCCGTGCGTCATTGGCTCGGTGGCAGCGCGATTGGCTTGGCGCTGCTCGGTTGCAGCACGACCTCGGAGCCGGAGTTGTCGTATCTCGGCGAGCGGCAACTGACTGACTACAAGGCGATGGCGACGTCGATTGATTACCCGGCGGTTGAGTCCGAGACGGCTCGCGAAACGATGATGGCTCGGCGACCGCGTACGGTGTTGGATCGTGGCAAAGACGAAGTTTGGGAGTTGTCGTTGTCGCAGGCGTTGCAACAGGCGGTTCAGAACAACAATTTGATTCGAACACGCGCGGACAATCGCGCGCCGTCGGCGATTCTGTCAGCCGGCGATCGCGCGCCATCCAGCTATGATCCGAGCATTCAAGAAACCGGCGTGTTGTTTGGAGGCCGCGGGGTCGAAGCGGCGCTGGCGTCGTTCGACACACAACTCTCGACCTCCATGATTTTTGGCCGCAATGATTTGCCGCAGAACAGTTTGGCGGGGCCGAAGGCGTTGATATCGGATACGGGAGTCTTTCAGTCGCAGTTGTCGAAACAATTCGGCTACGGCGGGTCGCTGGCTCTCGGTCACGACATGAATTACGCGCAGACCAATTCGCCGTTTTCGCTGTTTCCCTCGGCGTACACCGGCAATGTTTCGGCATCTTATCGTCAGCCTTTGTGGGCGGGAGCCGGAGCGGACTTCACTCGCACGGCTGGCCCGATCGCGCAGAGTTTTGGCGGCATCACTGGCGTGAATCAAGGAGTCGTGATCGCCCGCATTAATCAGGACATCTCGTTGGCGGACTTTGAGTCGAGCGTCACCACGATGCTCAAAGACGTCGAAGATTTGTACTGGGAGCTGTATCTTCGATATCGCGAATACGACACAGCGATCACGGCGCGGAACAGTGCCCTGCAGTCGTGGCGTGAAGCTCATCGCATCCTTGAAGCGGGTGGCAAGCCGGGCTTTAAACCGTCGGATGAAGCTCAGGCTCGCGACTTTTATTTTCAAGCTCGCGCTGCTACCGAGACGTCGCTATCCGGAGTTTATTCGGCGGAAGTGGTGTTGCGACGAATCTTGGGGTTGCCGGTCAACGACGGTCGTGTGATTCGTCCGAGAGACGAACCGGCCACGGCGCAGTTTCAACCAAGTTGGGAAACCAGCTTGACCGAGGCCTTGATGCAGCGCGTCGAGTTGCGTCGGCAAAAATGGTCGATCAAGAGTTTGGAGTTGCAACTGTGCGCAGCCGAAAGCTTGACGCAGCCTCGGCTGGACTTTGTCAGCGGGTACAACGTGAATGCATTTGGCGACCGGCTATTCGGCAATGCCGGAACTCCTGGCACTCCGGGATATCCGTTCCATTCGGCATACAACACGCTGGCTCAGGGGAATCACACGGGCTGGAATTTAGGATTTGAATTCAACATGCCGCTCGGCTTCCGAGCCGCTCACGCGCAGGTCCGCAACATCGAACTGCGTTTGGCCAAAGCCCGCGATCAACTGGCGGCTCAAGAGATCGACGTCAGCCACGAGATCGCTCAAGACTTCCAAAGTTTAGCCGTGCAGTACGTTACGGCTCAGACTAATTTCAATCGCTTCCGAGCCGCTCAGGAACGAGTGCGGTTGTTCAAAGCGGAAGTCGATGCCGGATCGAAAACATTTGACGTATTGTTGCGGGCGTATACCAGTCAGGCGGAAGCGGAGGTCGCGTACTTTCGCAGCTTGGTGGAATACAACAAAGCCATCGTGTCCCTGCATTATCACACCGGCACGCTGCTGCCTCACGACAACATTTGGCTGAGCGAAGGTCAGTGGGAGCCCGAAGCTTATTGCCAAGCGTTACGACACGCCTGGGCACGGACTCACGCCTTCGACGCACCGCATCTCGACACCGAACCGGAAGAATTTGTGTCTCAGCAAAATTGGGCTCCCGTCGAGTTCGCCGCTCCGGGCTCCGCGAGAAACGCCGCGACTTCTCCATTCGAGGAAGTTGTCCCCGCGCCGCCAGAAGCGGACGAACCGACTCCGCTGTTCGCACCGCGACGTTCGTTACCTTACGACGATTTGGATCCGTAGGTCGATTGGCCAAAAATGAATAACAGCCGGACGGATCGTTGGGACTTGTGGATTTGGTTGTCCGGCTCATTGTTGCTGGCGGCGTCGCTGGTGCTGGCCGCTCGACTGAGCGAGTTGTTCGGGGGGACGTTGCCGGGAGTCACGGGGTTGTGGTTGCCGGCGGGAGTGATCTTCATCGGACTTTGGCACGGTGGGTGGCAGCGGTGGCCGGCGGTGGGCTTCGGGTTGTGGGTAGCTTGGCATGGGGAAACGTTGTCGTTTGGAACTCGACTGTTGTTGGTTGCGTTAGAAACTGGGACATGGGTCACTGGAGTCTGGCTGTTGCGGCGGTTGATCGGGAATCAGCCGCTGTGGAATCGGTTGGTCGAGACAACG
Source organism: Planctomyces sp. (assembly GCA_031375695.1). Classification (GTDB taxonomy): domain Bacteria; phylum Planctomycetota; class Planctomycetia; order Planctomycetales; family Planctomycetaceae; genus SXKJ01. The sequence goes on from JANMIF010000262.1 coordinate 4,480, forward strand.
AGTTGGATTGCCGTGTCGATGTTGGCTTGTCCGTTGGTGATTGGAGTCCTGAGCAGCGTGATCTTGTGGTGGAAGGTTCCCGGTCTGGCTAGTCATTTCACGGAGCTGTGTGCGTCTCGCGTGTTGTCGCACGCGGCGGGTGTGACTCTGTTGGCACCGGTCGGTCTGGCGTGGTGGCCGTGGCGCAAGGTGATGATCAATCGCTGGCGTTGGCTGGAAGCCGCCAGCTTATTGGTGGCGATGTTGTTATTCGCTCGTTGGACCTTTGGGCCGGACTTGCCGCTGCACGCGTTGCCCATTCCAGACATCGCGCTGGTGATTCCGTTGTATGGCTGGACGGTCGTGCGATTTGGTCGGCGGGGAATCTCGATGGCGATGCTGGTTCTGGGCTTGACGGCGTTGTGGGGGGCGACTCAACAACATGGACCGTTCGTGCGAACCGGAGGCGTTCTGTTGCCCTGGACCGTGTTGCTCTCGGCAGGAAACGCCTTGGTTTTGCATATCACATTGTTGCTTATTTCGGCGTTGTGGATCGAGCGGAGCCAGGCGGAACGGAATGTCCTGAAGGCCGACGCTCGTTATCGGATTTTGTTCGAGCAGTCTCCCGACGCGACGTTTGTGGTCGATCCAGCAACCAAAGAGTTGTTGGCATTCAACGAACGTTTGCCGGAGTTGCTGAACTGCTCAGCGGACAATTTGCGGAAGCGAGCAAAATTTGATTTTGAAATCGAGTCGATTTCCGTGAGTGATGAGGGTTCGATGTGGTCTGCGTCACATCCGAAGATGGTGGAGATCGACACGCAATATCGTTGCCCGAACAAAGACATTGTGGACGTGCGGCTGACGCATTCGACGGTCGATTTCTTCGGGCGGAAGGCGATCTTGATGATTGCTCGCGATGTGACCGCTCGGTTAAAGAGTGAACATCAACTGAAGGATAGCGAGGAGAGATTCCGTTCTTTGGCCGAACACATTCCAGCGCTGGTCGCGATTCAGCGAAGCGATGTTCCCAACTACGTCAACCGCGCGGCGGAAGAACTAACGGGGTTCACGGCCAAAGAATTGCTGGGACAAAGTTTGGTGAATTGGTTGCGGCTGGAATATCGGGCCCAAGTGCAACACGACCTGCGACCGGATGACGGGGAACGGCGAATTGTTCGTCGCGAAGTTGAATTAGTGACGAAGTCCGGTCGTTCGCGGCGGATCGATTTAAGCCTCGTGCCGATGACTCAAAAGGGTCGTTCCGAATGGCTGGCCTGTGCGGTGGATGTGACCGAGCAGCGGAAAGCGGAATCGGAAATTCGGCAACTCACCGCGGAGCTTTTTCACGCGGCGCGGTTGCGGTTACTGGGAGAGATGGCGGCGGGAATCATTCACGGCGTAAATCATCCGTTGTCCACAATCAATGCTTTGGTGAATGCCTCGTTGCAGAACCTCAACGACGATCAGCCGCTATCAGCGGAGCGTTCGCCCTCTTTATCGTCTCGGGTTAGTGCGGAGGAGATGCGGCAGACGCTGACGGACATCCACGATTCGGTAGACGATGCCTTGTCGCGAGTCGAACATCTTCAAGACTTGTCACGCCGCCACGAGATCGCTCGCAAACGGATTCCGATTCTGCCGGTGATCCGCGACGCCGTTCGGCTAATCAAGCTGAATCAGGAATGGGCCGAGGTTGCAATCGGCTGGGATGTCCCCTCGGAGATTCACCTGCCGCGCGTGTTTGCGGATCGATCGGCGATCACGCAGGTGCTTTTGGATTTGTTTCGCAACGCGATGGAAGCGATGGGCGAGATTCCAGATGGCGAACGACGAATCGACATCTCTGTGAATTCACCTGACCCAAATCTGGTGCAGATCTCGATCAGCGACTGCGGCTGCGGCGTTGACGAAAACTTTCGCGATCAACTGTTCAAAGCCTTCGAAACAACGAAGCCCCACGGCATGGGGTTGGGGCTGTCACTGTGTGAAACGGTGATCGAACAACACGACGGAAAACTGTGGTACGAACCAGCTAAGCCGCGTGGAGCGACGTTTCACATCCTTCTGCCGACCCGGAAGAACTCGACGGATGGCAATTCGAAGCCCGTTTGAGGCGTAATCTGACTCTCTGAGTTCGCGGTTTTTCCACAAAACGTAGCAGAATGCTCGACTCAGAGAGCCAGGCTACGGAGTTTCCAGCTGGCTCGGAAATTTCGGGCTGATTCGATTGAGTCTGCGGGCAATTCACGCCACACTGTACCCCCTTCCGCTCGGCCGATTTGGCTTTTGGTTGAGTTGGAAGTCATTCGGCATTAATTTGTTTTCACATTGGGGAAGATTTCGCTGTTCGGCGTCTGTAGAGCGTCGAGGTCGAAATCTTCCATCACAAGGAGTCGCTTGTGTCGGTACGCATTCGTATGACCAGAATGGGCCGGAAGCATCGCCCGTTCTACCGGATCGTGGTGATTGATCGCCAGAAGGCGCGCGAAGGGAAGGCCATTGAGGAGGTCGGGCACTACGACCCGATGATCAAGGACAAATCCGCGCGTGTGAAGTTGAACTTGGAACGCATCGAATACTGGCAGTCGGTCGGTGCTCTCCCTTCGGATCGAGTAGCCACGCTCATTAAAAAGGTAAAAACCAATCGTTGGACAGAGCAGAAATCGGCTCCGGTTCTGACAGTCCAGAAGCCACCTCCGGCTCCGGTCGAAGCGCCATCGGCGGACGCCCCTGCGGAAGCGTCCGCTGAAACAGCCGAAGCTAGCTAGGCCCTGAAGTGCTGCGGCTCGACGCAGCACTCCATTCAGATGGAATGCAGACGTTGATCGCCATCAGAGTTCATCATGCGGTTCGACGTTTTGACTTTGTTCCCGGAAATTTTGGAAGGCTACCTGACGCAGAGCATTCTGAAGTTGGCGATTCAACGGGAGTTGGTGCAGGTCAAGCTGTGGAACTTTCGGGACTGGGCGACCGGGAAACGAAAGTCGGTGGACGACAAACCGTTTGGCGGCGGGCCGGGCATGTTGATGATGTGTCCGCCCGTGTTTGATTGTGTGGAGTCGGTGCAAGCCGACGAGGCAAACCGGCCGGGGCAGTTGATCATGCTCACGCCGCAAGGTCGCAAGTTGGATCAAAAATTTGTGGAAGAACTGGCACAGCAGGATCGGCTGCTTTTGCTGTGCGGCCGATACGAAGGATTCGATGATCGAATCCGACAAGGATTGCAGCCGCTGGAAGTGTCTGTCGGCGATTTCATCTGCAACGGTGGCGAAGTGCCGGCGATGCTCTTGATCGACGCGGTCATCCGGCTCATTCCGGGCGTGCTCGGTGATGAGACGTCAAATAAGTACGAATCGTTTTCCGACAGCGGACTTCTCGAATACCCGCAATTCACGCGGCCTCGCGAATTCCGTGATATGGCAGTGCCGGATGTTTTGCTCGGCGGCAATCACGCCGAGATTCAACGTTGGCAACAACAACAAAGTTTGAAACGAACTCGCGAACGTCGCAGCGATCTGGTTCCGCCGGACGCGGATAGCGCCGATTCGAAACCGAAAAGCAAACGACGGCCCAAGTCGCCGTGACTACACTGGAATTAGGGAGTTTTGAATCATGATCAACAAGCTCATCCACGACGTCGAAACGAAGCATTTGCGCACCGACGCTCTGAAGTTCGAGGTCGGCGACACGGTCGATGTGCATTGCCGCATCCTGGAAGGGACGAAAGAGCGAGTGCAGATTTTCAGCGGCATCGTGATCGCTCGCCGCGGATCGGGAACTCGCGAGATGTTCACGGTTCGCCGGATCGTCGGCGGCGAAGGGGTCGAACGAATCTTCCCGACCAATTCCAAAAAGATCGCCAAGCTGGAAGTTGTCCGTCACGGTAAGACGCGCCGAGCCAAGCTGTATTACCTGCGGAAACGCGTTGGTAAAGCGACTCGCCTGGTTCAACGCCGAGCGAAAGAAGTGGCTGCTCCCGCTGCTGCAGCTAAGTGAAGACCGCTGTAGCCGAAGTCGTGAGGCCTCGGTGGACCTGTCGAACAACCGGAAGTCCCACGACTTCCGCTACCGGCGGCGCACGAGAGCCGCGTGCGCCACAACATCATGCCCAGCTTTTGGAACAAGCTGTTCGGAGATCGCGGGGAGCGGACGGCGGTCAAGTTTCTCAAGCGGCAAGGCTTTCGGATCGTGGAACGGAATTACGCCACGCCGTGGGGCGAAATCGATGTGGTCGCACTCGACGGCCGAACGGTTGTCTTCGTGGAGGTCAAGACTCGGAAGTCGGACCAGTTCGGCCGGCCGGAAGAGGCGGTCACGTTGGAAAAGCAAAAAACGCTCACCCGCATGGCATTGAGCTACCTGAAAAAGTACAAGCTGCTCGAATGCCCGGCCCGATTCGACGTCGTGGCAATCATCTGGCCCGAGGAAAAAATCCAGCCGGAGATTCGCCACTTGCGAAACGCTTTTGAACCCATCGGCAAATGGCAGATGTTTTCGTAGCACAGGCGGCCCGCCTGTGATTTTTGATTAAGCAACGCAGGCGACACGCCTGTGCTACGCCTGGAAAACCAACTCATGAAAATCGGATTGGTCGGATATCAGGGAAGCGGCAAGAGCACGCTGTTTGAATTGCTGACCGGGCACAAACCGGACGTGTCAAAGGCGCATCTAGGCCAAGTCGGCATCACGACCGTGCCGGACGAACGCTTCGACAAGCTCGTTGCGTTTCACAAGCCGAAAAAGGAATCGCCCGCGAAGATCGACTTGTTCGACACTCCCGGCTTGCTGAAAGGCGACAGCGCCCAGAATGCTCAACGCCTGGGTGTCATCCGCGAGTCGTTCTCGTTGGTCCAGGTCATCGGCGTTTTCAACGGTGCCGATCCGATTGCCGAAGCTCGTGCGTTTGAAGACGACATGATTTTGGCCGATTTGCAAGTCGTGTCAAACCGCATCGAACGTCTGAAAAAGGATCTGACGAAGCCGCGGCCCAGCTCGGAACGCGACGAACTGAATGCCGAGTTGACGGCGCTCGAAGCGACGACCGCCGTTCTCAGCGACGGCCGATCACTGCGTGGATTGCCATTCACCGACATTCAAGAAAAGGTCACGAAGTCGTTCGCGCTGCTGACTCGCAAACCGAAAATGGTCGTGCTCAACACAGCCGATTCCACGTTCGACGAAAAGCAGATTGCCGACCTCAAAGCCCTCGGCATCACGGCGATTGCCGGACCAGTTGGACTGGAACTCGAAGTCGCCTCGCTGCCGGAAGAGGATCGCGCGGTCTTCGCGGAAGAAATGGGGCTGACCGAATCGTGCCGCAGCAAACTGCTGCGAGCCACCTTCGAGATCACCGAGCAGATCACGTTTTACACCTGCGACGAAAAAGAAGTTCACGCCTGGCTGTTGAAACGCGGCAGCACCGCCCTTGAAGCGGCCGGCACGATTCACAGCGACCTCGCGCGCGGTTTCATCCGAGCCGACGTCATGTCGACCGAAGACCTTCTGCGGCTCGGTTCCGAAAAAGAAGTCAAAGCCGCCGGCCTCTTCCGCACCGAAGGCAAAGAAGCCATCATCCGCGACGGCGACGAAATCGTGGTCCGCTTCAGCGTGTAGCGTGGCGTAGGCTGCCAGCCAGCGAAAGTTTGACCGATCGGTGCCAATCTGCAGAGACGCCAACTAAAGATTGGGATACCAGAGTTGCACGAGTTTCCGGACAGCACGTCCACAGCGCCAGGCTAATGCAGGGATTCGTGTTTCAATCCATCGCGATAGAACTGCGCGACTATGGAGGTAACCGACGGTTCCCCCAAGAATAGTACAAGCAACAAATACGAGGTGATTATCTGGCATGCCGAACGGCGCATGGAATAATGTAAACCCGATGAGAAATCCTCCGAGAGCACAGAGCGGCACGTAATACGGCGAGAAACCGCCTGAAGACGCCATTGTGAAATCCTCGAACTGCCGCCTAATACACGGCATATCACACCAATTCGCGCAGCGGCTGGCCGCCGTTCGCGAGGACATAAATCGGGCGGCCTTTGTTGTCGAGGTAGGTCACGTCGAGCGGCACACCGAAGTGCTGAAAGATCGTGGCCGCGAGATCGCCGGGAGTAACGGCTCGCTCGCGGATTGTGCCGCCGTCTGGTTCGCTGGCTCCGATCACTTGGCCGTGACGATAGCCGCCGCCAGCTAGGCACATTGACATGATGTTCGGCCAGTGATTACGACCGTCGGTGCTGTCCTGAGTTCCCATCTGGGGCGTGCGGCCGAACTCCCCCATCGCAATGACCAGCGTGTTGTCGAGCACTCCGTGAGCATCGAGATCGCTGACCAGCGTCGTGATCAAATGATCGAACAGCGGTAGCAGCGGGCCGAGTCCGTTCTTGATGCCGCCATACGGAGGGATGTTGTCGCCGTGCGTGTCCCAAGTTCCCGAGGCCGTGTGATAACTCAAGTCGATCGTGACAAACGCCGTCCCGGCCTGAACCAGCCGTCGCGCGATCAACGCTTGCTGACACCACAAATGTTTGCCGTATCGGGCACGCACCTCGTCCGATTCGCGTGTGATATCAAACGCCTGTTGAGCTTTTCTGCCAAGGACCATATCCACGGCTTGTTGCTGGAACGTGTCCATTGCGGCCAGTGAACCACCTTGATCGAGATCGCGTCGTAAGCGGTCAAACGCTCCGACCAATTCCCGGCGATTCGACAACCGATCGACCGTCAGTCCGGTCGGCAATTGAAACGCCGCGGCATGCGACATCTGGCCGGTGTCGTTGCCGACAAGATCGTAAATCGGCAAGCGGGTCGCACCGTTGGCCAGAAATGGATCGAACTGTTTTCCGAGATAACCGCCAAACGCCAAGTGTGATCGAGACCGCATGAATGCGACATACGGCGGCATCGACGGATCGTTTGCCCCGTGATGCTTGGCCACGACGGACGCCAGCGCCGGATATTTTTCCGCCTCTTTGTTAATGCGCGGTTCATTCGCAAGGTTGGCAGTCTGCATGACCATGTTCGGTTCGTGATTCGAATGCCGGCAATCGACAGACCGAATGATCGTGAACTTGTCGAGCATCGCCGCTTGCTTCGGCAGGTGCTCGCAAATGATGACTCCCGGCACTTTCGTCTGAGTCACTCCGAACGGGCCGCGATTGATGTACGGCCGATCCGGTTTCGGATCCCAGGTGTCGATCTGGCTTGGACCTCCGGCCATCCAAATCAGAATGACACTCTTGCCGGTTGTCGCCCTCACGCCGTTTGCCGCCGCTTGAGCTTGCGCTTGCAACAAACCGGGCAAGCTCAGCCCCGCGATCCCGGCCACCCCGGCCTTCAACATGCTCCGCCGGTCGGTCAGCGTCAGCCCTTCACGAGTCCGACCGTGAAAGTTGCCGAAGGGATGTTGGGAATGAGCAAATTGTTCGCAGCGAAATTGTGACATCACAACGCAATCTCCTAAAACGGCGGGCGACAGCATGACCACATCCCGGTCGTTTGGCGAGTCTTTTTCCATCACGAAAGGACATTGAGGTTACTGTGAAAGTTCGGCGTCCATGGCCCGCGCTGCTTCGCGCCAAGTGGCGGCAAGTTGCGGTTTGCCAAGCTTGAGACAAATTTCCGCGAGTTGTCGCCGGATTTCCGAGTTGTTCGGTTCTTCGACAGCTCTCCGATTGAGTTTCACCATCTGCTCAAAGAGGCCACGAGCGACGTTTCGTTTTTCGAGGAACTGGTCGGCCAATTCGGTTTTGCCGAGCCGACGGTACGCCGCGGAAAGGTCCATGAATGTTCGATCGTTGACCGGCTCAATCTCAGCGGCCTGTTCGAGAAAACGGATCGCGTCGTCCGGACGAGACTCGGTGAATGCGATCGAGGCCTTGAGTTGAAGAAGTGGAACGTTGCGTGGATCGTGTTTTTCAGCAATGGCTAATTCTTGGCGGGCCTCATCTGGCCGACTGAGAGTCCATAGGCACTCGGCACGCAATGTTCTGGCGCGAACTTCGTCGGTAGGCCAATCCGCTTGGAGCGTCTCAAGCCCCTGCGAAAACTCATTCATGTGGATCAATGACTTCGCGAGTTCACGTCGAATTTCCAGTTCCACAGGCTTGGGAGGATTTCGCTGAAGTGCCTGGTGATAGTCGGCAATTGCGACCTTGAATTGTTCAAAGTCGCCATGAATCAGTCCCAATAAACGATGAGGCGAGTAGTCGTTTGGCGTCAGTTCGGCCAATGTCTTGAGGTGAGTTTCCGCCAGACTCATCGCGCCGAGGTCAAAATAGATGGCTCCCAACCAGCGATGGGCCTCTGGTTGCTCGGGGTTCAACGACAAAACGGCGTTGGCGAATTTTACAGCCAACCGCAAATTCTTGATGACGTAATGAGACTCGCACAGCAACAGCCAAGCTGGCTCGCGAAGTCGCTCGTCTTGCTCCGCCTTGAGAAGCTCCGGCAGCGCATCCGGAGCATTGCCCGTTCGTAGCAACAAGGCCCCGCGCAACAGATGACGATGGCTGGCATGTCCGGGAGATGTTTTCAAATCGTCAATCGATTTCGAAACGCCCTTCCAATCATTTTTCTTGAGCGAAATCCAGGCGGATTGGTAAGTCGCCTCAGGCGTCACTTGGCGAGACCACCACCAGCCAGCACATGCCATCGTGGCAAACACAACGACCGTCAGGAGACATCGAAGTTGAAGGGGACGCGACATCAGAATGACGATTCCTCCGCGATACACAATAAAAGACTGGAAACAACCATTCACGCCACGCCATTCTTTTCCTCGCCGAAGATACCGTCCAGCGAAGAACCCCATCAAAATCGTCCGTGGCTTTTATCGAATTAACCTCAAAAACGTTACTTTTTGTTAATCTCGGCAACGTTTTCATTGTGGCTTTGTCGATTCGACGATAGACCACAAGAACACAGATTTCTCCTTTTTTCAAATTCGTAGGAGTTGGACTATGCAAAACCATCGGTTCGTCAGAAAAGCCTTCACGCTCATCGAATTGTTAGTGGTCATTGCCATCATCGCCATTTTGATTGCCCTGCTGCTGCCTGCCGTCCAGCAAGCGCGTGAAGCGGCGCGTCGCTCGCAGTGCAAGAACAACCTCAAGCAATACGGACTCGCGCTGCACAATTATCACGACACGTTGGGAATCTTCCCGGTCAATGGCAACGCGGGGGGGGCCTTTGCCACTTCGGTGAAAACCGGACCGATGGCGCAATTGCTTCCCTATCTCGATCAGACTCCGCTGTACAAGACCATCAACTTCAACGCACAGCCTGCTAATTGGACGGTGCCGCTGGCCGGAAGCAACTATTTTCAAACTTCATTCCCCATGCTGTTGTGCCCCAGTGATACCACCCCGCCCAATCCGAATCCGGGCGCGAACGGAGTGAATGGCTGGGCCGTTTCCAACTACTCATTTAGCGTCGGTGCCCAACGCGAGACGGGAAATGGTTGCTCGCTTTATCCAGGGAACACATTCGGGACGGGCGCTGCCGATCATTCCGACAGCAGTGATGGCAACCAGATTTCGGGCTGTTGGAGTCGGCACGCGTATGTGTCCAGAATGAAGGACGTCACGGACGGGCTGTCGTTCACAATCCTCATGGGAGAGATGCGACCCCAATGCAGCGATCATGCCCGGCACGGCGTGTTCAACGTCAACAGCTTGTGGATCGCGACTCGAGCACCAATCAACTTCCCAACCTGTCCAGGCGAAGGCTTAGGTGGCACCGGTGGGTGCTACAACGACGCGAATTGGACAACATCAATGGGGTTCAAATCACGCCACAATTCTGGTGCGCACTTTCTACTGGGAGATGGCGTCGTCAAGTTCATCAACCAGAATATTGATTACACAACTTATCAGCGCCTGGGCGATCGCCGTGATGGGAAGGTCGTTGGAGAGTTTTAGTCGAGTTATCGTTTGACCTCCCAATTTTCCTGATTTTACAAACTGCTATATAAGGATTAGCCGAGATGACTCGCGGGTTTCAATGGAAGTTTTGCGGATTGGTGGCTCTGGCATTAATCGGATGTTCGGGAGACGACGTGAAACTGAACCTTGCCGCCGTCAAGGGAAAGGTGACCTATGGCGATAAGCCTGTCGGTGGGGCCATGGTGACGTTCACCTTTGAAGGGGCACCGCGATTGGCCGTTGGCGAGACCGACGCCGACGGGAACTACCAGCTAACGATGTTTGAGAAAAATGATGGAGCCGTGATCGGTCAGAACGCGGTGACGATCAGTAGTGCGGCGGTGGCTGGCTCGACACCGGTAACTTCGGAAGATTATGAGAAAATGATGGGGATCGGAAAGAATCCGCCACCGAAGGCGGATGGTCCCACGGCGATTCCTGCGAAATATGCGGACGCGAAGAAGCCGCCGTTTAAGGTGAATGTGACTGCTGGCAAGAATCAGCATGACTTCAAGCTGCAGGACTAACTGTCGCCGAGCGGGATGTGCGATTGGTTCGATTCAGTCAGCAACTCGCTACTTTGTGGCGATCGCTTGCGCCAGCGGTCGCAGGACTTGTTCGACGACTAATTCTTCGAGCAACTCCTCGCTTCGTTCGCGCAACGACTGCAAAGTTTGCTCGAACGAGCGGCCGGGTTCGAGGCTGCCGTAGTGTCGCACGGTGAAGCACACGCTGATGTTTTCTTCGGGGTACTCGCCGCGCCGGACTTGATATGCGTTCGTTCGCGTTTCAACCATCAGGCGAGCTTGCATGCGGCAGGTTTCGTCGAGAGCCAGCGTGATGGCCGGCTCGTAATTGATGACTCGGATGCCGGGCGCGCGCATCAACCCGTCGAACGCCGAGCTACCACCGAGCACCTCGGCCACCAGTTCGTCGTGATTGCCGCGATACGCCATGTCGAAGCGCATCATGAAGTCGATCGCCTCGCAGTCCAGCGGACTAACCGACAGCATGTACGGCAATAATTCCAACACCAACCGATGCTGCTCAAAAGCGGTATCGATGTCCGGCGGGTTCAGGAATCCGCTGCAAACTCGCTTCGGTTCAACGGACACCCAGCGATGATGTCCGAGGTCCTTGTCCTCTTCGATCACGACGTCGCCCGTTTCACGCGTGTAGAAATTTCGCAGCGATGGATACGACTTTTGCATCCGCTCGAAAAATCCCAAGATCGTTTCGCGAGCGGACGGCAGAGCCATCTCAGTGCTGAGGTTCAGATTGCAGTAGTAGCCGTCCGCGATTGAATCAAAAGACAACATAGCGCGTTCCTTGGTCGAAAATCACGATCTCATCGCAGCCGATGTTCGTCAAGACATTCATAACTGTCGAGGCTGCGGCCCCGACCACCCCCGTGTTCTGACATTCGGAACACTCGCCCTCGCTTACGCTTCGGGTTAGTGTTTCGCCTGACTACATTGACCGCAATCACACAGTAGGTAGCCGCCGCCACGCCGAGCGGTGACGGCTACGTTTCAGTAGCAGAAAGGGACAGCATGAGTCAGCAGATTTCAGTCGCGATTCACGGAGCGGCGGGACGCATGGGCCAGCGGCTGATCGCCTGCACGCATCAGGATGCTGAGTTGCAATTGGTGACGGCGCTCGACTCACCGAATTGTCCGCGATTGGGTCAGGATTCGGGTGAATTAGCCGGATGTGGCAAGACGGGCGTGCCGATCGTGGCGGAGTTGTCGGCAGCTGTTGACGTTGTGATCGACTTCTCGGTGCCGGAAGCGACCGAGCATTTGGTGCCGATGTGCGTTTCGCGTGGAATTCCGCTGGTCGTGGCGACGACCGGTTTCAACGGAGCCCAGGAATCGGCCATCCGAGCTGCCGCGACGAAAATTCCGATTGTGTGGTCACCCAGCATGAGTGTGGCCGTCAATCTGATGATGAAGCTCGTGCGCGATGCGGCTCGCGTCTTGAAAGGGAACGCTGATGGGGTCGATGTCGAGATTATTGAGCGACATCATCGGTTCAAAGAAGACGCTCCCAGCGGTACGGCCCTGCGATTTGGGCAAATCGTGGGAGAAGAAATGAGTCAAACGAAACACGTTCACGGCCGCAGCGGTCGTCCCGGATTGCGGCCTCGTGACGAGATTGGATATCACGCGCTCCGCACGGGAGACAACGTTGGCGAACACACAATCGTCTTCGGATTGATGGGCGAAACGATCGACCTCACCGTCCGCAGCCACACACGAGACAGCTACGCTTACGGTGCACTCGCCGCCGCGAAGTTTATCGTCCGCCAACAACCCGGCTTATACTCAATGGCCGATGTGCTCGGATTGTGAACTCACAACAAGTCTTGAGCGTCACGGTTAACTGTCGAGGTGGTGAATCGCGGAGTGGGGTGTACGACTTTCAGAATTGGCCGATGACGACGTTCTGATTTTCAAGGCATGGTGTCGGCCAACTCCAATGAGTCGTACACCCCACCCCTGCGGCGCGCGAGGCACAAATGAACGAATCACGCCCAGATCTCAACGTGCCAATCGACGCAACTTCCCTCAGACCAGAAGAACGAAAATATCTAGACGAGCATTCGCTCAAGAAGCCGATGGGGACGGTGCAGATTTGGGCGTTGGGCGTGGGAGCGGTCATCACCGGCGAGTACTTCGGTTGGAACGGCGGGCTGGGTGTTGCCGGGCCAACCGGAATGTTGATCGCAACGCTGTTTGTGTGCGTGTTGTACATGGCTTGGGTGTTGGCACTCTCAGAGCTGTCGGTGGCGATGCCGTTTGCCGGCGGCCCGCTGGCTTACGGTCGCCGAGCGGTCGGGCCGTGGCTCGGGTTCGTCATGGGCTGGTCGATGTTTCTGGAAAGCTTGTTCGCGACGATCGGAACCGCGATTGCCACAGGCGGCTACGTCTATTTCATTCTGAATCTGCTGTTCCAAGGATTGCCGCAGGGAAAAGTTACAACCGCCGCAGCACTGGTCACGGTGGCTCTGTTCGCGCTTCTGCAATGGATCGGCGCGAAAGAGCAAGCCAAGATCATGGAGTGGATGACCTACGGAGCGATTCTCGCGCTCGTCTGGTTTTGGATCGCCTGCATTCCGGGTGTGAAGATCGAACGAATCTTCACCGAGCCACTGCTGACCGACGGTTGGTCCGGCGTGCTCAAAGCCATTCCGTATGCGATCTGGTGGCTGGTGATCATCGAATCGGTCGCCTTGGCGGCGGAAGAAGCAAACGAACCGCATCACTCGATCCCGCGCGGGCTGACCTATGCGCAAATCACGTTGATCGTCTTGGTGGTGCTGACCTGGTTTTTCACCGTGACCGCTGGCACCGACTACAAAAAGACCGGCGACGCGATGGTGTTGTTTCCGCTGCCGATGGTGTATCGAGAGGTGTGGCCAGAGGCAGCTCATTCGCCGCATTTGATCGCGTTTTCGGTGTTGGCGATTTGCGGCATGGTGGCCAGTTACAACGGCATGATCTTCGCCGTCAGCCGGCAATCGTTCGCGATGGGCCGCGCGGGATATCTGCCCTCGATCCTGGGTCATTTGCATCCAGTGCGACGCACCCCCGACGTGTCGATCGGTGTCTGGAGCCTGGTGGTCGCGGGCTTCGTGATCTGGGGATACTTCAACGAGTCCGCGGTGCTGGTCGCCGTGCTGACGTGCAATCTCACCGCATTGATCTGGTATATATTGGCGATGATTTGCCTGTTCATTTTGCGAGCCAAAGAGCCGGAAATGCCGCGTCCGTACAAAGTCCCGCTGTACCCGTTCGTGCCAGCTCTGGTGATCGTGATGAGCCTTTTCGCCGCGTTGGTCTACGGCTGGTTGAACGAACCGATTGTGCTCTGGTTGACCTTGGCCATGTACGCGATCGGCCTGACGTACTTCTTCGGATACGCTCGCAGCCGACTAGCCCATGCCGCGCCGGAAGAACTGACGGCTCGAGCGACGGTGATCGGCGAAACGGGCGGCATCGAATGAACTCGACTCGTTGCAAAGAAGTGCCTAGCCTTCGCCAATCTAAACGATGAGGGGTCGGGGCTGAGGCGAAGGAGTGCTGACGTGATTCGGATGAGAGTGGCTCAAGCGTTGAAGGACGGTCAGGCCGGACAGATCGTCGATGTGCGCGGCTGGGTGCGCACGCGGCGAGATTCCAAGCAAGCGTTTTCGTTTGTCGAGCTGAATGACGGTAGTTGCCTCGCCAATTTGCAGATCGTGATCGATGCAAACGTGCCCGGATACGCCGATGCGATCAAGCACGTCACGACCGGTGCGAGCATCGCGATTGAAGGTGAGATCAAGGAGTCGCCAGCCAAAGGGCAGCGGATCGAAGTTCATGCGAAATCGCTTCGAGTGCTCGGTGAAGCCGATCCGCTGAAGTATCCACTGCAAAAGAAAGGTCACTCGTTCGAGTTTCTGCGTGAGATCGCGCATCTGCGACCACGGACAAACACATTCGGTGCGATCACACGCGTGCGGAACGCGGCTTCGACGGCGATTCACAACTTCTTTCAATCGAAAGGCTTTTGTTACATCCAAACGCCCGTGATCACGACCAGCGATTGCGAAGGGGCCGGGCAGATGTTTCAGGTCACGACGCTCGACCTGCACAAGCTGGCCGCGTCGGGAAAGCCGGTCAATTTTGAACTCGACTTCTTCGGCAAGCCGGCTTCGTTGACGGTCAGCGGGCAGCTTGAGGCAGAAATCTTCGCCTGCTCAGTCGGTGACTGTTACACCTTTGGTCCGACGTTTCGCGCGGAGAACAGCAATACCACGCGACATCTCGCCGAGTTTTGGATGGTCGAACCGGAGATGCCATTTTACGAACTGACCGACAACATGCAGCTGGCTGAATCGTTCATCAAGTCGGTCATCAGCGACGTGATGCAACAGTGCGAAGCGGACATGGCGTTCTTCAACGAGCGGATCGATGAGAAACACGAACTGCTTAGCACGATGAGGAACATCCTCGATCACGAATTCATCCGTCTGCCGTACACCGAGGCGATTGATCTATTGCAAAAGTCCGGGCAAAAGTTCGAGTACCCGATCGAATGGGGCGGCGATTTGCAATCCGAACACGAGCGATTTCTGACCGAGCAGCATTTCAAACAGCCGGTGATCCTGTTCGATTACCCGCGCACGCTGAAGCCGTTTTACATGCGCTGCAACGACGACGGAAAAACCGTGCGAGCGATGGATGTGCTGGTCCCTCGAGTCGGCGAAATCATCGGCGGCAGTCAGCGCGAAGAGCGGCTCGATGTGTTGCTCGATCGAATGAAGGAGTGTCATCTCGATCCCGCGACGTATTGGTGGTACGTCGATCTGCGGCGTTACGGCACGGTCCCGCATTCCGGCTTCGGTCTGGGCTTCGAGCGGCTGATCCAGCTCATCACCGGCATGACCAACATCCGCGACTGCATCCCCTTCCCGCGCGTTCCGAAAAGCGCGGAATTCTAATTCCTGAATTTATTTCTTCGACGGTTCGGCCGCTTGTCTCTTTGACAGCCCTTTGGTGTACGACTCCCACCATTCGCGCAGGTGGGGCGGGGGCGGGCGGCGGACTGAGCCGACGCCGTCGCCGGACTGTTTGTCTTTGTTCGTGTCGTCGCGGCGTTGAGCTTTCGAGGTGAGATCGAGATTGCGGAGCATTTCTTCAAACTGACGGCGGCGAGCTTTCGCGGCCGGCGAATTGTCCTCTGGCTTGGCCTCGAAATTCGGTTCCATGCGTTCCAGAAACTTCGTCATTTGCTGCGGTGTCCAGCCAAGTTCGTCAAGCAATTCTTGATCGACATCGCCTCGCTCCAGTTCACCTTGCAACCGCTTGAGCACCAGATTGGCCGCTTCCTTCGTGAACTGATCGTTCTGCGGTTCAGTGTCGCTCGACCCTGCTCCAGAACCGGATTGGTCGCTTTGTTTACGAGCGGGTTTGGCCTCTTTGTCACGAGGTTGGCCACGACCGTCGCTCTCATCGGTGTCACCGGGGATCGCACCGCCGCCGGAACCGCCGGATGCTTTGCCTAATGGGCCGTCGGACTTCTTATCGGACGGTGACCCTTTGCCGGGCTTTCCGCTTCCAGGCTTCGGCTTGTCCGAAGGTTTGCCACCTTTTGAATCGCCCTCCGAATCACTGTCGCCCGGTTTTTCGCTCGGTGATTTACCTGCCTTGTCGGACTTGCCAGGTTTGTCGGAGTCACCCAGTTTGTCGGATTTCGATTTCTCTTCTTTACCTTTCGGTCCTTTGTCTCCCTCCGATGACGGTTTGCCATCGGGAGATTTCTCTCCGTCGGGTGAGGGCTGCTTTTTGCCGGATTGTGGTTTGTCATCCGGCGACTCTTGGCCGGGCTTGTCGGACGAGTCATTTTGTTTGTCGTCAGGCTTCTTGCCTTGGCTTGGCTTCTTGGGCGAATCGGCCTTATCGTCTGGACTGTCTTTGTCTGGCGCGGCGTTCTTGTCCGCAGACTTCGGTTTTTGCCCTGGCTTTTGACCTTCTGGTTTGTCGACTTTGTCGGTGGCGTTCATGTCATCGGTGTTGTCCGATGACGGTTGCTTGCCGCTCGGTTTTTTGTCGTCGCTCGGTTGAGTTGGCTTTTCGTTGTCAGAACCAGCGTCTGGTTTCTTTTTGTCCGAGCCTTCGTTCTTTGGATCGGAGTTGGGTTTATCGGACGTGTCTTTCTTGGGCGATCCGGGCTGTTGCTTGTCGTCCCCTTCGCCGGGCATCGGCTTATTGTCACTGGGGTCGTTCGGCTTGTCGGCATCATTCGCGGCCTTCGGATCGTTGCCGCCGGGACGTTTTTTGGTTTGGTCTATTGATTTGTCTTTGGGTTTGTCTTTGGGTTTGTCCCCCGAATCTGAATCCGGATTTTCGGTGGAATCGTTCGGCTTTGGATCGTCACCAGTTGGCGATTGGGATTTATCCGGGTCACTGTTTTTCGGTGACTTGTTGGGCTGTGATTTTTGAGTGCCGGGCTTCGTGGGCTTTTTGTCGTCGTTCGATTCGTTGGGCTTCGCGCTCGGATCGGCATCTAGATTCGGCTTGTTCGCTGAATCGCTGTCGGCTTGAAGTGCGTCGGGCTGATCGGATTTTGTACCCGGTTGACCTGGTTGCTTGGCGGGTTTGTTTGGCTTGTCTTGCGTATCGCGTAGCTTGTCAGGGGATGACGGCTTGTTGGTGATGTCGGACATGTCGGGCATCGGCTTGTTGGACGGGTTGTTGTCCGAATCCTGTGGCGGATTGTTGGTTGAAGAGTCTTGTGGTTTATTCTTTGGCCAGCGTCCGCGCCGTTGTTCGCGATCGGCAATCTTTTGCAGTGCGCGATCGTCGTCAGTGCCGTCGTTTTTCAGCGACTGGTTGCCGCCCGGTTTCTGATTTGCGGAGGGATCGGATTTGTCGTTTGACTTCGGATCGTTGGACTTGCTCGTTCCACCGGATTGCGGTTTGTCGGATTTGCCGCCGGGCTGTTGTTTGTCGGGCGGCTTGCTGGAGCTACCGGTCTGACCTTCGGCTTTTTTGCCGTCGCCGGGCTGTTGATCCTTTTGGTCCGGGTTCGGCCGATCTTCGTTCGGATCGTCCGATTTTGGTCGCGGACGTTGTTCTGGCTCGTTGGTGTCTCTCGCTTGTTGTTCCGGCGGATCGCTGAGGTCGGACGGTTGTTGTTCCGTCCGCTCGGTGCCGGATTCGTTGTTCTTGAGCGCTTCGTCGATGCGTTGCTGCTGTTCTTGCTTTTGTTCGGCGAGTTGTTTCTTCGCCTCGTCCTTGGTGACTCGACCTGTGATTGTGATTTCGAGCGGCGCGGTCTTGGCCAAGCCATGAGTCGGCAGGCGGTTGTCCTGAGCTTCAATCCAGAAGCGGACTTTGTCACCGGGCTTGAGCCGCAGCGGCTCGAGTGCGAAATCGTGTTGCAGCGAGACTTCTTGCTGTGCTCCATCGAAGAGCGTTTCGTCCGTGACGTCGTTGCCGTCGCGAGCGATCTTCAGGCTGACGGTGCGGAGCTTGAAGTCGGGATCGCGCGCGGTGATCGCCAGCGGCACGATTCCGTTGGCAGGCATTTCGAGGTTGGTCTTCGGGTCGAGCAAGACGACTTGCGGCGGTTGATCGATGCGGACGTTGATCGGATACACGGCCGGCTTCGGATCGGGATGGCCTTCGGCATCCCAAACTTTGACGCGGTAGAACTTCGGAAACGGCGAGTTCGACTGACCCGGCAGCGCGACACCCGCTTGTCGTGGGTCCGCTCGCCAACTGATTGTCAGTCGCTTGCCGCCGTCATCCAACTTCGGCGATGGGCCGGGATACGATGCGGCAGCGGCGAAATCTTGAGTGTCGGAGAGCTCGAACTCGGTTCGCTCTACCGGCATGTTCGTGGCGGCGGTGATCGTGATGGCCGTCCGCTCCCAAACGTCGATTGCTCCGCCCATCTGCGTGGTCGGGTCGAGTTCGGTATAGACCGGGAATTCACAACGAACGCCCGTGACTGTGGCGGACGGCGGCGTGATGATCTCGACGTTGTAATCCGGCGACCGAGCATCACCGGCCACGACGAAATACGAAAAGTTTTGCAGCAATCCTTGCTCGTCTTGTCCGAGCGTTCCGAGATAACGCTGAGCGTCAGTCGTGGGACCGAGTTCGACCGGTTCGTTCTTGAACCGGCGGTCGGCGGTCGTGAAGAACAGACGGACGTCTGGAGGAGTTGCACCTCGAAGTTGCACTTCGATCGCCAACGAACCCCCCGCTCGGAGTTTGGCGTGTCCCGGTTTGACTTCGAGGATTTCTGTCTGCGTGGCCGGGCGAACATTCGAGAACGGCAAGATCGCTCGCAGCACCGACGGACCGAGCTTCTTCGGGCTGATGACCGAATACAGGCAGAACGCGACGACGATCCCGAACAGCACATACAACGTGCGGAGCAACAGCCGCTTGTCGATCACGTCATCGACGTTGAACTTCGTGAACGTAACGGCCGCTCGCTTTTCCATTGTGGCCATGATGATCGGGGCGACCGGCCGCTTGGATCGCTTCAGGTCGATTAAGCTCAACAAGCTGCTGCGAAATTCCGGAGCGGAAGCTTCGAGTGTTTTCGCTGCGAACAATCCGCTGACGGTTCTCAATGCCGGCCAGATCATCTTTGAGCCGATCATCCAGCCGACAGCGCCGACCACCGGCAGCCACATGATCAGCCGCATGGTGCCATTCATTCCGCCGTCAAACAGCCAGTGGTCGCTGATCACAAACAACAGTACATAGCCGATCAGCATCGTGGTCGACACGACAGCGGCCGTCAGCATGTCCGTCCGCTTGATCCCCGCCTGTGTCTTGCGAAGCTGGTAATCGATGTACTCATCCGGCTCCGCATACGGAGCGTGCGAGCGTTCGGGAGTCGTGGCAGTTGTGGACATCGGACACCAAATGGATTTTCGATTGGCGATTTTGATTTTCGATTGAACCGCAGGCAGCCTTCACGGACTCGGCGGGTTAATTGTGTTGCGTGAGCGTTGCCTGTCTCGTTTTGTGGAAAATTCGAACGGTCGGGTTGAGTTTTTCGATAGTAGGAGTTGTTCCGAACGGCGGCCCTGTGAATTGGCAATCAAGAGTACGACTTGCTCGACCGTTCGGCAATTACAGACCGTGGTCAATGTTGGCGAGCGGGGTGGCGTCAGCCCCCCGGTTTGACCGCAGTTCACGCATCACCGGGGACTGACGCCGCCCCGTTCGCCTTGATTGTCGCCGTTCCTTTACCAGCAGCAGCGGGCTAGGATGGTTGCATGACACTCGTGGACGCAATCCGAGTCAAAGTCGGTTCCGGCGATTTCGAGTTTTCGCAACATGCCGTTGATCAAACGGCGTTGCGACACATCTCGGTCCAGGAGCTGCGCGAAGCGCTTGCGACCGGTGAGGTCATCGAAGACTATCCAATCGACAAGTACGGGGCGAGTTGTTTGGTTCTGGGTTTTACTGCGGCGGGTCGGCCGATTCACATTCAATGTAGCCACCCCTCAAGACCTTTGATCAAAATCATTACGGCGTACGAACCTGACTCGGACGAATGGACCGACTTCAAGCAGAGGAGAAGTTGAGATGATTGCTGATTCGTCGGAAGAAGAATTCGTGCAACAGCAGGTGACGTATACGTTGCAAACTGACGGGCGGTTTGTGGTCGTTGAGAATGTTCCTGCGCGCGTGTCGTTGCGCACCGGCGAGCGGTTCTTTTCGCCCGAGACGGTGGAGCGATTACAGCAAATTGTCTGGGAGCAAAAGGCTCCCGTGCGCGTCGTGGAAACTCCCGTCTTTCAATATCCCGCAACCGTCGCCTAAAGCATGGATCACAACAAAGGCATCACCACGGAAGTGAAGGACAAAGGAGATGTTATTGCGTCGGCCCGTGTTGATCATGGCGATGTGTATTTACGTCGCGGTTGAAGGGTTGACGTGGTGGTGTTATCGGGGTCCGGCACCGAAGCTGGCAGACGTCGCGATCGGCGAGTTTTCGGCTGAGCGGGCGGCGGAGATTCATGAAGAGCTGTTTCCCCCGAAGCCGCATTACACCGGAAGCATCGAGAATCAATTGGTGCGAGATCGGTTGGTCGAGATGCTGCGGATTCGCGGCTGGCGGATTGATGTGCAGTCGGCCGTTGTGGAATCGAATGAGGTGAAGGCTCAGTTGTCCAACGTGTTGGCCGAGTGGCCGCAGGTGGCGAATCGGGACGCTCGGCCGCTGGTGTTGTCGAGCCATTACGATTCTTGCCGAGGTGGGCCGGGAGCCAGCGATGCGGGGGCGTGCGTAGCGGCGATCATTGAAGCCTCGACCGTGTTGATCGAACGACATGCGGGAACGGACGGTCAATTGAAGCGGCCGTTGTTCTTGCTGTTCACGGATGGCGAAGAGTTGGGGACTCTTGGTGCCGATCAGTTTGCTCGACGGCATCCGTTGTCGGCGCGGCATCCGATCGTGCTTAACTTCGATGCGCGAGGGACCAGCGGTCCGGTGCTGATGTACGAGACGTCGCCGGGAAATCGTTCGCAGGTTGCCGCTTGGATCAATCACATCGCTCGGCCGCGCGTGACGGGGTCGCCGTTCACCGCCGTGTATCGCCTGATGCCCAATGGGAGCGACTTCACTCAGTTTCGGAAGACCGGCTGGGAGGGCTTCAACTTTGCGATGATCGGCGACGCCCAGCGATATCACACGCCGGACGACACGCTGCCGAATCTCGACCGCAGCAGCTTGCAGCATTACGGCGAGATCGTGCTGAGACTAGCGGGGCACATCGTGGAGGAAGACTTGCGACCCAGCTCGACCGGTGACGCTTTGTACTTCGATGTGTTCGGCTGGTACGTCGTGCATTGTCCTCTGTCGTGGTGCATGCCGATCGGTGTTATCGGCTGCTTGGCGATATTGGCCGTGAATCGACATCGGCTGTTGGAAGCGGGAGCGGTTCGCACTTTGGCCCTGTGTGGATTGTGTTCCGTGTTGGTCATGATTGCGGTGGGCACTGAAGGTTGGTTTTTAGGTCGGCTGTGGCGTGATATCGGTTTACTGCCGCGACAATTCGTTTCACATGGGCCGGTGCTTTGTTTAGTGCTCTGGTTGTTCGCACTGGCCACGAGCCTGGGCATCGCTCGCTGGTTGTTGAGCCGCTGTTCCTACGAATCTGTCTGGGCGGCGACTTGGGTGAATTGGTCGCTGGCAGGATTGAGTGTGAGTGTGATCATGCCGGAGTTCAGTCATCTGGCTTTTCTGCCAGAACTGGCCGCGATCGGACTGTCGGTCAGCTCGATTCCGCAGTGTCTGCGAGTGCTTGGAGCTTTGTTGGCGGTGACGTTGTCGATGATGCCGTTGCAACATTTGCTGATGATCGCGCTCGGCCCTGGCGGTGGATTGTTTTGGTGTCCTGCAATCGCGTTACTCGCGATCCCGTTGTATCCTGCGCTTGGCTCGACATTCACCCGAAGCGTGAGCGAGGCTAGGCGTTCCGAAAAGTGATCCATTCCGGGTCTGGTGGAGCGTTCGTCCGTGCTGGCGCTTCGCGTTAGTGTCTTGCGAATCGAGATGTTCCAAACAAAATCAAAAGGGTGCTGTGATGACTCGTTGTTGGTTGAGTCTGTTGTTGTTGGTCGTGGGCTGTTCGCAGCAGTCCGAGTCAATGCAAAAAGGGAAATCCTCGAATTCGTCAGCGACGCCAACTGCTGCCAATGAAGTCGCAGTCGCGGCGAAAGCGTCTTCGATCCTCAACATCGGCTCGAAGGCACCGCCGCTGAAAGTCAGCCGCTTTTTGAAGGGTGACCCTGTCGAAGCATTTGAGTCGGGCAAGGTGTATGTTGTTGAGTTTTGGGCGACATGGTGCGGCCCGTGCATCCAGTCGATGCCGCACATCACCGAACTTCAAAAGAAACATCCCGAAGTGACGTTCATTGGCGTCAACGTCATGGAACGGGACGAATCGGCTGCCGAAAGATTCCTGGCGACGAACGGCGACACGATCGGATATCGCATCGCTCGCGACTTCGTTCCCGACGGCGAGACCGGGGACAACGGCGTCATGAATACGACTTGGCTAAAGGCGGCCGCAGTCGATGGTATCCCGACGGCATTCGTGGTGAATCAAAAAGGCCTGATCGCCAACATCGCTCATCCGATGACCTTGGATGAATCGCTGTCGCAAATACTGGATGGCTCGTGGAATCTCGCCGAGGCGGCCGACAAGCGTTTGGCGGAAATGCAAGAACAGATCGAAGCACAAGAGCTGAATCAAAAGCTGGCTCCGCTGCTGCAAAATGGCGTGACGGCAAAGACGTTGACAGGAATTGAAGAGCTGATCAAAGAATATCCCAAGCAGGCCGAGAATCTGTCGCTCATGAAGTTTCAGGTCTTGACCCAATTAAGCGAGCACGCGGAGTTGGCTCTGGAAGAAGGGCGGCACTTACTCAGTGGTCCGCGCGGCAAGAATCCGAAATTCTGCAACGAAGTGGCGTGGCTTGTGGTCTCGCCCGAACGCAAAGGGGACGTTGCTGAACCACTGAAAAAGTTGGCGCTAGAGGCCGCGCTGCAAGCCGACAAATTGGCGAAACAAAAGCACCCGCTCATCGCCGATACGCTGGCCCGAGCTTTGTTCGTCAATGGCGATCAGGCCGCTGCCGCAAGAACCCAAGCCCGAGCCATTGAACTCGCCGAGGCCGCTGGAGCCGATCAGCAGACTCTTCAGGAAATGAAAGACCAACTTAAGGAATACGAAGCGAACGACTTGCCGAAAAAGGACGACGAAGGATCGTCGACCCCGAAGAAGAGTTCCGCCGCTCTACCTGAACTCGATGCCACGGACTTGCCCAAGAAATCCGATACCGAAACTCCCACGAATGAGTAAAAGGATTCTTCAAACCGTTCAGTTACGGCTCGGTTTGAAAAATCGAACGGCAACGGGGTTTCAGCCGGAGACGTTGAGCGTCCCGCCGGCCATCACGGGCACGGTCATGGAGGACTCAAATGTTGTTGTGACGGGTGAACCCTGTCCGATCAGTGCGGCGACCGCCATGCCGGCAATCATCTCGCTACCGCAGACGGGTTGCTGCTCACGACGCCGTGATGCTGCCATCAACATGAACAGAATCTCCGCCGTACTGAATTGCTCAAGCGCCTGAACAACCGATTGCATATTTGGGGAGAGCGTCATTGACGGCACCGCTCCGCTTGTTGCTTGAGCCGCAATCGGAGAGCTTGCTATGGATGCTGCACCGCTCAAGCCGGCCATGCCGATCCCGGCCGACGGGTCGATTCCCCCAAATCCGCTGATTCCGCCAATGCCTGACATGGTCATCGCTCTCCCGTTGGAAACAAATCAACCAACCTGACAACGATCTAAGCAAACTTGGGGCCAATGCTCAGAAACATGACCATTTGAACAGAATAGTCAGATTGTCCCGGAGATCGGCGTGTCGGCGATCCGCAGTGGAATGCAATGCGTCGCCGAAAATCAACGGCGGGGTCGCGGATTCACAACACGTTACACTTCGGCCAACGGTTGGGTAGCATCGCCGAATCAACGTGAATCGGTCGGCTTACGGCGACAACGCGACGCTTTCCGTTTTGATCCCCAACTGCGCGAGCACGAACGACTCCCTGCCGTTTCGCGGCCAATCTGACTGCCGAACTCGCGGCGGAGTCGGGCGAGTGATCTTGTGGAAGGGGCAATGTTGGTCGCCACCGTATGCCGGCGAGCATAACAGTGTGGCGAGAAGCAACTGGTTGAAGTGCCAATGCCTTCGGATAACCTCTCTCTCGGCTTTGCACCAACCGGTGAGTGCGTTACTTGCCGGGGCGAAACGGACCGGGATGCTTCAAGGCTTGTCGCTGACGGGTTATCTCAAGGTCAAGCCGGCTGCTGCGATCGAGTAAGAAAGCAGTGCCTCGCGAGGCGGTTCGGTTGCTGGAACGCTTGCGGATCGACGCGGACTCGTGGCAAGCGACTCAGCGGCGGTTCTGTTTGGGAGAGAAGCTTGTGGGAACTTTGTCGGCGCGGTGACTCGGTTGCAAGAAGCCGCGACCACGACGGGGCGACAGTGGTTGAAAGACATCGGTGGGCACACCATAGACTTTGCCGCCGTCCATGAGCTAACGATGGTTGCCGAACGTTCTGTAGCCGAAGTTGTGAAACTTCGGACGTTTGATGTTCTCGTGAAATCCGAACTCTCACGAGCTTCGGCTACGGTTGATTGACTCGGAGAGATCAAGCTACGGAACCCGTACGAGCTGCGCTCACGATCCGCTCTCAGCGAGAGCGGGCGACACTCGCCGGGAAGTTTCCTGTCCAACCGATGACATTATCCGTTGAGATTCGCTTGACTGCTAAATTAAAAGCCGGGCTTGACTGGCTTCACGATGCTCTTGTTCGGATTGGGTTTCACTGGGCTGGCGGAGTCGGGCGTGCGCGACCGAGTGATCGTGGCTGAGCCAGCGGGGTTCGCACCCAGGCTTGATTGGTTCGGTCCCCAGGTGGCGGCGGTGCAATCGGTGGCGAGCTTAAAATCGCTGGTGGTAACTTTGGTGCGCGGCGGCAATTGGGTGGCGAGTCGAACTCCACCCGACGCGATCAGTGGGCGTGCGATGCGGTCGCCGTCCCACAAGCGTTGCCAATCGGCTTCGTAGGTTTGCGGTCCGCGCGACGGTGTATCCGCCGCGCGGACAAACTGCGACCAGCCCGATTGATAGCCATTGCCGTGATCCCACCAGGAGATTTGTTGATTGGACTGCACATGGTCGCGAACAGACAACAGCAGCGGCGGTGTCGACGAGCCGGAAAGCTCCTGCAAGTTCAGCAATACCGAATGCTCGATGAACAGCGACAGTGGCTGAGTCGTCTTGTCCGCTCCTGGGGTTCCTTGCACTTGAAACAGGAATTTTCCGCCGGCTCCGAACGTACACCATTGAGCGTCGAGCGTGCCGCCGATCCGGCCTTCGTGACCGCGCAAGTCCAGGTCGAACATTTCATTGATCGAAGCAAACAAGCTGTTCCGAAGCACGAGCGTTCGGTTTCGCAGATCGGCTTCCAGGAGTTTGTTGCTCGTGAGGAATTGCGAATCCACGATCAGGCCGGAGTTGCGTTCAAACGGCGCGTCCGCATGTTTCGATTCGGGCGAACTCCGTTTCCAGCGAATCAAACCGGAAAACTGATTGCTCGGTTCATTTGTTGGCCCGATGACTTGGCAACCCTTGAGCGAGAAGTCGCCGTCATACACGCTAAGGAAGACTTGCGGCACTGCTTGCTTAGCACCATTCGGAAATCGAAACGATCCGCCGACCAGTTCCAGCGATCCCCCTTCGACCACGAACATCGCTTCGCGGTCGCTCGGCTTGCTGCCGGGAATTGGGGTCAACACGAGCGGATTGCCTCCGTTACTTTGAAACTCAATTCGCAGCGATTTGTTTTTGACCACGATTGGGGTCGTCGGAAACGTTCCACTGCCACGCACGATCACAGATGCATCGCTGGGCAAATTCTCGGAGGCCAACTTGTGGCCCAAGTCCCCAATGCCCGCATCGACCTCAATCGGTTTGTTGAACCGCATCGCATCCCAACCGAAGATCGGATAACGCGCTCGATCGGCCAAATGGTCGGCGCGCGCGAGTGCGATCGGCGTGGGATCAGTCAGGTCACCGGCGGGGCATCCGGGAGGTTGTCCGTCTGTTCCCTTGCGGCCCAAGTCGGCTGGCAGAAGCAAGGAACTTTTCGTGAGTGTGGCCCAGTCCGAAGGCGGCGTGCGCGGCCAGTTCACCGTTTGAAACTGCGATTCGTCGAGGACCGCTTGATTCTGCCAAATGTTTTTCCAACCGGCTCCATTTTGAATCAGCAACGTGGAACCTGGCTCTTCCAAGATCAACTTTTGCCAGCCGGAAACCAGCGACGAATCGACCACCCATTCCAATTTCGGATAGCTGCTTTGCCCCGCGCCGGGCAACGGACTGCTCTGCCAACCGGGAATTGCCAACAACACGGGCGAGTTGCTTGGCCCAGCCAAACCGCAAAGCACGGAGTTGACGACGATCACTTGCGTGCTCGGCGGCGAAGCGACTCGCGCTCCCGGCAGCAGACTGAACGCGGTGCCTCGGCACAAGACCGTACAGGACAAAAATCGCAGACTGCGCTCTGCAGCGGTCGTTGGGCTTTTCACCGCCGAACCGCTGGACGACTTCGGAGTCGGCGACTTGCTCGTCCCCGATGGGCCACTGACCGGCGAAGACGTTTTCTTCGGCGGTAACGGTTCGCTGTTTGTTTCGGCGTCGGGCAAGTCTTGATTCGTGAGCGTCAACACCGGTGCCGAACCGGTTGCGAACAGGCTTCGACTTGCGACCAACTCGGTGGCAGTTTGATCGAGATGAAACGCCCCGAGCGCCGCTCCGCGAATCACGCAATCGCGACACAGCAGTCGTGCACGCGACGGACTTTGCGCCGCATCACGCTCCGACTTCCCTTCGGCACCAAACACAAACGTGGGACCCGAACGCGAGCCGATCAACGTGAACGAACAATTGACTGCCGCCAGGTCGCCGCCTCGGACGTCGATCCAGACTAGTGGATCGTTGCCAGCGAATTGCCGTGCGAAAACTTGGAAATGCAGTCCTTCCAGCGTGAGCGCTCCGCGACCGTATTGCAGCAATGAGTCGTACGCTTGATCGGGATCGGACACCAACACGACGACCGGAGCCGCTCCGCCCGCAGCCCGGATCACAATCGTTCCGGTTTGCGTCAATTGTGTGGGGCCGAGGAAATACGGACCATTCGCCACGAGTTCGATAATGCCCCCGCTGTCCGGTAACTGTTTGAACGCGGCTTCCAGAGTCGCGACTTCATCAAGGCCGTTGAGACCACCGCCAACTGCAATCGTTTTCAAGCTCGACGGGGCGGGTGTTCCTCCGGCTTTGATCCAATCGGGATAAAATCGGACTTCGCCGTCTCGTCCCAGCGGAAGCAGCGGCGGCAGATACAACTGCCCACTGCCGACTTTGGCATTCGGAGCGGTAGTCACCAATTCCCCTTCCGGCGATGTGGGCTTCACTGCGGGAGTCGAAAGCTGCCTCGGCTTTTTGTCCTCATCGTCAGTATTGGCGGCTGGCGTTGGGGCGGGCGGGGCGGGCTGCATGAAGGGATTCGGCCCTACCGGGGTCGAAACCGCGCTGCCGTACTCCTGCATAATCCAACCGAGAATGCCGAGCGCCACGATCGCCACCCCGCCAATCGCGAACAGCTTGATCGTTCCCGCATCCATTCCCGGTGGCTGCGGTTCCTCCACCGGCTTGGGAGCCTGAACCGGAATCTCCAGGGTGGGAGCCATCAACTGCTTGGCTTCCTTTGCGGCGGGCTTGCGATATTTCTGTCGCGGCTCATCGTCGTCGTGGTCATCTCCCTCTGCCAGCGCGGCCAAGTCTTTCAACGACGTCGGTCCGCGAGTCAGTTGCTCGTTATCCAGATCCAACAGCAGTTCGGCGGGAGTTTGATAGCGGTCCTTCGGATCAATCGCCATCAAGCGTTTGATTATCACGGCGATGCTTTCCGTCACCGCATCGTTTTCATCGCGGATGTCCGGCCGAGTCTTCGTCGTGTGCGCGGTCAGCTTGTTCAGCATGCTGCCGTCCGGGAACGGCGGATGCCCAGACAATAGGTGATACCAGGTGGCTCCCAGCGAATACAAATCGCTGCGAATGTCCGCCGCCTTGCTATTGCGAGCCTGTTCCGGAGACATGTAATCGACCGTGCCGACCGTTGTCCCCGCGCGCGTGATGTTCGTCTCCATCGACTCATCGACGGAACGAGCCAAACCCATGTCCGTCAGTTTCACCGAACCGTCTTTGCCGATTAACAAGTTCGACGGCTTGATATCGCGATGCACGATCTTCTGCCCATGAGCATGCTGCAAGGCGAGGGCTATTTGCCGGATGATGTCCATCGCCCGTTGCGGTTGTATCGACCCTCGATTGCTGACCAATGTGTGAGCATCGACGCCATTGATGTACTCCAGCGCGATGTACAGCAGTCCGTCCGCTTCACCCGCATCATGAATTGCCACGATGTTCTCGTGCCGCAACTGCGCGGCCGCCGTCGCTTCCGCCTTGAATCGCTTCACGAGTATCGGGTTCTCCGCCTTCTCACGCGGCAATACTTTCAGCGCCACTTGCCTTTTGAGCTGCGTGTCCGTTGCCAAGAAAACCGCCCCCATGCCTCCTTGCCCGATCTTCTTGACGATCGTGTAACGCCCCAATTTCTTGAGTTCATTCAAACCATGTGGGTTGGGCTTGCTGGGCGAGGCATTATTGGGCGGCTTACTATTCGGCGTCGCTGCAGTGCTGTTCGGCTTCGCATTTGTGGGGGTGGTGGGGGGACGATTCGCAGATACCGACGGCTTTGCCTCGACCGCTGCTCGTTGAGGCACC
Organism: Planctomyces sp.; assembly: GCA_031375695.1. Taxonomy (GTDB): domain Bacteria; phylum Planctomycetota; class Planctomycetia; order Planctomycetales; family Planctomycetaceae; genus SXKJ01. The sequence goes on from JANMIF010000262.1 coordinate 33,333, forward strand.
GATGACGAAGGTTTCTTCCCGGTTCCGCCAGGATTGACTGCCATGAAATTAACCTCGTCGCGTCAGGCCCGCTGACAAAAGCCGCGTTCGATGGCCCGGATGGTAACCAGAGTTCCATCCATTTTCCAAAAGCCCCTCGAACTCGTCACACTCCCACGTCATGGACCAGAGCGATATCGACTTAACGGTCAACGGATTGCGGCGACTCCGCCCGTTACTGCGGAAATGGCATCGACGAAACGGGCGCGAGTTGCCATGGCGGAACTGTCGCGATCCGTACAAAGTTTGGATCAGCGAGATCATGCTCCAACAAACGACCGTCGCCGCCGTGAAGCCATATTACGAGCGGTTCATGCAGCGGTTCCCCGACGTCACCACGCTGGCGAATGCTCCCGAACAAGACGTACTGCGGCTCTGGGAAGGCTTGGGTTATTACAGCCGCGCCCGCAACTTGCATCGCGCGGCGCAGGCGATTCGCGAGGACGGCGGTCGCTTTCCCGAAACGGTCGGCGAACTTCTTCGCTTGCCAGGGATCGGTCGTTACACGGCGGGAGCGATCGTCTCGTTTGCATTCAATTGCCCCGCGCCGATTGTGGAAGCCAACACGCTCCGCCTGTATTGCCGCTTACTGGGTTTTCGTGGCGACCCTCGTTCTGCCGCCGGACAACGCTTGCTTTGGAAATTCGCCGAAGAGATCGTGCCGTCGAAGTCGCCGGCCGATTTTCATCAAACATTGATGGATCTCGGCGCCACCGTCTGTACGCCGACCGTTCCGGAATGCTTTGAATGCCCGCTGGCTCCGACCTGCCGCGCGTTCGCCGAGCAAATTCAAGCCGACATTCCGCAGTTGCCGCAACGAGTCGCGGTTACGGAACTTCATGAGGCGTACATCGCGATCCGTCGGCGCGGCCGCTACTTGATTCATCGCCGTGCGGACGGCGAACGTTGGGCCGGGCTGTGGGACTTCCCGCGGTTGAGCATCTCGGAAGAGAATCGCTCTCGCGAGAAGAAACAGATCGCCGATTTGGAGCGCGGCGTCGCGGATCAGTTTCGCCTGACGGTGCGGATCGCCGAACGACTCACCCAATTGAAGCACTGCGTCACTCGGTTTCGGATCACGCTGGATTGCTGGCGAGCGGAGTATTCCGGCTTGCGCGAGGTGACAACGCTGCGTGATGCCAAATGGGTCACGCCCACCGAGTTTGCGAACTTCCCGTTTTCGATGACCGGCAGGAAACTCGCGAACCTGCTGCTTGACGAAACGACCGCGCGGCCGTGAGATTCGCCAAACTAATCCGAAGCGCCAGCGAGAGCACGCGCTGACCGCCTGCCTTATTCTAGAAACATCACTATGTCCTTAATCCGTCCCAACATCGACGCCATGCACGGTTATGTTCCAGGCGAACAACCGCAGGACGCCGGTTGGGTGAAGCTCAACACGAACGAGAATCCGTACCCACCGTCACCAAAAGTGGCCGAAGCGATCACCCGTGCCGCGAATGGGCGGCTCAATATTTATCCCGATCCGCTCGCCACACAGGTACGACAGCAGATTGCCCAACTTTTCGATGTCGATCCCGATTGGGTTCTGCCGGCCAACGGCAGTGACGAAAACCTGACGATCATCACTCGCACGTTCACCGACACTGGCGATGTGATCGCGTTTCCGTATCCCAGCTACATCTTGTACGAGTCGCTCGCGGAGATTCAGGGGACGCAGCACGAACGGATTCTGCTCAACCCTGATTGGTCCTGGAACTGGTCGGCGACAAAGTCGGTAATCGACCGCGCGAAGCTGGTCTTCATGCCGAATCCGAATTCGCCGTCAGGAAACCGTTGGTCCGACGACGATGTGATGCGACTCGTCCCGCCGCGCGGAGTACTGGTGTTAGACGGCGCGTATTCTGACTTCGCCGACGAGCGTGCGAAAGCCGAATTGCTGCAACGCGGCGATGCCGGCAAGCGAATTATCGTCACGCGAACGCTAAGCAAATCGTACAGCCTCGCTGGCATTCGATCGGGCTTTGCAATCGCGCATCCCGATTTGATCACGGCCATGCGGAAGGTCAAAGACAGCTACAACTGCGACAGCTTGACACTAGCCGGCACGCTGGCCGCGCTCGGCGATCAAGAATCGATGCTGGCGAACGTCGCTCGCATCCGAGCCACCCGTGCGCGGCTGACGGAATCACTAACAAAACTGGGATTTGCTGTCGTTCCCAGCCAAGCCAACTTTGTTTGGGCCACTCGCCCGGACGGCGGCCATCGCGAACTGTACGAAGCTCTGAAATCCCAAAGGATTCTCGTCCGTTACATGCGCTTTCTCGATGCCCCGTTCGCACCCAGCAACTTGCTTGACGGACTACGAATCACCGTCGGGACCGATCCCGAAATTGATCGGTTGCTGGAAGTGCTGGCAACGACCGTAACGTTGCCAGCACGCTCCGCATGATGAGGCGAGCGCTCTACAACTCGGAGACAGTGACTGGACTTGAATACACCGTGAAACGCTCGGCTCGTCACGCGGAGCGTGCTGGCTATGAATCATTTCTGCCGTAGTTTCCAGGCTTGGCCCGGCCGATCGACGCGAAACTTCACCAGCCGCGTCTGTTCCACTTCGGTCACGACGACCGTCCGGCCATCTCGCCCCGTGAAGCAAATGTTGCTAGGGCTTTTACCGAGCACATCAATTTCGCGAACGATCTCCCCTTTTGGCGACACGACCGCCACCGTCCCTTTGCCGTATCGAGTGACATACAGATTGCCGTCCACGTCGCAGCGCATCCCGTCAAAGCCGTGATCGGGGAATTGTTTTAGCAGCCGTTTGTCCTTCAGCCCTTCGGCGGTGATCGTGAACTGCCAAATTCCGCGCTGCACGCTCTCGTTGACGTACAGCGTCTTCCCGTCTGGACTGACTTCAATTCCGTTGGTCGTTCCCAAGTCCGTGGCCACTTTGGTGATCTTCCCTTGCCGGTCAATGCGCCACAGTTGGCCGGTGCTGTTGCCCCAATTCGGATCGCTGGCCCATAAGACTTCGTCCAGCCCAATCGCCAAATCGTTGGGCTGATTCATGCCATCGTGATGCGCGAAGACCGAGATCTGCTTGGTGGCCATTTCGACTTTTAGCACGTTGTGACTTTCGTAATCGGCAATGAACATTGCTCCGGCTTTGTCGAACACGATTCCGTTCCCAACGCTCTTGCTGGGGAGCGTGACGAAGACTTCGCCCTGGCCTTGCGGTGTGACTTTGCCAATCGTCCCCTGTTCTTTGAAGTTCACCGCGAACACGTTGCCGTCGAGGTCTCCGGCCGGACCTTCGATCCCCGGCGTGAACTCCCCCGGCTTGGTCAACGGCTCGGCAACGAACAGCTTTTCGTTGTCATTCGCGCGACCGATCGCTGGGAGACAGCAACTCAGCAAGACCACAAAGAATCGGCCAATCACTGCAACTCGCATCAGAAGTCTCCACTTAGGCTATTCGGAAACAAAAAACGCCAACGTGAAAGTTGGTTTGAGGTTGAGGAATAATTGTTAGAGTTGCATTCATCTGTCGGATCACCCTCAGGAATTCCACGATGCCCGCCGTTCGACTGAAAACACTGGCACATGTGTGCCGCTCGTTGAGCACGATGCTGGAATCGGGCGTTGATGTGCGGCAGTCGTTCCGGCTGGCCGCTAGCAAATCTGGCGATCGGGTTTGTCGCGACGCACTGTCCGAGGTAGTGAAGCAGATTTCAGCGGGGAATGAAATCGCCACGGCGTTGAGAAGTCAAACGGGGGTCTTTCCCGACTTGATGATCGACATGATCCAAATGGCGGAAGGGACCGGGGCCTTACCGGAAGTGCTGCATCACTTGGCCGAGCATTACGAAAACAACTTGCGACTGAAACGTGAGTTCTTCGGTGCAATCGCCTGGCCGATGTTTCAGCTAGTCGCAGCCGTGTTGGTCATCGCGCTGTTGATTCTGATTTTCGGAATGATCGGGCAAGGGACCGGTGGCCCCAACGACGGGCCGGACATGAGCGATCTACTGTTCGGATTGAAAGGAGTCAGCGGAGCGATCACTTGGCTGACATGCACGTTTGGAGGAGCATTTGCTTTGTGGATTGGCTACCAAGTTGCGATGCGGACATTCCTTGTCAGGAATGTGCTCGACCCGCTGTGGTTGCGCGTGCCGGTGCTGGGAACGTGCCTGCGATCATTTGCGATCGCGCGGTTTTCGTGGGCGTATTATCTGACTCAGCAATCCGGAATGCCGATCAACCGAAGTCTCACGGAGAGTTTGAAAGCTACGAACAACGGCGCGTTTCAAGCCGCCGGTCCCGAACTGATTGGCCGAATCCATGAAGGGGAAGATTTCTCGACGGCCCTCAAGGCGAGCGGCCTGTTCCCGGAAGACTACTTGCACATGGTGTCGGTCGCGGAAACCTCCGGCACTGTCCCGGAAATGCTGCACCGTCTGAGTCCGCAGTTCGAGGATCAAGCTCGCCGCAGCCTTAGAGCACTAACGACGATCGTCAGTGGGCTGGTTTGGGGACTAGTCGCACTATTCATTCTGTTCTTCGTCTTCAAGTTCTTCTTGTGGTACGTCGGGATGATCAAGGACGCAGTCAAAGGCGCAGGCGGGTGACACGTACCCGTCACATTATCCCTCGCGTACGCTTCGGGTTAGTGGTGCCTCACACCGATACCACCGATCACACCAATTCGCGAATCGGTTCGTGCTCGACCAAATACTGCGGGCGGCCGGCGGGGTCGTTGAATGTTGTGGTCCGCGGGTCGATGCCGAGGTTGTGGTAAATTGTGGCGATGACCTCTTGCATGTGGACCGGGCGGTCCTTGGCCACTTCACCCAGGCGATTGGTTGAACCAATCGCTTGACCAGTTCGCATTCCGCCGCCGGCGAGCAAGGCACAACTGACTTGCGGCCAGTGATCGCGGCCGGCTCCCGGATTGATGCGCGGCGTGCGACCGAATTCGCCCCAGACGACAACTGTGACATCATTCAACATGCCGCGCTGTTCGAGATCCGCGACCAACGCCGTGACCGCTTGATCCAGCTTGCCACCGTGATCGCGGACGAGAGCGAAGTTCTGGCCGTGACTGTCCCAGCGACCAAACGACAGCGTCACGCAACGAACGCCAATCTCGACCAACCGCCGAGCCATCAGCAAGTGATCGTTGACTGTCGGAGCACCGTCGTACTGAAACTGATACGGTTTGCCGTCGCCATACGCCGCGCGCACAGCCGGGTCTTCTTTTGATACATCCAATGCTTCGGCCAACTTGCTCGACGTGAGTACGCCGAAGGCCGCTTGCGTGAACGAATCCATGCCACGCAACATGCCGCTCACATCCGCTTCTCGCTTCAACAGGTCGAGTCCACCCAGCAGTGCTCGCCGATCTTGCAAGCGGTCAAGCGTGACTCCATTGAGCGTCAGATCAGCCATGCCCTGACCGTCCGGTTTGAATGCCTGACACGCCGCACCGAGAAATCCAGGAGCACCGGATTCCGACCACGGCACATGCTGAGTCCTCGCCGCCAACGCCACGAATGGTGGAACGCTCGCCGTCACCGGCCCTCGCAGTTTGGACAGCACGGCACCGATGCTCGGCCGACCGCCGATCGCGACATCTTTGTTGCGAGGCCAGCCGCTCAAGCATTGATACCCATCGTGATTGTCCACGCATCCGACCACCGATCGGATCGCCGCGAATTTGTTGAACATCCCCGCGATGCGCGGGAAACACTCGCCAATTTGCACGCCCGGCACTTGCGTCGAGATCGGCTCGAACTCGCCCCGAATTTCCTTGGGGGCATCGACTTTGATTTCCCACATGTCCTGATGCGGCGGTCCTCCACCGAGGAAAATATTGATTACGGCTTTTTGGCGACTGCCAGTTTCCGAACCTTGAGCCTTCAGCACGTCAGCCAGCCCGAACGAAAAACCGCTCGACATCCCCAGCGAGAAGCCGCCGATTTTCAGAAAGCTGCGGCGATCAACGCCATCACAAAAACGCTGTTTGCGTCCGAAAAGGGTGAGCATCGGGAAAGCTCCGTTCGGATTGAGGCGGGAGGGAGTTTGCCATTCGGCCTGCTCAGACTTACCACATCCGAAGGTTTCTGTCAGGAGGCGGTCTCATCAATTGGCTGATTTCAGGCAGGTTGGACACAGAACGTATCGGTCGTATCGAAGGCCGTCAATTCATGAAATCCTGGTATTTCCACTTAACCACAACGTCAGCGGCGTCGGCACGCACGCCGAAACAAGCCAATAAAACGGGTTTCAATCTCGGGTGCGGGAAGCCTAACATTCGTCGAGGCAATGACATCACTGGAAACGAGCAGGCACGGCGCATGAAACGAGTCGCGATTTTGGGGGCGACAGGATCGATTGGCACCAACTGCTTTCAGGTGTTGGCGTCGCAACCGCAGCGGCTTGAGCTTGTGGCCTCGACTGCTCATCGCCGCTGGCGCGAATTGGCAGAGCAGTCGAAAGCGACGCCGCCGCGCTGGGCGGTCGTTACCGATGCGGCCTTGCGCGACGAGGTTATTGCCGCCCACTGCTTTTCGCCGCGCACGGAAGTGTTGTTCGGCGAACCGGGAATTGAGCGAGTCTGTTCAGCAGCCGAAGTGGATGTGGTCGTGAGCGCGATCGTCGGCGCGGCGGGATTGCGCGGAACGTGGGTCGCGCTCGAATCGGGCAAGACGGTGGCGATCGCGAACAAAGAAACGCTGGTCGTGGCCGGGCCTCTCGTCATGGAGTTGGCGAAGCGGAAAAAGAGCACGCTGCTGCCAGTCGACAGTGAACACAGTGCGATCTTTCAAGCTTTGCAAGCCGGGCAGAAGTCCGAAGTACGGCGCGTCGTGCTGACGTCGAGCGGCGGACCATTTCGCGGCCGGACACTGGCGCAGTTGCAAGATGTCACGCCAAGCGACGCCCTCACGCATCCGACGTGGGACATGGGGCCGAAGATCACAATCGACTCGGCCACGATGATGAACAAGGCGTTGGAAGTGATTGAAGCGAAATGGCTGTTCGGTCTGCGTGATGATCAAATCGACGTGGTCGTGCATCCGCAGTCGATCGTGCATTCGTTCGTGGAGTTCGTGGACGGCAGCGTAATCGCGCAGTTGTCTCCGCCGGACATGCGGCTGCCGATTCAATACGCCTTGACCTACCCTGACCGCTGCGACTGCATTGCCCCGAAGCTCGACTGGCGACAATCCTTCGATCTGCACTTTGAGCCACCGGATCTGGATGCTTTTCCGGCCTTGCGGTTGGGTTTCGAGGTCGCGTCTCGTGGTGGTACTTGCGGCGCGGTCCTGAATGCGGCCAACGAAGCAGCCGTCGCGGGATTTCTGGCAGGTCAACTCCGTTTCTGCGACATCGCTCAAGCCTGCCGAGCCATTCTCGATCAACACACTTTTGATCCGTCTCCGAACCTCACCGACCTGATGCGACTCGATCAATGGGCTCGCGAGGAAGTCGCTCTTTGGATGAAGGGACGATGAAGCAAGGATGCGAATTCGTGGCAAAGTTGTGAATTGGTTGATCGGGCTGTTCGCCGTGTTAGTTTTTCGCGGCCTGTTTCTGACTCTGCGATTGCGATTTCACACAGCGGACAAAACGAACCCGTACACGGTTGAGGGCGAAGACCGGTTCATTTACTGCGTGTGGCACGATCAATTGCTAATCCCGATTTTCGGCGGCAAGCATCGGCATACGGCGGCGCTCGTCAGTCAAAATCGAGACGGCTCATTGGTCGATGCCGGACTGCGCAGCGCGGGGATCCTGGCCATCCGCGGTTCGAGCAGCCGAGGCGGAGCTCAAGCCATGCGGCGATTGATTGAAGAAGCCGAAGGCAAGCACATCGTGATCACGCCCGACGGCCCGCGCGGTCCGCGTCGCGAAATGTCGGCGGGAATTGTGTTTCTCGCCTCACAATCCGGACGAGCGATCGTGCCGACGTCGTTCACCTGCGAACGAGGCTGGCGATTCGGAACCGGTTGGACCGACTTGCTGGTGCCGAAGCCGTTCTCGAAAATCCATTTGCTGACCGGCGAGCCTATTCACATCGCACCCGATCTCGCCGACTTGAGTGCCGAAGTGGCGCGTGTGCAAGCAGCGATGCAGGTCATGAACGATCGTGGCGACGCCTTGGCCGCACCGATTTGAACTGTGGCGCACACGCAGCTTGGATGCGCCGCACGATTGCGAAAACTGCCGTTGCGGAAGGGACGCCGCGCGAACTACGGTTTGAACCGAACCTGCACAGCCACTTCCATTCGTGAAGTTTCACTCGTGGATTCCCACATCCTTTTCTCCTGCCGCTCGGCAATTCCAAGTCCCACCATTCCCAGGATTCGTACATGAGCTTTTCCCACTGGCTCAAGTGGTTCGGAGAAACTTTGCGCCGGTCTCGCGAATCGATTCGCAAGCCACAGACGAACCAACTCCCAATGACCGCCGAGGTCTTGGAGCCACGGAGTCTGTTGACCAGTTTGGTCACCGAAGTCGATACGGATTCCACGCCACCGCGATTCGTTGTCAACGGATCGCAACTGGAAGTTCACTTGCAAAGCGAGTCGCGTCTGGAGGTGAATGACGACGAAAACGTCCTTGTCATTCACGAAGGCGACGAACAGTTTGAGCACCGCTTTTCGAACGCCGTGGAGAAACGGGCAATCCGGACGCTGCTCATCTTTGGAGCCTCCGGAGGGGAATACATCGACCTCACGGGAATACAACCGCAGAGTTGGAGTCGTATTTTGGCGATCCGAATTCAAGCGGGTGGTGGCGATGACACGATTTTCGGCGGAGCCATCGGCGAGCGAATCGATGGGGGCGGCGGAAACGATTCGATCGAAGCGGGATCTGGAAACGACACGATTTTCGGTGGGGCTGGCGATGATGAACTCAACGGCGGTGACGGCAGCGACTCGCTCGATGCCGGCGCGGGAGACGACAGCCTGATTGGCGGCGATGGAAATGACACGCTCGTTGGGCGAACCGGCCGAGATTTCCTGTTCACCACTGTCGGAAAAGATGTGCTCTTTGGTTCGGTCACGAGCTTCATCGCTGTTGCCGGAATGACCAACTGCGTGCTATCGAATACCGGTGTCAGTGGGATCGTCGGCACCGGACCGGATCGCGTGACGCTGGTCAACACGCTGCAAGGAAAATTCGGCGCTGCGATCATTGTGGGAGGCGAGGAAAACAATCGCTACGACGCGTCGCGATTCACGTTGGGATACGTGTTTATGACCGGAGACGCTGGCAGCGACACACTCATTGGCTCGCCGGGCACGGATATGCTCCGCGGGGGCGAGGGAAATGATCTCATCGACGGTGGCGGCGGCAACGATCTGCTGAAAGGCGATGAAAATAATGACACTCTGCGAGGCAACGCGGGCGACGATTCGCTGTTAGGAGACGCAGGGAATGATTCTCTCGAAGGGGGGCCTGGCCGAGACAGCCTCGGCGGTGGCCTAGGAAACGATACGTTCAACGACGCCAACGGCATCTTCTGGGTCGAAGACGTCACGGACGTCGACTCTCCCGACTTGATTTTGACAACCAACGCAATCGTGGGCTTTGGCACCGATCGATTTCTGCATCACGTCAACGGACTGGTGCTGTTTGGCGACGAGCGGAACAACATCATCGACGCGAGTGCTTACCGCGGTCGGGTGACCATTGATGGTGACGAGGGGGATGACACTCTCATCGGCAGCGCGTTCAACGACGTCATCGTCGGTGGAGTCGGGGACGACAGCGTGAACGGTGCGAATGGCAATGACGTATTGCTCGGAGACGCGGGCGACGACATTCTCAGCGGAGAACGCGGATCAGACACGATATTGGGCGGCGATGGGCAAGATTCCCTGCTCGGAGGAGAGAGTGCCGACGCCCTGTTGGGCGGCGTTGGAGACGACACCTTGAATGGACAAGCGGCCAAGGACACGCTCGTCGGCGGGGCGGGAACAAACGAGTTCGACGTTCCGACCGAAGTCAATGAGCGCTACTCCTTCAACCCCGCACCACTCATCGTCAGCGTGAAACTACCGCCGGCGTTAAAGAAGTTCCAAAGTCTTTTCGGCGAACCGGAATCGGACGAATGACGCCCACTAATCCGACGCGTTAGTTTCAGAGTCCCTTCAACATCTCCGCCGCTTTGGCCTCGTACTTTGACTGCCATTCCGGGGCCAAGATGCAATCGCTGTCTTCTTGTGCTCCGCCGATGTTTTTCAGTTGTTCGGCGGTCGGGCAGTAATAGATGTAGCCGTTGGTGTATCCCGCGACGAATGTGAACTTGTGCGGGGCCTTCTGCTTGATGTTCAGGCCGATCTGCACTGTCAGCTCGCCAGGAAATGTGGTCAGCACGAAGTCGCCGACGCGCAGGCCGACCAGTTCGACATCGACCGTCCGCTTGCCGGCGGCGATGTTTTGAGCGTGATGCTTTTTCAGCAGGTCGAGATTGATTTGCGTGCGGCTCAGTTCTTCCATCGTGTAAATGTTCTTGATGTACGACTCCATGTTCCGGCGGTTCTCGGCATCGAGCCGTTCGAGGTCGTCGCGGCCGGCCTCTTTCTCGCGCAGATAGCGGTGCGAGTAGTACGACGGGAACTCGCCAGAGACTTTGTACTTCACCGCCAACGGCAGAAACGTCTTCAAGTTGAGGCTTGTCCCCGTTAAAGTTTTTAGCAGCCGCTGTTGCTCGGCAAGCTGGGCTTCAATTCGTTCGGCGAGATCAGCTCGCGGCAAGTCGATGGTTTCATTGATGACCTTCAGCCGCGAATCGTCTTTCGTTTTGATCTTTCGCACGGCGGCGAGCGTACTCAGGCCGAGCATGTTGCCAAGCGGTTCGGCATGACGCGGGTTTTGCACATCTTTGTAAGTTGCCGGATTGATGTCACCGCCACAGCCTTGCACGAACAACGCAATCGTCCCGTCGCTCAAATTGTCTTCGATCACCTTCGACGAATAGCCGGTGACGTCCGCCGAGTTGCCGCCGCTGGGAACACTCAGAATGGGGTGCATCGCGAACGTGTAAACGACCGCCAGCGTCTCGCCGTTCTTGCGATCCAGTCGCAGCACGCCGATCTGAGGATCGACCGGCCCGATGCCCGCCACCTCTTCGTCCGGCGGCAGTGAATACGCATGTCGGACATCCGCTTCGCGACCGCTCTTCAACTTCAATCGACGATTCTCCTGGATGCGGTCCTCATACCCGACACCGACGCCAACATTGACTGGCTCCAACTTTTTCCAAGCTTCTTTCACCGCCTGCACAGTTCGCTCGACGACATCGGCACACGGTGTTCCGTGACAATGGCTGGCATTGATCATCACGGACTTCGGATCGATTCCCAATTCCTTCTGCAATGCCGCCCGAACTTTTCCCAGATAGTCATTCTTGATGTGCCCGATCTCCCCGATCGAAACTACATCCAGCGTCACGATCACTGCCGTCGTGGACTCGTCCTGCACGACCAGCGCCCGAACATGAAGTGGATCGTTGACCGGTCCCTCACGGTTCGTGATATCAACCTTCGCCGATCCCGCCGAAAGCTGAGCCGCGTGGGACGTGGGAATCGGAATGAGATTGAAACTCGCGAGGATCGCAATGACTCGTGCAAGGTGGATCATGTCGGGATTCCGTTGGTGGTGAGTGGAAGAAAATCCGTCGCGGCAACGCACACTTCTTGGCGGTTGAACGCCAGTTGTCGAGTCCGCACGCGGCGATAGCCCCACGATCGGATTCGTTTGTGGAACAACGGCAGGTCGGCGGCCAAGGCCGAGTCGGTCAGTTTGAGCGTCAGCAGCAAGCCCTCAATCCGAACGCCGGGATGCGTCACGATCGCTTCCACAGTGTCGAGCGTATAGTTGGGTGCGACGTTGGCGTCCGCCATCAGCCAGCGAAAATTTTGGAAGACGCTTCGCTTCACATCTTTCGCTTTCGCGCGGATGTGCTTAAAGAGCGGATTGGCTAACAGGCTCGGATCCATCTCGGCGGGATCGATGCCTGTCACGGCACAACCGCGGTCCAACAAGGCTTGGCACGAACCGCCCGGAGCACTGCCAATTTCGACGCTCCGATCACCCGCCTGAATGGGTAACTCGGACCACAGCAGCGACTCCACCAACTTCAGATACGTTCGCGAAATCATGTTCTCCGGCGCGTCCACACACGGCACGCCCCCCGGCCAGCAATTCTCCAAGAACTTCGCTCGATGCCAACCAAACCACCATTCGTTTGGCTCGACGACCACGCAATCGAAGACTCGGTCGTCAATCTGAGCGTCTTCATTCAATGACAGCGACCAAGGCAATCCGACATTCGGCTGGTGCTCCAAAACAAGATCGCCAATCGCGTCTGCCAACGGAGTGACTCCCGGTTCAAAACCGAAGTCCCCCGGCAACTCGCGATCGCGTTGCCAAACATGCAGATGTCGGAACTGAGACAGCACGTCTGCTGGATAACGCTCGACGAATGGCTTCCAGAAATCACAAGCCAACTGATGCCCATCGGTTCCGACCGCTTTTCCCAGTGAGAAGCCCCACGTCCGAGCGAACGCACAGCTCAATTCAAACTTGCGATCGCGAACGACCTCATCGGGAATGCGAAACGTGACAAACCCCGGCCTCGAAAACGAAAACCGAAAGCCTGGATGTCGCCGGTCCACTTCGTGTTTCAGCGCCGCTTCGGAACCAACTTGGCAGACAATAAAGAGAAAATGAGACGACATCGAAGCGAACGATCTCCACAATCAACGAGGAAGAAAAGGAGTTCAGCGAATTAAGCGAAACGAACAATGACACCAACGCCCGAAGCATTCGTCGTCTCACTTGATTCGTCGGACTCCGTGGAGTCTATCGCTACTCGTTGCGGAGTTCACGAATCAGCCGTTGCGCGTCGTCAGGCTTGAAACCCTGCGGCGTCGCGTAACCGACGGGATATCGCAGCCGATCTTGAAGTCGGCCGACCGGTTCCGTGCCAAGTCGCGATAACGGTTCGACGCCCGTTAGATCGCGAACCGATTGCCTCGCCGCGAGCAGTGCCAAATAGCGTTGAGCCTGTCCGTCCCAAGTCGGCAACCAATCGGTATCCGATTCCTTGGCAAGAAAGCGATTCAGCAAGTCCGTGCCTTGCCGTGCATCCCAGTGAGACGACTCCAGCGATCGCAGCCAAGCGTCCGCATCGCGATTCGATTGTCGAGCGACATTCAACAACTCCGCCGCGCTGACTGCGCCAAATCGAGACGGCTGTATCAAACCGGTCAATCGACTCAACGACTGCTCGGCCGCCGCACCGTCAATCCCGAAAAGTTGCTTCGACTCGCGCGCCGCCACACGCGCTGACGGCACGATCCACGAACCCCAAGCCGCCGAGCCAAGCGACTTCAAACCTTGACCGTTCCCACGCCACGATTCATCCGCCAAATCGTGATGACAAGCGTGACAGTCCCATTCCGCCAGATCGGGGACAACGCGGTCCGACCTTTTTTCCACAGCCACCTCTGCGCGGCTGGCGACAATCTCCGACAGTGCCCGCGTGCTCGCCGCCTGCCCGATGACCCACAGTCGCAATTCCTGATCCGGCTCGCGACGCACGGCCGCTCGTTCGGCCCAGTGCTTCGGCAACTGATCGTGAAACGCCGCCATGTCGAACAGCAATCGGGGATGTCCCGCCGCGATCAAGTCGTGATCGACCGTCGCAGCCGCTGAGCCGACATGACACGCGACACACGTTTCGGCGCGAGTCACCAGCGATTTCAAGTCGCGATAGCCGACCGCCGACTTTTGCTCGCGCGACCACGATTTCCAATCAGGTCGAGTGTGCGCCGTCACCCACTCGCTTGCCGGACCGTGACAGCTTTCGCAACCGACTCCATGCTCAAACGAAAACCGTTCCGTGCGCGCTTCGGTCCGATTCACATCCGGCGCAACATGACAGGCCAAACACCGCGACTCTTCGTGAGCCGCATTGATTCCCAACTTCCGAGCCATCGCCACCGAAGCGTCGGAATGTAGCACTTCGAAGCTGCGACGATGAGCCGTGTCGAATTTGGCCCAATGATTGAACTCGCCGCCCGGTAGCGAGCGACTACCGTGACAGCTGACCGCCGAGCAACCAGCCGATCCTGAAAAACGATTCTCTGGCGAGCCGGCAGGCGTTAGCTCCCGGACTACTGCGATGGCAATTGTTCGGGGGCTAACGCCCGCCGGCTCGCCTGGGATGCGTGCGAGTGGCAAATCGCCTGCGAACAATCCGCGAACTGCGAAGGCCAATAGCCCCAGCAAACTCAACGTCGCCAGTGTTTCGCGCAGAACCGGTTTCATGCTTATGGCCGCTACGATCCAACGGTTCTCAAGCGACACGCTCGCGAACCAAGTGGGCTGCGCATCGGCTAGGTTGTTCTGGCGACATTGTTCTATTTCGCCAAAATCCCGTGGCACAGGCGGCTCGCCTGTGATCATTTCGGACAGTCGTCACAGGCGAGCCGCCCGTGCTATGAACGCGGTGGCGGACGGCGACCGCGATTACCGCCACCACTTCCACCTCCGCTTCCTCCACTTCGGCGAAAGCGACGCTGCGGCGGAGCCGAGATCGGTTCGGACCCACCGGATCCGCGCGGGTCACCTTCCAAGCTCTCAAGTTCATCTTCCGGTCCCAGATTTCTGCCAACCAAGTTCGGATTCAGCAGATAACGCAACGCCTCTTCCCAGGACGGAACCTTGCCGTAGGAAATCTGCGGCAAGACCACTTCTTCCGGTTCGCGTTCCTCTGGCTCATCGTCCGCGGCCTCTTCCAACACGGGCGACTCGCCGTCCACACCGGCTCCGAATCCATCAGGCTCGATCGCACTTCGCTCGACCGGCCGGCGGCGGCGACGGCGGCGTCCACGACGCTCACCCGTTTCCTCGCCGTCTTCATGCGGACGCTCAGCAGCCACCTCGCCAACTCCGTTCAGAACTTGATCGGGCAATTCTCCCACGCCGGACAGAACATCATTCAAATCAAAAACGGTTCCCTCATCCGATTGAGCCGGTGAATTTTCCGACCGAGCCGGTTCCTCGCCACCACGTCGTCGTCGTCGACGGCGAGGTCGGCGAGACCCGTCGTCATCAGCTCGCGTCGGACGCACATCCGATCCTTCCTCGGATTCGTCCCAACGCTCCGCTGCGGGAAGCGCCGATTGCTCGTCGTTCATTCCGAATGTTTCGCTGTCACTCGGCAGTCGCTCCATTTCCCGATTCGCCGGAGTCAACCGGACGTCCGAATCGTCCTCGCCCCAAACCACGTCATCGGCGACTGCATCCGAGCCGTGATCGCGCCGTTCCACTAAGCGATCATCTGACTCGGCACTGGGAGCAAATTCTTCGTCCACGAGATTTGTCACTCGCGGTCCAGGGATCGGCGACTGCGTGCGAGGCCGCTCGTCTTCAAAAATTCCAAACGCGAAATCATCCACGGCGACATCGCGGCGAATTGGCGGTGTTTCACTGCGTCGAGCGGACACCGATTCGCCGCGCGGAGCTTCGCGCCGACTGCCGTCATCACGACGAGGACGCTCACGCGGTCCTCGGTCGCCACGATTTCCCTGATCACGTGGACGATCTCCACTGCCAGATGTGCTCGCACCGTCACGACTTGTCGGCCGTGAGTCTGGCCGATCCCCACGAGGCGAGTCAGTTCTGGGTGGCCTTCCGCCGGCCGCTTCCGCCGCTGGACGAGGCCGGTCACCCGACGACGAACGCCGCGGACGATCTCCGCCGCGATCACTTCCGCGACGAGGCCCACGGTCGCCACCGCGAAAGCCTGAGCGCTCGCTGGATCGCGGACTGGAATCATCAGTGATCTCTTGCCAATCAAAGTTTTCCAGCAAATCCCAATAGGCATCTTCTCGCTTGCGGAACTTTCGTCGCGGAGGCCGATCGCCGGATGTTCCCGCTGCCGCGCTCGGCTTCGGTTCATCCGCCTCCAATTCTTCATCCTCTTCCGAATCGTCATCGATTTCGCCGAGAAGTTCCGGGGCCAGCGTCAAACCGTCATCATAGTCCGGCGGCAGCGTCAGTCCTTCGGCATCGTAATCCGGTGATAACGTCAGTCCGTCGTCGTCCTCCTCACTAACCCGACGCGCAAGCGAGGGCTCATCGGCTAGAGTCAGCCCGGCGTCATCCACTTCAAGGAATGTCAGTCCGTCGTACTCATCCTCTTCGTCTTCCGTTGCGGGGGTGTCCTCAAGAATTCCCGCTCCAAACGGATCATCGCTCGGCTTCGGCTTCGGTTTAACGACAGACTTGCGAATGACCGGAGCTGTCGCCGCAGCCGCCACGATCACGGGGACAGCAGGGGGTTCAACCGGAGTCGGTTCCGGCAACTTCGGGATTTCGACCAGGAACAAATCCTCGTTCAACAGGTCATTGTCCGCCCCGTCCTTGTCCAAATTGATACCAAACAAGTTTTGGGCGAGTCCCGCCCAATCGTCTTCCGGTGGTCGCTGATGTGTTTTTGCCATGTCAGGAAAATAGCGTCCCGGACGTCGTTTTTCAAAGCGCTCTTGTTTGGCGAAAGTCGTTCGTTGGGCGATCGGCGCAGAAAACAATGCCTTCGACAGTCACTCTCGTCCCCGTGGTGACGACTCGTCTTGCTGGATGACCCAACGTTTCAATTTTTCCAGCAGCGCGACTCTACGCCAGCATCTCGGCGACCACATGGCTCCCTTCCGGGAGCATCGGGATGGGGCGACCGGTTCGGTCCAGGAGTGTGCCGTGCGGGTCGATACCCAGCAGGTGGTACATCGTGGCCAAAATATCCTTCGGAGATAGCGGATGGTCGGTGACTTCCGCCGCGTGAGCATCGGTTGAACCGATGACTCGACCTTTCGCGATGCCACCGCCAGCGAACTGGGCGGAGTAGGCTTGCGACCAGTGATCGCGTCCACCGAAATTGGCTTTGTTGATCTTCGGCGTGCGGCCGTGTTCGCTGAGGCAGACCACCAGCGTGTCATCCAACATTCCGCGTCGTTCCAGATCGAGGATCAGGCCAGCGTAGGCTTTGTCCAAACCTGGCAAGAGCTGATCGATCATGCGCGGGAAATGTTCGTAGTGCGTGTCCCAAGCGTCTCCTGCCAGACCGTATTCATCCCAGAAGACTGAGACGAGCCGCGTCCCGGCTTCCAGCATTCGTCGAGCTGCGAGGCACGATTGGCCGAACAACGTCATGCCGTACGAATCACGAGTCTCCGCCAATTCGCGACGCACATCAAGGGCATCGGCGACTTGCGTGGAACTGACCAGCGAGAAGGCCATTTCCTGAAACTTGGACAGCGAACCGCCGGCCAATGTTCGTTCAAGATCGCGGCGTTCACCTTCAAACTGCTGCAACAGCGAGCGGCGACGGCTGAGTCGATCGACGGTCATCTCTTTCGGAGCTTCGGTGGCGGCCATACGGAAGTGTGTGTCCCGAGTGCAGCCGAGATACGGCTCCATTCCAGTCCAAGAAAAACCGGGGCGAGCTTTCGTGATATTGACCGTTCCTTCGCCGACGAACTCCGTCCAAGTCGGATTGTACGAAGCACCGAGAAACGCGCCGTAAGGCCCAGCTCGGAACGGCTGATCGGTGCGTTGGCTGCTGAACGGAAACGGCAACGACACGTTCTGCACGAACTCACCCAGGCGGCCGCTGCGTCGCGCGCGATCGAAGTACTCCACGACCGAACCGAAATACGGATGATGCCGCGGGTCGTTCGGCTCCAGTTCGGCGGCAACGTCGATTGCCCCGACACCGGTCATCGCATACGCGACGCCGTGAACTGGATGCGGATGCGACATGGATCGCACGACGGTCGTGCGGTCCATGATCTTGGCCATGTTCGGCAGGTATTCGCAGACATCACAGCCGGGCAATGTGGACGGGATCGACTGCATCGTGCCACGCACTTCGACGGGCGCCTGAGGCTTCATGTCGAATGTTTCCAACTGGCTTGGCGAACCATACAAAAACAGCACGATGCAGCGTTTGGCTTTTCCGAACGACGTGGCCAGTGCCCCTTGCGGCAGCGGCCCATTCGCCGCGTTCGCTTCGTTGGAGAGCAGTTGTTCCAGGCCCAACCCAGTCAAACCCAACCCGCCAACCTGCAACAGGTCGCGCCGAGTCAGGCCATTGCACAAACGTCTTGGATTATTGAGAACTCGTAACATCGGCTGACCTCCCACTCATCAACGGGCAAACATGCTATCGGTCAAAATCGGCATCAACAAGCGGAAGCCTCTGGCAAATCTCTCCAAATCAGGCACGAAGCACATCTCGCTCGAGCTATGCCCAACACCAAGGCGAGCGAGGCGGCTTCAGTCTCCGAGTGATACGTGAAGCGGCTGAGAGGCTGGGGAGCTGACGCCATCCCGCTCGCCAACTTCAACTTTTATCGTTGCGTGATTTGATGCGCGGATCGGAAGTCGTTATTCCCCGCCTTGTCCACGTCGTTGGCGTTGGGGTCAAACAATTTCCATTGCAGGACCGGTCAAGCATGTCGGAGAGTGTGAGTTGCGAAGTCGAGGACACGTATGCCGAAGCGTTTCGGAGCATTTACGCTGAGGTGTTGGTGACGTGCCGGGATCGGACTTGGTTGGATCACTGCCTCAGCGCGGTGACGGGTCACGCCAGTAGCACGATCTTTTGCGATTGCGAAGCGGCGCTCGATCGGTATGTCGGGCCGGGGGGCGATGAATCGTTTGCCACGCCAGACGGGCGACCGGGAGCGGTCATTCAGTTTCATGTGCCGCGGTTCAAGAAGGATCGCGAGGCAGCGCTTGAGCGAACCTTGCTCACGCGGATCAGCCAGAACGTGTTGACCTGCCCGACGGCGGCGTGCTTCAACTTGTTGGACACCGATCCGTATTTCAAGCTGGGTCGTAAGATCGCATTCTTTGGCGACGGCTTCCAGCAACGAGAAATCCGCTTCGGTCGCAAAGTGTGGGTGCTGCCAATTCTCGGCGGTGAGTTTGTGCTCGACCGGCGGTTCGGTTTTCGCGACGGGATCATGGGGGGCAACGTGTGGTTCTTGGCCGAATCGATCGATGCCGCGATCGAAGCGACCGAACGGGGTGTGCGAGCCGTTCAACAAGTGCCGGGTGTGATCATGCCGTTCCCTGGCGGAATTGCCGCCAGCGGATCGAAAGCGGGAAGCAAGTATCCGTTCTTGATTGCCAGCACTTATCAGCAGTTCTGCCCGACTTTGCGAAACGTTCCGGGAGTCGAAACTCTCTTGCCACCGCGAGTGAATTCGATCATGGAAATCGTGATGAACGGCCGCGATCTCGAAACGCTGTCGGTCGCCACGCAAGCCGCGATCGCCGCCGCACGAACAACACCGGGCCTCGTCAAAATCTCCGCCGGCAATTACGGCGGCCGATTGGGCAAATCGTTTATCCATTTGATCCCGCGTGGTACGTAGCCGTCATCGCTCCGCGTGACGAGCCGAACGCTCCACAACAGTTGCGACAACGTGTCGATCCCAATTCGGTGAAACTTTATTTATCCCATGAAGCATTCGGCTCATCACGCGGAGCGTGATGGCTACGTAGTCGGCCGTCTTGGTGGCGGATCGGCCGGAGGATCGTCAGCCAGCGCGATGACGGGCCGACGCGCGGAGCAATTGAGTCGGCATTGCGATTGGGCGGCCAGGCGTCCGCTGGCAAATCGGCTTTGCGGGCGAAGACCAGTTCTTGCGCGGGAAGCGTTGGCCTGGTTGCGCTCAGCGGTTCACCCGGCCCGGCAAGGTGAATCCGGCGCGCTCGCAGGATCGGTGACTGATTGACCAACTCAGGCAACTGAAACTGATGCAGAACGGGTGCGACTTGAATCGTGCTCCCTTCCGGAACGGACTGCGCCACCTTCTGCAAGAAACTGCGGGTGATACTGTCGCCCCAATAAGTTCGTTCAAAGCCCAACCTTTCGGCACCGGATGATCCGCCGACCAGCAGGTTGTAATAACTCAACTGGCACGGATGCGTGACGATCAAACCGATCACCTGCAAGCCGATGAACATCACCAGTACCACGCCGCGAATTGAACGATTCGCCCACAGCAATTGGCCTCGTTCGGCCCTCGAACGCAGAGCACACAAGACAACTTCGCCACCTCGGCCGATGAGCACGGACCACATCGGAAAGCTGATCAAGAACAACCGCTCGCCGTCGTACACCGCGACTCCTGGCAAAGCGAACAACACGAGCGGCATGAGCGTGGCGAGCATGACGAGGCTCGTAGGATGGGCACTCCTGCCCGTCGATTCGACCAGACGGGCAAGAGTGCCCATCCTACAGCCAAACGCACCAAGCACCTGCAAACCCAGCGGGACCGTGACGGCGAACATGACGAATGGATAGTGCCACGGGACATCTTTGTCCGCCCACACTTGGCCGAGGTAATAGCAGTTCAACACCGCGCGGCTGGTTGTGCGTGCGAAGTACTCGCGAAAGTTTGTTCTCAGGTCGAACCATAGCCACGGCCAGTCGACGTCGAGCCACAGCCACGGCCAGCCAGCAAGGAACACCGCGAGACCAGTCAAACCAAACACGACCAACGGCGCGATCGCACGTCCGCGCCAGTGCCACAGCGCCCACAAACCGATGACTGGCGGAATCAGGATCGCTTGCATCTTTGTGAGCAGCGCAAGGCCGAAGAGAACGCCCGTTAGCGCGGCGATTTTCCAGGAGATGTTTTTTGGGGAAAGTGGCAAGCTGGATACTTGCACTACTGCAGTCTTCCACCAATGTCCCACGGCCAGAATCGTCGCTGTGTAAGTTAGGTTCATACACGTTTCGAGCGATGCTAAGTGAGCGTGCGAGAAGACTCGCGGCATCATCAACAGTGAGACGGCCGCAATCACACCGGCAGTGCGGCCATACCACTTCGTTGCGAACCAGCCGACCAGAAAAACCGTGATCGCGAACGCCATCGCCGAACCGACGCGAGCACACACGGTCACAAATTGATCGTGCGGTGGCGGATGATCGGCGGGCGGGAACAGCCACTTCGTCAGATCATGCCACACGCCCAGCCACAATCGACCCAGCGGCGGGTGATCTGGGTTGTAGCCCGATCCCGGACCAAACACTTCACGGACACTGTCGGGATGTAACAGCGCAAGGTTGTATTCCCGCAACGCCCGCCACTGATAAACACCCATCTGCACGTTGAACGATTCATCGAGCGTAATTCCCGGCCCTTCGGCCAACTTCGGATACGTCCCCGCCGCATCCAACGTCAGCAACACAGCAAGCAGCGCCAACAGAGCGACAATCGCCGGGCCGCGAGCATCACGCCAGTTGGATTCCGTTTCGCCGCTCATGATGGCACTCGCTGGATTTGTGGCGCACGCGGTTCGCGTGCGATTCATTCGCGATGGCGTAGAAACACTAACTCGAAGCATGAGCGAGGGCGAGCGATCCGAATGACGACGAACTCCGAAGCGCCCTGTTTCATGAAGTACTCGCCCTCGCTCACGCTTCGGGTTAGTATTCGCACCATGTCGCATCCGTTCCGTACGATTGTCATTGCCTGCGTATTAATCGCGCCCTCAGCGACAGCGTCCGCGCAGGTCGTCGTGCAGCAGCCAGTTGTCAGCATCAGTTCCGTGCGCACGACAGTCGCCGTTCCTGATCGCGGCCAGATTTTTCTGGGCGGAGTTTCCTCGGCCGAGTCCTCACGCAACCAATTGGGTTTCACGCCGCGCGGTTCCAGTCTCGGTCGATCCGTTTCCTCGCGATCCAGTTCCGCCACAGTGCAGATCATCGACTTGCGAGAAATGGACGAAGCGATATTGCAGGGAACCGTGGCGCACGCGGCTCGTGTGCCGCCAGAAGTTGTTATTGATCGATCATTGCAAAGTGGGCAGCAGGCGAGCCGCGCGTACCGCTTCGTTCAGCGATC
Source organism: Planctomyces sp. (assembly GCA_031375695.1). Taxonomy (GTDB): domain Bacteria; phylum Planctomycetota; class Planctomycetia; order Planctomycetales; family Planctomycetaceae; genus SXKJ01. The sequence continues at coordinate 55,280 of JANMIF010000262.1, forward strand.
ACTATCCGAAGAAGTCCTTCGCTTGGAATCGCTCGCGCAACGCGCGGACGAGCGGGACCAACCCGGCGTCGCCAAACTGCATCGAGAGGCCGCTGCACGATATCGCGCTCAATCTCGCTGAGGCCTTGGTTTCTTGGCAATATTGCGGTTCGAGGCTTCGCGTCACGCTACAGATTGACAATCGCCAATCCGACGGCGAATACAGCGATCAACCAGCCAGCCGCGACCAGCCGCCAAGCCAAGGCGAGCTCCACGAGCAGCAACATCAACACCGCTAGCAATCCGATGCGAACCACTGTCGCGGAAGTTGAATGGGCGGTGTCCGTCTGCCGTTCGACGCGTTCGCCATCGGCGTGAAAAACAACTCCGGGAGCAGCCGCAGTCATCGGCTTCAGACGTTCGCGATCCAGTCGCTGCGAGTCACTTTCGCGCGGGTCCACGTTGACGGCGATCTGCGCGAGCACTCGATCGTCGGTTGACGATCTCAATTGCAGGGCACCTGGCCGCAAGGTTCCTGAAACGTTCGCTACGTTGACACCATCCACCTCTTGGACGCTTTGTTGACGTCGCTCGCCGTTTGGAAGAACCGCCACAACCGCCTCGTCCACTGATGCCAATCGCAGGGGCCGGCTGACCGATTCCCCCACGAGCACCATGTCGCGATCGAAACTTCCAGGGACAACGTATTCGACCAACTCATGCATCAGCGGCACGAAGCCGGGAGCGAACACAGCCCACGCGCCCCAGGTTTCATCCACCGAAGTCGTGATCAAAACACATCGGCCCGCGCCCAGCGGATGAGTCAAGATTGCCGACTCGCCCGATGTGAACTTGATCGGAGTCTGCACCGCCGACTTCGGCGAAATCTCGGTGCGGACGAATTGTCGTATCAACGCCGTTTCCAAACCGCTGCCGGGGTTGCCGCGAAATTCACGCAACAGCGGATGTGATTCGTCGGCGGTATCGAAGCCGACGGCTGTCGGAACGCCATCCGTCGCGAGTGGACCGACAATTTCCGACAGCTTCACCGGCATCACGCCGCGCGGGCCGAACAAGGTTTCATTCAGATTGGTCACATCGGCCAACGGACCGAGCGACACGATCAGTCCGCCGCCACTTTGCTCGAAGCGACGCAAACGCTCCGCGTCCGCTTCCGACAGTCGCGGCGGATCGCACAAAAAAATGACATCGAACTCCGTCAGTTCTGTTTGCGAAAACTCCGATTCCGGGAGCGATCGTACTCGCCACCGGAGCTGCGATTCACCGACATTCGACAGGCGAGATTCGCGGAGTTTCGGGGCCAACGCACGCTCGACGTAAAACGTCGCCGAGTCGCGAGATCGACTGGCCGATCGGCCGTTCACCAACAAGACATTGATTTGCGGTCGAATCGACAACGTTCGCCAAAACTGGTTGTCCGCTGTTAAGGCATCGTCGTCCAAACGAGCCGACAGCATGTGCTCACCCGACTCCGGTGTCGTGATTTGGAACACGACACGCGTTTCGTCGTCACCCGACTCGATCTGTTGAGCATCGATCACTTGGTCATTGAGCAGCAGTTCCACTCGTCGAACTGATCGTGCAGTCGGGACCGAGTCCCAACCGACTTGCCGAATCACCGCCGTCACACGCAGGGGCTGTTCGGACGAAATGAAGGTCCGTTCAAATTCCAAACCGACGACGGCCCCATTGTTTGACGCTCCGGCGCCGGCGTCGCTCAGCACGACGGAACTTTGCTGAGCCAGCTCAGTCAAGTCAGCGTCGACCCAGTTATCCGCTTGAAAGTCCGACAGGAACGTCACCTCGCAACGCTCATTCGCTGACCGACCTGTTGCGATCTCTTGAACGGCTCGCAACGTGGCGGCCACATCACCTCTTTCAAACGTCATCGCCGTGCGATCAATCTCGTCCAGCACGATGCGATTCAACAAGGTCGGTTGCCGAATCAAGAGTCTCGGTTCCGTTCCGGCGATCCGAGCCAAGACCAACCGATCCCCCGCCGCCGCTCGACTGACGGTTTCCCGCGCCGCACGCTTCGCGGAATCAAATAGCGACCCGCCCGCTTGGCCGCTCGCCGCGCGGCTCATGCTGAGCGAGCAATCGAGCACGACGATTCGCAACGTGGGCGTTGCAGCTTTCACGTCGCGACCGGCGTCCGCCCAGCGCGGCCCTGACAGAGCTAGCACGATCAACACCAGCACGCTGATCCGAGTCAGCAGCAACAGCAGTTGTTCAATTCGCGACCGCCGAGACTGCTTTCGAACCGCTTCATGCAGAAACTGCATCGCTCCCCAAGACACCTCGCGATACTGCCGCCGAAACAGCCAATGAATCAAGAGCGGCACCGCCGACAGTACCAGCCAACCCAACATCGCCGGAGTGACAAATCCAAAAGCCAGCAGATTTCCAAACTCAGTCACCAGTTGCCCCCGGTCATCTCCCTAACCAAATTTATTCCTGGCCCAGATCGTTCTGTAGAAGCGACGACAAGTCAACTTGCGATCGAAGTTCTTCGACCGGGTTCAACATGACGTGCTGCTCGTGCGAGTGGCCCGAAAAGTCCGCGACAAGCGGTTGCTGCGTTTGATCGGGCGTTACTTGCGAGCGGGCGTGATGGTCGAGGCTCAACTGCAACCCTCTCACGAAGGGACAATGCAGGGCGGCCCGTTGTCCCTCTTGTTGGCCAACGTTCTGTTGGATGACTTCGACAAGGAACTGGAACGACGAGGCCTGCACTTTGTCCGATACGCGGACGACTTCCTGGTGTTCACCAAGACCAAGGAGGCGGCGGCCCGCGTGTTCGAGTCTGTGGAACGATACCTGACGCGAAAGCTGAAACTGGTGGTCAACCGCCAGAAAAGCCGCATCTGCCGAACCGATGGAGTCGCCGTGTCTTTGGGAAACAAACAGGGCTCGGCTTCGTGTTTGAAGGCTACGGCGGTCAGATTCGCGTGAGCCAGAAGAACGTGACGAAGTTCAAGGACCGAGTCCGCGAGATCACCCGCCGCAATCGTGGCGTGTCGATGACGGGTCGGTATTCAGAGCTTCGCCGCTACTTCCAAGGCTGGGTTGGCTACTTCGGTTTGGTGCCGATCAAAAGCTTCTTCACCGAGCTGGACAAGTGGGTCCGTCGTCGTCTCCGGTCTTGTTACTGGAAGCAATGGCGTCGCCCCCAAACCCGCATCGCGAACTTGCGAAAGCTCGGCGTCCAAGAAAACGAAGCGGTCACTCACGGCATCAGCAGCAAAGGCCCTTGGGTCATGTCCTCCAGCCAAGCCGTGCATCAAGCACTGTCGCTGGAGTACCTCACCCAGTCAGGACTGACCAGCCTGTTCACTCTCTGGAGCCAGCTTGCTCCCAAGCATCGAACCGCCTAGTGCGGACCCGCATGCTAGGTAGTGTGGGAGGGGTTCCGGAGTAATCCGGACCCCTATCCCGATCTTGGTTCGGCGGTTTGGGACTCTGCGGCCTGACCCACGGCTTTGCGGTCGCGCGTCGTTCCCCTCCAGGCCCGGAAGAGCGGAACGGCGACGGCACCGAGCGGGATCAAGAGCAACGGGCACAACGCATAAGCAAGAGGGACATGGAGCGACATGAGCAACATGGCCAAGGTCGCCCCGCACAAAAGGCCATAGAAAACGCCGACCAGTGCGTCCGCGAGTACGGCGACCGGACGGAAGCCAAACAGGTAGTAGATGCCCAGCACCAGGAACGCGATGCCGAAGCCGGATGCCAACGCCGTCGCGCTGCAGACCCATAGAAGTCGTCCTATCGGGTCGGCTACACCAACGAGCCGGGTCCCGGCGAGCAGACCAACAATTGCCGCCGGAATGACGGCGAAGGTGGCGATCTTTCGAGCCGCCTCCGTCTGGAGCGAAGCCTGGGTCGTTCACTCGCAGGCGGTCGGCGACGGACGCCAATCGCTGAAGTATCTGGCTCGGTACGTCTACCGAGTGGCCATCACCGACCAGCGGATCGTGTCGGTCTCGGACGGTCCCGACGGACAGGGCGAGGTCACGTTCTCGTATCGCAAGTCCGGCTCGAATCGCGAGCGGCGGATGACCGTCACGGCCGAGGAATTCCTGCGTCGCTTCTTGCAGCATGTGTTGCCGAAAGGTTTTCGCAAGGTCCGCCACTACGGCTTCCTCGCCGCGCGACGCCGCTCGCAGTTTGAGTTGGTCCGCTGGCTGGTGACCTTGGCGATGAACACCCCGTTCATTCTGTACTCGACCGCCGACACCGACCTCCCCGATGTGACCACGCAGTCCTCCGCCCGCTGCCCTCACTGTGGCGGCGAACTCCGCTTCGCCCGCTTCCTCGCCAACAGCCTGGCCAGCAAGTTCCACGAACTGTTGGCGAACGTCCCCGACACGAGTTGACCAATGATCGCGTTTCCCGAATTCGTGAAGCCGTTTTCAAAACTCGCCACCGGCCGAGTCCGTTCGCGGTGTGCGCCGACCCGGAAACACCCGGCTCAAACGGCCATTCGCCGAGCGAAAAACGCCTGTCCCAACGACTCAGCCAGCGATCGGCCAACCTCCGCAGCGACCTTGCGCGTGATCTTCACGCCCGACGCCCCCCCACCGGGGCCAGAATTCGGCAACAGCGAGCACTCCGCCAACAAGTAACGCCCTAGATTCGGAGCCGGCCACGCTCATCCGCCGGGCTCCTTGAACAGCGCGATAGATTTCGGCTCCGCAACACGCGTCCGTTCGTCGATCCAGGCAGCCGCGAAATCTAACGCTTAACTTGTTGAACAGCGCGATAGATTTCGGCTCGACAACACGCGTCCGTTCGTCGATCCAGGCAGCCGCGAAATCTAACGCTTAACTTGTTGGCCGATTGTTCGGTTGCGGTTCAATTCACCTTTCGGACGCCGAACGACTTTCAGTTTGCCGACAGACCATCTGCCGACTGTCGTTTGTTTTCGTTTCGCTTTCAGAGGCCACCGGGGAGGAAAAGGGGGCGTGGCTCGTATGCGCTCGTAATTTATTCCCTCGCCTCCTTCGATTCGTCGGTGATCGTTGACGTCGGCCGCGTCATGGGTTTCCGTAGTCGTTCGCAGAACATTTCTAAAATCATTTCAACGGTGCGCGATGAATCGTTTCGAATGTTTTCGTCAAGTGCATCGTTCGACGCCGCTTGTTCTAAGATTGGAAGAGCAATCGTAGCAGCTTCGTTGAGCTCCCGAAGGAGTAGCATCGCGGAACCACGGCAGAGAGGGTTTGGGTTTAAGTGTAATCGTCCCAAACACTCGGCTGTCTCGACAGCCGCCCCCTCCTGTTTTAGCCGTTCAATCATATCGAGTTGTCCAACAAGGTCATATGTAAAACGGCCATCATTATTATTTAATTCCTCGAGCGAATGGCTCAAGACATTAATCTGCCCACAGATAGTATATTTACGCCACGCACTGACTGCACACCACGAAACTCCAACAACGACTAGAAGGGTTACGACGGCTGCGTACCGACGTTGCATCAAATTGCTTATTGCTTCACGCATTATGGCACTCCATCAGGCTTTTTCTTCCATCCGAGCGACAAACCGATCTTGCCTGCAGAATCGGCAAATGCAGGCGGCGTGAGTGCAAAGTTGCTTAACAGGAAGGACGAGGCACAGTGGCAATTATTCGATTTGGGGTCGTACGGCTTCGCCGCCGAGTTAATTGCGATCCTCGCTAAAGTGAAGCTTGCTTCCGTCGCAACTCGATCAAATTCGCCCGGTATAATCTGATAACTCATCTTTGCGGGTTCGTACGACTCGTAGTCTCCAAGCAGTCCCGTGTCAACCTTCAACTTGTTGCCGCCGTCGGGACGGCCTGACCAACAGCGACTCTCCCCTGCATCATCCAAAAGGATGATAAATGAGTGTACACCACGAACCGCCACGATTGCCTTTACCTTTCCGGCTGCGGGGAGTGTCGCTGGGTAGCCCGGAATTGCGTTCCAGGCTGGCGGTGGAACACCTGTTCCACCTTGGCTGGATGACCCAACGAAGCCGAGCAGTTTTGATGCCTGTTCCCATCCGTCGAACGCTCGAATCTCGAGAGTTGTTCCGGGGTTATCAAGAACTTTTTTCCAGAGTTTAACACTGTCGCTCGCAACGATTTCTACCGCATTACGACCGTCACTCAAAACGACAGGCTGCAGCGTGATCCCCAGATCCGCTAAGTTGGTTGGACTCGAATATGTCAGTGAGTCATTGTTCAAATCGTTAGCGGCGATCGTTCCCAGGACGTCTCCATCCCATAGGTCGCCTTCACTTAACGTCGCCATTGCCATGGACCCATCAAAATAAGGGGCCATATTCGAAATGAGAATACTCGCCGTCGCCGTGAAGCTGTTACCGATGCCGTCGCTGACCCTGTAGGTGAAGTTGACACTCCCCACAAAGCTACCGCTCGGTGTGTAGCTGAACGAGCCGTTGGAATTGAACGTTAGTGTTCCGCTGCTCGGACTTGACAGCAATGTCGCGGTGATTGGATCGCCATTCGAGTCAGAATCATTCATTAGGACGCCCGGTGTCGGCGCAACGATCGCGAAGTTATGCGGCGTCGTATAGACGTCATTGTTGGCGGTAGGTACCATGTTAGTGACCATAATTGTGACGGTCGCTGTAACGCTTGTCTCAGTTCCGGCAAGGGCCTTGTAAGTGAAAGTTGCGGTTCCGGTAAATCCTAAGCTTGGCGTGTAGGTGAACGATCCATTTGCGTTGAATGACAGAACACCATTCGACGGACCAGACTGTAACGTAGCACTGAGCGGGCCGGGCGGCGTGTAGGTCATTGTCGTGAAGTTGAAAGTGCCGGTAGCTGAGTCATTCATTAGGACGCCGGGCGAGGACACGGTGAGAGGTCGATCATGAACCGTCGTAAAAACGTCATTTTGCGCAGTCACCGACAGCAATGTGCGAGGTTCCAAAAGTTCAACCGCGACCCGGGGTAATGGTCGCTTGCGGCTGCGGAGTCGACTGAATCGGAGGGTGCATAAACGAGAGATACGAGTGAATGACGACAACCAAGATGCAAACAACATGGCGGCTCCTTCGGAAATGAATTGAAGTTGTTACGGACGCAAGACACCAGAAACAAGCAATTGTAAGCGAGCGTTTCGGAAATCGATCGAAGACACGGGATCGAACGAGCACTTTCATGTTGAGCGCGCAATTCGCTTGTGGTTCAGTGCGGCTGCGGTTTGATCGCCGAACGTTAGAGTTCAACGTTAGAGTTCAGCAGAATGCGGCGAGCGACTATGAAAACAGAATGCGGCCGGTCCGCATTCTGCTGGAACGACTTGTTGCACTAGCCGTGATTGGCCGGTTTCCCTCTATGGGGGTTGATTGAGTCGGACGCTGAATT
>JANMIF010000235.1:0-3735 GCA_031375695.1 Planctomyces sp.
TGCTTCGCAATCCGCGCGAGTTCCTGCGCAATCTGTTTCGGCGAAAGCACGAGGTCCACGCATCCCGCCACCACAGCGCTGCGCGGCATCGAGTCGTACTTGGCCGAATCATCCTGCGCGAAGGTGATCCCGCCCTGAACCTTGATCGCTTCCAAACCCAACGTGCCATCGCTGGCCGTGCCCGACAGCACCACGCCAATGGCTCGCTCGCGGTGGTCCACCGCCAGCGACTCAAAGAAGGAATCAATGGGCCGATGCGGCGTGCGCGTCATCGGTCGCGGCTGAAGTTTCAACACCCCCTCGACGATGCTCAGGTTCGTGCCGGGCGGAATGATGTAAACGTGGTTGGGCTGCACCGCCTGGTTGTTCGTGACATCGCACACCGGCATCGAAGTGGCTCGCGAGAGAATCTGCGTCAGCGCGCTCGCGTGGTCCGGATCAAGATGCTGCACCAGCACAAACCCCATGCCGGTATCCAACGGCAGCGCCTTGAGCAACTGCGTAAACGCCTCCAACCCACCGGCCGAGGCACCGACACCAACAATCGGGAACGACGCCACCGGGCTTCGCTCGTCGCGCGCGACCACGGCATCGTCTGTTGGTGCCTGCGATTCGACAGGGACTTTCGAGGAAACAGACTTCTTCGTCTTCATGGGACAACCTCCAATGTCGTCGGTCGAATGAGCGGCACGGCGCTAGCCGCCGGTTTTTGCATTTGTTTTGATGGCATGACACCGGTGGCTAGCGCCATTCCGCTCACAGGAACAGTCGCCAAGATTTGCTGCAACTGCGCGAAACGAGCGGGCTTGACCAAGTGGTGATCGAATCCTGCTTCTAATGAAGTCTCGCGGTCCAACTCCTGGCCATAACCGGTCAAGGCGACCAGCACGATGTGCTTGAGAGTTGGTTCCTGCCGAATCCGTTTCGCGACCTCGTAACCATTCAGGCCCGGCAAGCCGATGTCCAACACCATGACGCTCGGCCGGTAATCGAGAGCCGCTTCCAGCGCGGCCGGGCCGTCGTGAGCCAGCCGAATATCATACCCTGTGGCCTGCAACAGCATCCCCAGTGTCTCAGCGGTATCCACGTTGTCATCCACGACCAGCACCCGGAGTGGAGGGACGATAGCCACCGGTGTTTTGAGCGGCATCCGCCGCGGCGGACTAGCCGCCGGTGCGGTGGAATGTGGTGGAGTCGATGTCACCGGCGAAGGACCGGCGGCTAGCGCCTTGCCGCTCACCCGCCCCTCATCACTCATCATCGGCAGCCGCACGATGAACTGGCTGCCTTCTCCAGACGCGCTGTGAACTTCGACAGTCCCTCCATGCAGTTCCGTAAGCCGTTGCACCAAAGCCAGTCCGATGCCCAGTCCGCCTTGTGAGCGGTCCAAGGATCGCTCCGCTTGCGTGAATAGGTCGAAGATGTGCGGCAGCAGTGCCGGTGAGATGCCGACGCCGGTGTCACGCACGTGGATGACGACATGAGAGAGGGAGAGGGGGAGAGGGGGAGAGGGGGAGAGGGGGGGAGAACGAAGAGTTGCCTTTGGGTTTGCTGTCTCCCTCTCTCCCCCTCGCCCTCTCTCCCCCTCTGCAAGCTCAACCGTCAGCCAAATCTGGCCGCCATCGTCGGTGTACTTGGCGGCGTTGGTGAGCAGATTCACCAGCACTTGTTCCAGCCGCGCGGCGTCGGCGTACAGCCAGATCGGTTCCGGCGGCAGCGACACCGTGAGTTCATGCCGGAGTTCCTCGATCAACGGCTGAACGGTCTCCACCGCACTGAGAACGATGTCGCTCACGTTGAGCCGTTCTCGGTGAAGCTGAACGCGACCGGTGGTGATGCGGGAGACTTCCAGTAGGTCATCAATGAGATGCTGGAGTTGTCCAATTTGACGCTCAATGATGCCGCGGGCTTGCTGCTGGACCAGGTTCTCGTTCCCCTGCTCGAGACTCAGCAATTGCAAAGCGTTGGTGATGGGAGCGAGGGGGCTGCGCAGCTCATGACTGAGCATTGCCAGGAATTCGTTCTTACGCCGATCGGTCTCCCTGAGTACTTCTAAGAGCGCATCCAGCTTTTCATGGTGACGCTGCGACGTGAGGTCGGTGACGAGGAGTCCGACCGCAGCTCCGCAGTCCGGCGGAAGGGCGTTGAGCGTGAGAAACACCGGGACCAGCGTGCCGTCGGCATGTTGCAAATGGCTCTCGCCTTGACTGAAACTGGCGCGGCCTTGTTGCAGCAAGGTTTCGTAATCCGGTCGCGCATCGTGCGGAATAAAGACGCGGAATGCGACCCCCGTCAGTTGCTCCAGGGGTCGTCCCACCAGGAGGGCAAAGCGGCGGTTGCAATACGCGATGGTGCCGTCGTCGCTGAGCGTGAGAGCGCCCTGCTGCATTTCCTCGACCAGCAGTCGGTAGGGACGGTCGGCGGTTTCGAGTGTGTAGACTCGTGCTCCGTCGGGCACCTCGACCAGAAACGCATCGACAGCACCGCTGCGAATGGCCCGGATCGTCTCCTCGGCCTCTTCGAGTCGCAGCCGCAGCTCGGCGATTTCTGTCGTTTGGTTTATGTCTGTCATGCGACATCCCTGTTTCTGTTGCGGAACTTGTGAGAGTTCCGATCTGAAGACTCACGACTTCAGCTACCGATTAGATGAATTCCACGTATCGAATTTCGCCCCGAAGGGGCATCACTATGTCAGCCCAGGCCAACGGCCTGGGATACGGTCACACAACCCAACATAGCCCCAAAGGGGCGGCTCTAAGCGGTGTTCGCCATCGTTCGATTGGGTGTTTCGACGCGGCGCAAATGAGTGTCGCCCCTTCGGGGCTTGATGATCCTCACGGTGATTGTTTCCCCAGGCCGATGGCCTGGGCTGACATGGGGCTGCCCCTTCAGGGCGGAGAACATTGCAACTGGAATCCGTTCGTGTCAGAAAAATTGAACGCTCGCCTCCTCTATGGACTGTTTATGGTTTGCGGTGCAGGTCCAAGCCCAACAGCACCCGATCCTGGTTGGAGAGGTCGCCGATCAACCGGCGCAGAGGTGCGGGCAGCTTCTTGACCAGTGTGGGGACGGCGATGATCTGCTCGTCGATCGCCAGTTGCGGGTGCTGGTAAATGTCGATGACTTCCAACTCATAGCGTCCTTGCAGTCGCTCTTCGCAGATGGTCTTGATGGATGCGAAGGCCTCTGTGCTGCGTGGTGTCATGCCGGTGACGTAGAGGCGCAAGACATAATGCTCCTCGGAATGACTTTCGGCGGCCAATTTTTCAAATGCCGCTGTCATATCGGTGACTTTGATCTGCATCTGATCGGTCATCAGAACTGTCCTCTCTCACTGGCTTGCGTGGCGGGACGCAACTGCAACCCGACCAGAGTGCGTTCGGTATTCGACAGGTCGCCGACGATTCTGCGCAGCGGCTCCGGCAGCTTCCGGATCAGCGTGGGGATCGCCACGATCTGGTCACCCGCCGCCAGTTGCGGGTTCTGCATGAGGTCGATCACTTCGATCTTGTAGTGGCCCGGCAGATGTTCCTCGCACAGCTTCTTGAGATTGGCGAAGGCAGTGACGGACTTCGGTGTCTGTCCGGCGATGTACAGTCGCAGTTCCCACCGCTCCGTCGCGGCGTTGAGTGCGTTGGGTGCGTTGGGCTCAGTCTGCTCGGCGGTTCTGGCTGACGTGTTCATTTGCGGCTCCGTAGTGTCTCGTGGGAACGGGCGGACGGCTCGGGATCTTTG
>JANMIF010000236.1:0-34594 GCA_031375695.1 Planctomyces sp.
CGCGCCACCCAAGGCCGGCGATACCGCACAAGCTGGCAAGGCGGAGATCATCACCGGGATGGCGTCAGGCACACTGAGCATCGGAGGGGGAACGCGAGTTCGGGTTTATCGAGTAAACACCAACACACCAACGAGCCCGTACGCCGCCCAATTAATCAATACCTTCCAAACATATCCAGCCGTGGCGGATGTCCCGACCACATCGGTTCGCGTCGCGGTTCAGAACGGCAAGATCTTCACTGTCCAAGGGCTTGATGGACGGAGCCAGTATCAAGTCCGCAAGTTCAATCTGCCAGTGAGCCTGACGGCGACGCAAGTAGCCGCCGACTCCTTGCAGACGAATGCACACATCGATTCGTTCTTCACAGGACTCGCGAACGGATTCATTCGAGCCGACGATGACCCTTTGACGGCCGATCCGGATGCGGAATACTTCTTCGGTGGTGGCCTCTTCATCGCGCCGTTGTCAACCGCCAATCAAAGCGTGCCATCGTAGTAGTCCGCATTCCATGAAGAAATAATCTGCATCCCGAGAAGTAGCATCCGACAGACTTCCGAAGTCTTTGAGCTTCGGAAGTCTTGGCAGATGCAACAGTGCGAGTATTTCTTGGAATGTGTATGACTTCGTATCGCTGCGTCATGCAGAAGCGCGTTTGTTCGGAAATGCCGCAGTTCGCGTGGTCTAAGGCAAACGGCATTCTCCGTAGCCAAGCTCGGCAGGGCTTGTGTGATTCATCGTACCGACTTTCTTCTTCACGCGGTGAGGGATGAGGCAGGTTTGAAGCGTTGAAAAATGTGGGTCATGAGAGAGGCGAGTTGTGGGCGGTGTTTGGTCGGGATGTTGTCGAGGCAACCGTCGCTGACGCGACAGAACTCGGTGAAGTTGTTGAAGTGCCGGCCGTAGAGCACGTCTCGTTTGACGAATTTCCATAGTCGTTCGATCAGATTCAGGTTCGGGGAATACGACGGCAAGAACAGCAACTCGATGTGAAGTGTCGCCGCGAGGGCCTTCACCACCGCGCAGCGCTGATAACGAGCGTTGTCGAGGATCAGTGTGATTGGTCCAGATAATCCCAACGCGGCGATCTGACGCAGCAGGTCGCACATCGTTTCCGACGACACCGTACCGGCGGTTGTGATGCGAGCCAGTTCGTTCGTCACGGCGTTCCAGGCTTCCAACACACGGTCACGCTGGCGGCCGGACGCACCTCGAATAAACAACCGACACAGGCACTAGAGGCAGCACAAGGACGCCCCCTGGACGAAGTGGGCGGCATCGACAAAGAAGACATGGCCTTCGCCGGAACGCGCCGATTCGAGCAGCAGCTCCAGCTTGTGTTCGAGAAACTCGGCCTGAACGGCCACATGTTCCTCGACGGTTTTCTTCGGAGGCAGCGGGATGGCTGCGGTACAGCGCCACTTCAAACCCAGACTTTTTTTAGAAAGCGCCGCACCTGAGTCAGGCCGCGTTTGATTCCGGTCACTTCTTCGATGCGACGGCAGGCTTCGGCGGTCGTGTGCGGCGGATTGGCCCGGAACAATTCTTCCAGAGACGTCCGATGAACCACCAATTGGCTCGTCGGACCTTGCCAGTCGAATTGCTTGAGTCCCGCGATTCCGCGTTCACGATAGATGGCGACATAACGATCGACGGTCGCGCCGGAAACACCCGCGAGTCGCGCGGCCGACGAATACGATTGGCCACAACTGATCAGCCACAAAACTTCCATTCGCAGTTGAACTCGCGGATGCGGATGCTCGAACCGCTCTCGCCGCAACTGCTGCCGGTCTTCCTCTGAAAACGTCCGTCGAGCCATCCTTTATGCCTGCTTCACGTCGTCTGATGCTCCATCAACCAACCGACTCAAGTCTTCTCAAAAAACACCGTTTCAGACAAGACCTCATTCCGCACCACGCGAAGAACAGTTGGCTAACACCCAATCGACAACTCGCCAATCGAGCCAGCGGCCGTCCGGGTCAACGCTGCCTCGGCCGAGGTAACCCAGATGCCCACCGCCGTGAGCAATGTGCAAGCGGCAGTTAGGTGAGAGTCGCGCACGACGGAACAACTCCGGCGGAATCATCGGATCGTCGCGAGATGTCAACAATAATGTCGGCACTTGAATCGCGGGTAAGAATTGTTCGGAGCTGCACCGCTCGTAGTAGTCGGCCGCGTTGAGAAAGCCAGAGCGCGGGGCGGTGTATTGATCGTCGAAATCGATCAACCGTGTCGGTGGCTGATCAAAACGATACGGCTCCCAATCGGTTCGGACTTGCGACAACGACTCCAATCGGCGCAGCAGCAATCGCACGAAATAACGGTCGTAGCGTGTCAACGGCCAGCGTGTCAGGCCGTGGGTACATCGAGCCAGATCAATCGGCGGATTGACCGCCATCGCCCGGCTGATGCTCGCTGGCAGTTGCTGCGGCGATTCGCCCACCGTCTTAAGCACGATGTTGCCGCCGAGCGAAAATCCGATTAGCGCGATTGGCGAGCCGGGGCACAACGCCTCGACATGCCGCACGGCCGCCAGCAAATCCTCCGAGCAACCGGCATGGTACGGCTTGATCGCGAGACCGAAACCGGCTCCATTGCCGCGCAAGTCCATGCGAAACGTTCGAATGCCACGCGCGTTCAGCTTCTCCGCCGTTCGCACCAAATACGGACTGCGAAAACATCCCGCCAAGCCGTGCAGCAGTATTGCCGTCCGACCACCGATCACCCAATCGGCCGGAGCATCATCGTGCAGTACCAGCGCATCACCGTCTAACAAATCAACTCGCCGAATCGTGGCTTGCTCAGGTCGCAGCACGCCAGGCCACCACGTTCCCGCCAAAGTCTGCCGATGTCCTCCGCCAAGTCCCGGTAGCGGGCGAAACACGGGAAGATAAGTTTCGGTTTGCATCGGGCAATCGCATCGCCAGAAAGGTAAGAAATGTTGGGAAAAAAGGAGACATTCAATGCGGCATCAGGTCATGTCTCAATTTCTGTCTTAATATGGTTACCTAGCTTTTTCTACCTTCACTTCCAATCGGCTTCCAATCGCACGCGATATCCGTCACCAGCGGGGCCGCTGGTTAATTGCACCGATCGGACGGCACGGACGATTTCCAGAAATAGGCTGACTTCGCTTTTCGCTTGTTCGGCCGACTTGCCCCCTTGAATCGACTTGGCTTCGATCAATTCACGGTTCAAATCGAGTGCTTTGCTGAGCGTGTCGCCGGTCAAATCGAAACGGAAATCCTCGCCCGAGTTAGGTTTCACGGCGTTCTTTCGGTCCCCTGTGGCAGCCGACGGCGATTGCAGCGAGTCGATTACCGAGCGGCACAGATCGACGGACGAACTCATCACGAACTTGTCGCCGACGCGAGCCGCAGACGGCATGAAGTTGAACACGATCGGCAGGCGGTCCCCCTTCGGCTTTTGCCCGTATTTTCCGAACGTGATCTGCACGTCTTTATAAGTTTCCGATGACAGCACCCACGGTTGGCGTCCCTGTTGACCAGCGTTTAGGTTTACGATCGCGCTCAATGTTTGAAAGAACAACGTCAGCACTTCAGCTCCGTCTTCTGGTTGAGCCAGATCAACAATCAACGCGAATCCCGGAAGCTGTAATCCCGGCTTGCCATTCAGATGACTGTACGATTGCGGCACGGCAACGAACGTCAGGTTGCGGCCGATTGTCGGCAGGATGTTCGTTCCGAAATCGCGGTTCGGAAGGATGTTGGCCAAGCCCCCTTCGAACTTATCGAACTCCGGCAGCACTTTCGCATCGAGCAACTCTTCGCGGCGTTTGTACCAGCCGGCGAAATCCCGATTCAGCACCAAGCCGCCAATCAATTCGGGAATGTTCGGCAGCGGCGCGGCTCCGCCTCTAGTTGCGTCGGCGAAGAACCACTGAAACTTCTCACCCAGCGATTCCGGCTTTCCGGTCACTTCGTGCGACAGCCGGAAGCTGTGTTCATCCAGGTCCAAGGTCGATCCCAGAAACGGGCTTCGAGCCAACAGGTCCAGTGTCCCGCCCATCAGCAGCGAGACGACGCCGTTATCCAGCTTTTCCGGGATCATCCGCCCGTGCATTGCCTGTGAGATCAGTTCTACGTTCAAGAAACTGCGAACCAAATGGTCGCGGCCGACTTGCTTGAGCATCGCGGCATACGGCGCATCTGACGACAGCGGTTTTTCGTTCGCCGCCATATCGCTCGCTCGCAATGACAGTGCTTGCGTCATCAGTTCGCTGGTGCTGGCGAGCACAATCCAATCGACTTTCTCGGCAATGAACAGTTTGTTGTCGATCGCCCGCACGCTGACGCCGCCAGGGCCGGCCGAAATTCGCGTCTGATCTTCCGTCAACGTCAGCAACGGCGCGATCCGTTCTCGAATGCGATCCAACGCGGCGACGTCTTTGATCTCAGCAATTACCACGGCATCCGGCTCTTTGCGTCCTTCATGCGGATAAAACGCTGCCGCCACATGCCCGCCGAACAACGTTTTGCTCAAGCTCCACAAATCCATGCCAAGCTGCGTCTCGATCAGCTTTCGCGTGGCATCAAATTTTCGCCCTTGCGACGAGGCATAAAACGCCTGCACCTGCGGATTGCTCGGCAGATCGGACACAAGCGGCGATTGCTGTAACTTATCAATCCACGACTCCAGCCCAGCGATCTCCACAAAGAAGACCGCTCCGCCGGGAGTCACCGTCGCCAGATCATCCGTCGCACGAGCGATCCCGGTCGGCAAACTCAAACCTATCAACAAACATCCCAACAACACCTGCGAACGGATCACCAGAGCGAATCGCATCGGAAAATCTCCCCATCAAAAAATAACCGAAGCCGTCTGACTTCAGCCGGATTCCAGCGAACTCCGAATCTTCACGAGTTCGGTTACGTCGGCGTACCCGGATTGGCCCCTCGCCGTTTCAACGAATCGAATCGTTTGCAAGCCGGGCCGGATAATTCGGCTGCCCGCTCCATCCAAGTTTGCGATGCAATGTCGAGTAATAACTTTGTCCCGGCAACTTGGCGAGCTTGAACGTGACCGGAGCTTTCGACACGGTCACGACATCGCCAACACTCAGAGACACACGATCCTGCCCGTCCACGACCAGCAGCGCATCGCGTGAAGTATCGGCCAGGCTCAATGAGTACACGCAGTCGGCATGGTCGACCAATGGCCGGTTCGACAGCGAGTGCGGACAAATCGGTGTGATCACGAACGCGGGGAGATTCTGCCGAACCATCGGACCTCCCGCCGCCAGACTGTGAGCCGTTGAACCGACCGGCGTGCTGATCACCAACCCGTCGCAACTGTAGTTCGTGACCGGCTCTCCATTGATGTTCAGCCGCACTTCAATCATCTGCAACGCAGTCGCCGCGCAGATGATCGTTTCGTTCAAGCCCAAAAACGTTTGACTCGACCCGTCCGAGCGGCGAATCACGCATTCAAACATCAGGTGCTCGACGATTTGAAATTGGCGTGCTTTGATTTGCGGCAAGCGATCGCGGAACTCCTCGGGAGTCAGATCGGCCAAGAATCCCAAACGTCCCAAGTTGATTCCCAAGATCGGTTGCTGCTCGCGGCCTAAACGATGACAGGCGCGGAGAATCGACCCGTCGCCACCAAGCACCACAACCAAGTCGGGAGGCGACGACATCCGCCCCGATTCCCAAACCGCTTGCGAAATGAGCGACACGCCCGGCTCACTCTGCAACAGCGACGTCAACTCCGCCGCGACCTGTTTGACCTTGTCCCCATCGGCGTGAGCCACCAGCAACAATCGTAGCTCCGAATCCGCCATGTTGAACGCTCCACAAATGATTACGAGCCTGTCGAACACGATTTATCCAGGGATTGCTTGGAATCGCAAGTCTACAGCCTGCCAGAAAATCAAAGTGTCAGCGAGGGCGGGCACTTCATGAAGACTTGGAGTCGTTGGATTTCCGATCGCGAATTGGTGAATCCTGGTGGCCCTCGCCCTCGCCCTCGCTAACGCTTCGGGTTACTGGGGAAACCACCGCTTGCGGCTCAAGTTC
Source organism: Planctomyces sp. (assembly GCA_031375695.1). Taxonomy (GTDB): domain Bacteria; phylum Planctomycetota; class Planctomycetia; order Planctomycetales; family Planctomycetaceae; genus SXKJ01. The sequence goes on from JANMIF010000236.1 coordinate 6,037, forward strand.
TTTCTTCCGTAACATCCGCCCGGTTCTTCCCAAATCCTATAGTGGAGGTCGTGGTGATGTTTGAATCACAGCCCGAAGCCAATCCGAAAGACAGCTTTCAAATTGAATGGCATGGCAACTGTGTCGTCGTGATTCCCGCCGCTGAAATTGAGTCGATGAAATGGGATTTGATCGAACCAGCCGCCTCGATCATCCTGGGACCGCTCAAAGACAAGAGCGTTCCGATGGTGATCTTTGATCTGAGTCAAGTTGGATATTTCGGCTCGGTGTTTTTGGCGTTGTTGCTGCGCTGCCACAAGTTGGTGAAAATCAACGGAGGTGAGTTGGTGCTGTGCGGCACCAGCGAGATGGCTCGCGAACTGTTGCGGATCACGTCGCTCGACACGCTCTGGGCCATTTACGAATCACGCGAAGAGGCGCTCGCCGCGCTCACCGCTTGAATCGCGCCTGACTCTTCGAGTCGGGTATTATTCTCGGACGGGCCCGACTCGGAGAGTCAGGCAACAGAGACTCAAGGAGGAATTATGGCCGAACCTGCGAATACTCAACCGCCGCGCGATCCGCACTTGGAGTCGTATGCCGCACCGCCTGATTTGTCGTTTCTGATGGCGGACGAGATCCCGGCCAATCTGCCGGATGATGGCGAACCGGACGAGTTATCCCGCAAGCGGCCACCAGTCACGCTCGAATCGCTGGTAGAGGACATCAAACAGACGGCCGATAAGCTGCTTCGCGACGGGGCCGCGCTCGGCGACGTGAAGATCATCGCCCGCGCGATCAAGGAATTGCGTTATGCCTTCAAAGTCTTCACGCCGTATCGACAACACCGCAAGGTGACTGTCTTTGGCTCGGCCCGCTTGAAGGCAGAACATCCCAGCTATCAGCAATCGGTCGAATTCGGCCGTCGCATGGCGGAACTCGGCTGGATGGTTCTGACCGGTGCGGGAGGCGGCATCATGGAAGGGGCTCACATCGGAGCTGGCCGCGACATGTCAATGGGCTTGAACATCATGCTGCCGTTTGAACAATCGGCGAACTCGGTCATTGCCAAAGATCACAAGCTGGTCAACTTGAAATACTTCTTCACTCGCAAGCTGATGTTCGTGAAAGAAGTCGGTGCGGTCGTGCTGTTTCCCGGCGGGTTCGGCACGCAGGACGAAGGCTTTGAAACTTTGACCCTAGTGCAAACTGGCAAGCACGAGCTGATGCCGATTGTCTGTATTGATGAACCGAACAACGACTACTGGGGCAAGTGGCGGCAATATCTGATCGGCGAATTGCTCTCCGAGGGCTTGATCTCTCCGGAAGACCTGTCGCTGTTTCGCGTGACCAACAGCGTGGATGTGGCAGTCGCCGAGGTACTGCACTTTTACCGCGTGTATCACAGCATGAGATTCGTGCGTGGCCATTTGGTTCTGCGGCTGAGCCAGGAAATCTCCGATTCGCTGCTGGCTCGGCTGAATGCAGATTTCACGGACTTACTGGAATCCGGCAAGATCGAACGAACGAAGCCGCATCGCCTGGAAGCGGACGACACCGAGACGATTTCGCTCCCGCGACTGGCGCTGAATTTCGATCGCAAGAAAGTCGGCCGACTCCGCCAAATGATTGACGTGCTCAACAACGAAGTGTGATCTTACCAAGTCATCTTAGAGCTCCGCGTCATGAGCGGAATGGGTCAAACTGCATCAGGGAAACACTCAGTTCGTCACACGGAGCGGTGAAGGCTACGTCCTCGCGGTCATACGGGCTAGCCGAACAATTCGTTGATCGGCAGCCCCCCTTCGGTCACGATCGGAACTGGCCGACCCTGCGGATTGACCCAGTGCGACGCGAGGTCGATGCCGACGTATTTGAAGATCGTGGCCGCGAGGTCTTGCGGGCGAACCGGGCGGTCCTTGATGTCGTAGCCGCGCGAATCGGTGCTGCCGATGACTTGGCCATGCTTCAGGCCGCCGCCGGCCATCAGCAGGCTCATGCAATTCAGCCAGTGATCGCGACCAGCGTCTTTTGTCATCACCGGGCCGCGACCGAACTCGCCCATCATTAGGACTAGCGTGTTGTCCAGCAGGCCGCGCTGTTCGAGGTCTGTGACCAGTTGGAACACGGTGCGATCGACCGTCGGAAGAATCGGGCCAAGTCCCTTTTCAATGCCACCCCAGGGCGGAACGTTGTCGCCATGATTGTCGAAGTAACCCCACCGAGCACTCACTAACACAAACGTGACTCCCGCCTCAACCAGCCGTCTGGCGAGCAGTCCTTTTTCACCGACCGAATCGCGGCCGTACGCATCACGCACAGCGTCTGATTCCTGACTTAAATCAAACGCCTTCGCCGCGTAACCCGACGTGACGAGGTCGATCGCTTGCGCCGTGTAACGATCTGTCCGAGCCAACGTCTCATTACGATCAAGGTCGCTCCGCAGCTGATCGAACTGCCGCCTCAAGTCATCGCGATTGCCGAGCCGATCCAATTTAATTCCCTGCGGAAGCGCGAGCCGTCCCGCCAACTCGCCCCCGTCCACCGGCGCGAACGATGAACCCAAATGCCCTGCCTCCCAGACATCCGCTTTCCAACTTGGAGCCAGTGCGACAAACGCAGGCATCCGCGAATCATTCGTTCCGCGAAACTTCGATACGACGGAACCCATCGACGGATAACCGTCGCCATCCTTGACCTTGTCCAATCTCCGAGCCAGCGGGTTTCCCGCCTGCATCGTGATTGGCGTGTGATTGCTCGCCTTGCAATCGACCGATCGAATCAGCGTCAGCTTGTCCATTATCGAAGCTTGTTTCGGCAGATGCTCGCCGAAGTGAACTCCCGGCACACGCGACTCAATCGACGAAAATGGCCCTCGAATCTCTGAGGGCGCATCCGGTTTCGGATCCCACATATCCAAATGGCTAGGACCACCAGAAAGCCAGAATACGATTACGGACTTGCGATCCGCCACCTTGGCTGCTTCATTCGCCCGCAGCAACATCGGCAAAGTCAGCCCACCGACACCATTCAAGCCAGTTTGAAGAAACCAACGGCGTGAGCCAACTGTAATGAGGTTGTGCATCAGAATTCTTCCTCCCGTTCTTTTGTCCCATCAGCTTCGCCGCCTGAAGGCGGAACTACGAACTTGCCTTCGGTGGATGCTTCAGAATCTCAGGCACAATCCGACCGGGTTGGCCATCGAGGAGTGTGGCTGTTCCGCCCGGTCGCTGGAACGCGAGTTTGGTCGCATCCAGGCCGAACAGATACAGCAGCGTGGCATGATAGTCGTAGTGGTTAACGGTGTCTTTAATCGCTTTGTGTCCGAACTCGTCGGTCTCGCCGTGAACGTGGCCGGCTTTCAGGCCGCCGCCGGCGAACCAACTGCTGAAGCCAAACGTATTGTGATCGCGACCGATGTTCTTTTCGTTTTGGATCACCGGCAAGCGGCCCATCTCGCCACCCCAGTGAACCAGCGTGCTGTCGAGTAACCCGCGCTGCTTCAGATCGGCAACGAGCGCAGCTGACGGCTGATCGACTTTGCGACACGCGGCCGGCAGAGCGGTCACGATCGAACCGTGATGGTCCCACTGCTGAGTTGACGTGTAAATTTGCACGAACCGCACGCCCCGTTCGATCAACCGACGAGCGATCAAACACCGCGACCCAAAATCGCGAGTCTTTTCATCATCCAGCCCGTAAGTCTTCTGAGTCGCTTCGGTCTCCTGCGACAAATCGAGCGCCTCTTTCGCCGCAGTCTGCATTCGAGCGGCCAGTTCATACGTCGCGATTCGCGCGGCGAGGTCCGATTCACCGGGATGCTCGGCCAGTTGTTTTTCGTTGATGCTGCGTAACAACGCCAAGTATTGCTCTTGAGGTTTCCCCGCCAGCCGCGCAGGGGGATCGAGGTTCAAAATGCGTGGTTCGCGCGGCCGGACGACCGTCCCTTGATACTGCGACGGCAGCCAGCCATTCGACCAGCAATCCGTTCCGAGCACCGGCAGCCCGCCCGGATCGGTCAGCACCACGAAGGACGGCAGATTCTGGCTTTCCGAGCCGAGTGCATACGTCAGCCACGATGCAAAAACTGGCCGGCCTCCGGTGATCCGCCCGCCGTGCAGAGCGTAAATCGACTGCCCGTGATTATCGACTCCCGTGCGCATCGACCGGATCAACGTGATGTCGTCCGCGATCGCACCGAGATGCGGAACAAGGTCGCTCAGTTCAAGTCCGACGTTGCCGTAATGCCGCCACTTCCACGGACCAGCCCAGAGTTTGGCCGAAGACTCGGCCGCGTTGTCGTATTTGATTTCGCCCGCAAAGTTTTGCAGATGCCGCTTCTCTAGTTCCGGTTTCCGATCGCATAAATCCAAATGCGACGGACCTCCTTGCATGAAGAGCGAGATCATTGCGGTCGCCTGAGGTTCGGCGAGCGGCGCTTTCGGCGTGAGGTCGAACGTCTCTCGCTGCAACTTCGGCTTCGGTGGCTCGGCACGAGCGGCGTCATGTTTCAAAAGCCACGACAGCGCGACCGACGTCAGCCCAAATCCCTGTTGAGCCAGAAAATGTCGCCGTGATCGACAAGCCGAATCGTGCATTGAACGCCTCGTGTTTTTTCCAGTAACCCGATGCGTGAGCGAGGGCGAACGCTCCAAACCGCCCACATTCACCGTCTCGTGGAACATTCGTCCTCGCGTCGGGTTGTTGGATCGTAACGGACTAAGCCCGCCGTCCGTCAAATCATATCGACCGGCGTGAATGCTTGTCCCAAGACTTTTTGCGACTCGATTCCCAACCAGCGATCCAGCAGCGCCGCGTACACCGAACGGAAGTCGGTGTGAAACTTGAGGTCGCCGTCGTCCAGATCGGTCAAGCTCGGCAAGCGGCCAATGACCCCCGGCTTGCAGCGCGGCGAAGCGACGAACATCGGCCCAGCCGCGCCGTGATCGGTGCCGAGACTGCCGTTCTCGGCGACGCGTCGGCCGAACTCCGAAAACGTGGCGACCAAAACTCGGTCGGCCAAGTTGTGACCTTTCAGGTCTTTCAGAAATGCGGTTACGGCCGATGACAACTCCGCCAGCAAGGCGTAATGCGTGTTCGCTTGCTGCGAGTGCGTGTCGAACCCGTCCAGGTTCACGAAGAAGATTTTTGTTCCCAGATCGCTCCCAACGATCTCGGCCACCGTTCGCAGTTTTCGACCTAGCCCATTGCCTGGGTATTCGACAGACGGACGATAATTGGCGGTGATTTCCTTCAGCCGCTCGGCGCTCGACCACGCCGTTCGTGCGGTGCGTCGCAGAAAATCGAGATCCGATCCGGCGACTGCATCGCGGCTCGCCAACCGATCCAGCGTCGAGCGATGTGTCTTTACCGCCGCATCCGAACCGGGGCCGAGGTGCAGTTGATACGCCTTCACGTCACGCACCGTCGGCACGTTGATTTGCGATGCCACAAGCGACAGCGGCAGCTTGTCAGTGCCGAGCGCTAGAGCCGGCACGCGGCCGACATGCTGATCCGCCGTGCTGTCGAGTGCTCGGCCTAGCCAGCCGCTCGAAACATCCTCTTTCTCCGGCCGAGCCGATTGCCAAATATCCATCGACCGAAAATGCGATCGATCCGGGTTCGGGTATCCGACTCCCTGCACGACACTCAGCCACCCGTCATCAAACAGCGACTTGAACCCGGTCATTGCCGGATGCAGGCCGAGCTCATCGTTCAGCCGCAACACCTCGCCGCGAGAAATCGCAATCCCCGGCCTGGCCTTGTAGTACTCATCCCGTCCATTTGGTACGACCGTGTTCAGCCCGTCATTGCCTCCCGCCAATTGCACGAGCACCAAAATTCGCCCGTCGTTGTTCGAAGCTTCAGCGGCTGCGGCCGCTCTCGCGAGAAACGTCGGCGGTGTGACTCCGAACGTCACGAGACTCGCGGCCCCAAACTGCTTCATGAATTCACGGCGACTGGTCATAGATTTGGCTCCAAGTTTGTAGTTCTGCCTTTAGGTGGAACTGATGAATTACGATCTTTCGAGCAACCGCCTGAAGGCGGAACTACAAACTATGTCAATTGAAACTCCGGCATCTGCATGATCATTTGCACGAGCGACCGCATCCGCAACTCGGCGTCGCCTGGTTGAGAGTTTGTGAACTGTCGCAACTCGGCGAATGTTTCCGGTTCGAGGTCTCGCGCCAGAAGCAAACCAACGAACCATTCGACATCGTTTTCGACTTGCAATCGGCCGAACGACAAGCTGCCGAGTTGATTTGACTTCAGCAACGCCGTCGCAAAGTTGGCACGCTGAATCAGCGTCGTTGAGCTGATCCACAATCGACCTCCGTCCCAGCCTTTGACGGTTGGCGGCTCGAAGACATCCTGGCCGAGTTCCGCCAACAGCCGAGCCACCGCTCCGAAGTTCGGCTTCGCCTGCAACGCTCGCATCGCGCCGAGCAGCAATTCGACCGGCGACTTGATCAACGACAGCTTCGATTCCGCCGCGAAGAACAGCCGCGACGAAAATAGCTCCCGCAATACCGGTCGCCACGCGAAATCATGTTGCCGAATCCGATTGGCTAGCGCTGCGATGTGCTCGACCGGCGGGTTCGGTTCGACAAATTGCCGTAACAGCTTGAATGCTAGAAAGCGCGGGCAGGCGGCATGTTCCAGACACAGCTTCACGACATCGCCGCCGTCGAATGATCCGGTCCTGCCGAAGACGGTCTTCGGGCTGCGGTCGTGTTGAATCTCGTTGAACCAGAACTCACCGTCGCGCACATGCCAGCCTGTGAAGGCTCGCGCGGCTTCTTGAATGTCTTTCTCCGAATAATTGCCAACGCCAAGGCTGAACAGTTCCAACAGCTCGCGAGCGAAGTTTTCGTTCGGATGGCGTTTGCGATTTGAGTTGCTGTCGAGCCACATCAGCATCGCGCCGTTTTTGGCCATCTCAGCCAATAGAGGACGAAAGTTGCCAAACGACTCACGCCGCAACAGATCATTCTGAGCGGCCATAAGCGGTACAGAATTGACCTTCGCGTTCGAGGTTGCAAAGTGGTTGTGCCACAACAGCGTCAACTTCTCAATCAGCGGATTGGCCGAATTCAACATCCGATGCAGCCACCATGCCTTCAGGTCCGCGATGTTGCCACTGTCGATCGCCGACTGCTTGAGCAGCATGTCGGCTCTCGCGTACGGCTCAGTTTCCGGTTGCGGCGTCAGCAACCGATCAAGTGTTCGATCCAAGCCCTCATCCGCCGCCTGCTGAATATCGTCGGTCGTTGCCCCGAATCCGGTTCGCCACAGCAAATGAGTCGCTTCACGCCGCGACCAAGTAATCTCCGCCCGCTGCATCAATTCGCTGCTGCTGTCCGGCATGATCGATCTCCAGGCTGAATGTTTGACGGCGATTGTACCTTGTCGTCAAGAAAATGGTTTCCAACAAGTCGCTAACACTGCGGGTTAGCAAAGGCGTTCCTTGACAGTCTGCGCACGGCTCGACTGAAATGCCGCGCGGCCGGGAGTTTTTGCTTCGGCTGTTTTCCTTGACCCCTCGCTTCTGGAGCGATCTTGCTCATGTACGACCACTTGACGTTGATCAGCGGCCGCGCGCACCGCCAACTGGCTCAAGAGATTGCCGATTATCTGGGCGTGTCGCTGGGACCGTGCGAAATTTCCAATTTTCCGGACGGCGAAATCTTCGTGCAGCTCGAACACAACATTCGGGGCCGCGACGTGTTTTTGATCGAGCCGACCGGTCCGCCCACCAACGAAAACTTGATGGAACTGTTGATCCTGATCGACGCCTGCTTGCGAGCCAGCGCCGAACGGATTACCGCCGTCATGCCATATTTCGGATACGCTCGACAGGACCGCAAGGACGCCGGCCGAGTACCGATCACCGCCAAACTGGTCGCCAACCTGCTGACCAAGGCGGGAGCCGACCGCGTGCTGTGCGTCGATCTACATGCTGCTCAAATTCAGGGTTTTTTCGATTGCCCAGTCGATCACTTGTACGCCGCGAAAACGCTCGATGCGTATTTTCAGTCGCTGCGACTGCCTCCCGACCGAACGGTGATCATCAGTCCGGACGAGGGGAGTATCAAACGATCGCTGCAACACATGGAAAACATCGGCGGATCGCTGGCGATCGTCGATAAGCGCCGAGCCAACGCGCTCGAAACCAGGCAGGCCAACCTGATCGGCGGCCCGATCGAAGGGAAGATAGCGCTGCTGTTCGACGACATGATCACGACGGCCAGCTCGATCGTTGGCGCCGTGAATGTCGCGAAGCAACACGGCGCTGCGGAGATTTATCTGGGAGCAACTCACGCGGTCTTGTGTGGCCCGGCGGTCGGTCGTTTGCGAGAAGCACCAATCAAAGAGATTGTTGTGACCAACAGCTTGCCAATCGCGCCGGAAAAGATTCTGCCGAATTTGCGGCAAGTTTCGATCGCGCCGCTGCTGGGTGAGGCGATTCGGCGGATTCATCGGAATGAATCGGTGAGCGGCTTGTTCGATTGAGTAGAAGCAGGAGATTGGATTTATGAAAACCGCGTTCATTCGCCAAACTGGCACACCCGACGTTATCGAATACGGCGACTTGCCGTTGCCGGAACTTGGCCCGACGGAGGTGCTCGTGAGAGTTGGCGCGGTCGCGGTCAATCCGATCGACACTTACATCCGCAGCGGCATGATCAAGATGGCGACGACGTTTCCATATGTCATCGGATGCGATCTGGCGGGGACAGTTGAACGCTGCGGCGGGAATGTGACTCACCTGAAAGTTGGTGACCGGGTTTGGGGGAGCAATCAGAGTCTATTTGGCCGACAAGGGACGTTTGCCGAGTTCGCAGCGGTTGATGAAAAATGGCTTTACCGCACTCCGAGTTCGATGACCGATCCACAAGCTGCGGCCGGTGCGCTCACCGGGATCACGGCGCATCTCGGCTTGTTTCTGAATGCGGGAATCAAATCGGGCGAGGTCGTGTTTGTGAACGGCGGGGCAGGGGGAGTCGGATCGGCGGTGATCCAGTTGGCCAAGTCGGTCGGGGCACACGTCGTCGCGACGGTCGGCAGCGATGACAAGCAGACGTTGTGTGAAAGTTGGGGAGCCGACAGCGTGCTGAACTACAAATCGCCGACGCTCGACGAGGAGATCAAAAAGTACACGGCCGACCACGGCGGCTTGCACGTTTGGTTTGAAACGCAACCGCTGTCGAATGTTGATCGGATCGTGAGCCTAATGTCGCCGCGAGGCCGGATCATTGTAATGGCCGGACGGAACGCGCGGCCGGAGTTTCCAAACGGGGCGTTTTACGTCAAAGACCTGCGGTTGTTTGGCTTCGCGATGTTCAATGCCACTCCCGCCGAACAGCGTGATTGTGCCAACGGGATCAACTCGCTGTTTGAGCGAGGCGGCTGGAAGCCGCTCATCGGCCGCACCATGAAGCTCTCGGAAGCCGCGGCCGCGCATCGGCTGCAAGAAGACAACACGCTTGGCAAGCAAGGGACGTTGATCGGCAAGATCGTGCTTTTGCCGTAATAACCGGTACTTTTTGACGCGAAAACTTGCCCACTTTCTTTCATGCCCGACCGAGATTCGCGATCGGGTGTTTTTGTTGGTTGGGTCGAAGTGATTTTGCGGGGCAACGAGTCCAGCTAGCGTTTCGTATATTGCCTCACGATCCGCACAACCGCTTTTGTCTGCAGGGACATGGATCAAATTTCTTGGGATACCCGTAGTTGCACGCAAGAATTCTGAAATCTCACGGCGGAGACGTAGGTTTCCATTGATGTCGCTGATGGATTGATTCTCGCTGCTGAAGAATTGGCCATTGGCGACTTGCGAGTCGAGCGATCTCCCGCAAGCGGGCACAGGGAGCAACTCGAAAAGGCAAACCCGTCGCGAGGCGGGGACGCAAAGCCACGGGTCTCACGCAGACAGCCGGGCCGCCGAACGTTTCTCACGGGCTTACTCAAAGGGGGAATTGTCATGACTCAGGGAAAATCTGCGCGGATGAACCGTCGCTCCGCCTGTGGCCGCTTGCTTGGCTTGGCCGCCGGAGCACCGATGGCGATGTCATTGTTGAGTCGGCCCAATGCCAAGGCCGATTGGTCAAACGGTCAGACCGTGCGTGTTGAAGAAGACTGGTACGTCAAGATCGGCACACCGAGTCCGAACGAAGATTCGCCACAGATTTCGACGGTGATTGCGCCGTCTTGGACGCTGTGGGGCTATTACGCCGTGTTCGACATGAACTGCGCCACGCAGCCGAACTTTGAATCGGGGGGCGTGCAGCTTCAGTTATGGTACGACGGCGTCATCGTGCAATCGCGAAGCAATACCAACTGGGCGTCACTGTTTAATCCCAACGAAGAAATTCGTTTCACCTCGGCGATCTCGATCGAGGACAACCAATTGGTGTTCGAGATCAAGAACGGAACGTCGACGTCCTGGGGCGATTTCGGCAATGGTGAAATTCGGATGTCGGTGCCGACTTGGCGGCAACATTTAAACTGGTACAGCCCGTGGTTCTCGGAGCAGAACTCACGTATTGGCTTTGCGTCGCATCGAGTTCGTCGGTTCATTATGGAGCGAGTGCGGTACTTCAACGAAAGCGGGGAACAATCGCAGGAAACGGATCCGCGGATCCTGCATACCTACGACCCGATCGACTAAATCCGTATTCATTTATCTCGCTCAATTCAAAGGAACCAATCATGCGCACTGAATTTCATCGCCTGCGGGTGACAACACGTTCTCACGGCCGACATGGCAACATCCTGCCGATGGCGGCGGTCTTGATGGTGGTGGTTTTGGGTTTCACCGCGCTCACGGTCGATGTGGGATTTCTGATGGAGACTCGCACGCAGGCGCAGGCGGCATCTGACGGTGCGACACTCTCAGCCGCGCTGGAATTGGTGGATGGCTGGGGGAAAGGAGCGACGGTAACTTCATCGCAAGTCGTGACCAATGGAACGTCAGTGGCGTCATCGGTTGCGGCACAATACCGCGTTGGGGAACTCGCTTCCGCATCACTCGGAACGGGTGATGTTCGTTTTGGAAACCGCACTAAGAACGGGAGTGGCAATTGGGTCGAGACGTGGTCGACGGCCCCGTACAACATGGTCGAAGTCTCGGTTCGACGCAACAACATGCCGCTCTTTCTTGCCGGAGTCATCGGCAATAGCCAGGCCACGGTGTCGGTTTCGGCCACCGCCGTTCTCTCACCGGGCGGAGGCTTTTTCATTCCCAGCGGCAGCACGCTCACTTGCCCACTGCTTCCCATCGCGCTCGATCTGCCGACTTGGGACGCGTTGATCAACAGCGGCGTCGGAACAGATAACTACACCTACAACGCGAATGGAAGCGTGACAGCGGGCGCGGACGGGATCAAGGAAGTCAACATCTATCCCGAAGGAACCGCCGGGTTGCCACCAGGGAATCGGGGGACGGTCGATATCGGGCCGGCAAATAACAGCACCGCGGATCTGTCTCGCCAGATTCGGTTTGGCCCTAACGCGTCGGACCTCGCATTCTTCGGTGGAACCGTACAAATTCCAACAACCGGAACGTTGGCATTGAATGGAGACACAGGGTTGAGTGCCGGAATCAAGGACGACCTCGTAGCGATCTGGGGACAGCCGAGAGCCATTCCGATTTTCACGTCAGTCGCCGGCCCTGGAAACAACGCGACGTATCAGATCGTGAAGTTCGTTGGCATTCGCATCATGTCCTCGCAGTTGACCGGCAGTCCCAGCCAAAAAAAGGTCATCGTGCAACCCGCTCCTGTGTTTGATGGCACAATCGTGCGGACAACCGGTGCTCTGCAACCCGATTCGATTTTGGCACCGCTGCAACTGATTCACTAATCGCCGGACATCCTGGAACGGCCCGCCCAACCGCGCGAAACTTTTGGCACCACACCGTGCTGAAAGTTTCGTCGCGGTTGTTTCATTGTGGAACGGGTGCTGACTTGGCGAGCTGTTGCAGCGCGTCACATAACCGGTCAAGGTGTTCTCTCGTGTTGTACAAGTGGCAGGAGACGCGAATCAGCCGTTCGCCGCGCCAATGCACAATCGGAACTTCGATGCCGAATCGCTGCCACAGCTCAATCTGCAAGCGATCTTGCTGACCTTGCTTCGGGATCGGATCGCCAGATGCCGGCAGTGGCAGGCTGATCATTGAGCCAAATCCGTCGCGGCTGTCCGGCACGGCAGGCTCCAGGCCGGTCAGTTCGACAATTCGTTGCCGAGCGTATCGTGCGAGGTCGTGAGTCTGTTCGCGAAACGCTTCCCAGCCAAACCGCTCAAGAAATTCGATCGCCGTTGGCACGGCGAGAAACGGAGCCGGGTCGCGTGTGCCGAGCCACCGGAACTCATCCTGCCAATGAGCCGCTCGGCCGCCGAGGCTGCCGCCCCAGCTCATGACCGGCGGGACGAGCGACTTCTGTCGCTTGCGAGCGACATACAAAAAACCGCTGCCGAACGGAGCGCTCAGCCATTTGTGGCAGCTCGCGCAATAATAGTCGCAGCCGATCTTTCGCAAGTTGACGTCGAGCATCGCGATCGCGTGCGGTCCGTCGACGCAGACCGGAACGCCACGCTTGGCTGCTTCGTGACAAATGGCCTGAACCGGAAAGATGACCGCCGTGGGCGACGAGATGTGACTGACAACGATCAACTTCGTCCGCTCGGTCACGCCGACCATCAGCGCCGCAGTCATTTCGTCGTCGGAGCCAATCGGTCGCGGCATCGGCTGGACAACGACTTTCGCGTTGGCTCGATCAATGGCACGACGCCAAATCCGCATCACCGCGCCGTACTCTTGGTCGGTGAAAAGCACTTCGTCGTCGGGTTGCAACGGGATGCTGTCGGCCACGATGTTCATGGCCACGGTCGCGTTGTCGCAAAACAACAAGTCGTTGCCGCTGGCTCCGATCAGTTGCCCCAACCGCTCGGCCGCGTCATCCAGAGCCGGTTCCATCTGCCGCAGATAAAAATCCATCGGCTGAGCTTCCAGACGCTCGCTCCACGTCTGCCGAGCTTCGCGCACGCACTGCGGCGACGGACCAAATGATCCGTGATTTAAGTAAGTCACGCCGTCAGGGAACGACCAGTCGGATATCATCGTAAGTAACCCGAAGCGTTAGTTTTGAAGTTGCGCAGTTTTCGAAGTCAAAATGTGGGTTTTTCCGGGGATTTTTGAGAACACACGGCCCCGGGGGCGAAATAAACGACACCCAATTCTGCGTAACATTACGTTTTCCTCGGGAAAACTGCACCTAAAACTGCGCAACTTCAATAAGCGTTAGCGAGGGCGGACGCTTCACGCGGCGAAGAGGTGATTCGTTGGGCCACGAAATCGTGGATGTTGTGAAACGCCCGCCCTCGCTGACGCTTCGGGTTATTTGGCTCAACCGCTGACCAACCACGGCAACGGCGCTCCTGCGGGTGGCAGTGAGACGACATCGATCGCGGTCACTTTCGCGTGCGATTTGACTTCATCCAGCGCGGAGGCAGACGGCGGGTTATCAAGGTTCAGGACCGCGACCGCCGGGCCACCGGCGACTTTGCGGCCGAGGGCCAAGTGGGCGATGTTCACGTTGTGCTTGCCGAAGATCGTGCCGAGAAATCCGATTAGGCCCGGTGCGTCGATGTGGTGATACAGGAACAAATCACCGTCGAGATACGCGTCGAGGTGGAAGTCGCCGAGCTTCACGAGCCGCAAGAATTGATTGCCAAAGATCGTGGCGGCGGCGGTCAGTTCGCCCGCGTCGGTTTGCACGCTCGCGCTGACCAGCGTGCTGAAATCACCGTGCTCGGACGAGCTGGATTCCGTGATGTTGATACCGCGCTCGCGAGCCAGCATCTCGGCGTTGACGATGTTCACGCCACTGTCGTCGGCTGATGCCATCAAGCCGGAGGTGAACGCGGCGGTGATCAATTTCGTCTTTTTCGTGGCGGCGTCGCCACGATAACTCAGCTTCGCCGCACTGATCCGCGACGTCTTCTTGAGCTGACTCATCAACATGCCGAGCCGATAACTGAGATCGAGATACGGCTTCATGTCCTGCATCTCGGCCCCGCTGATCGGAACCAGATTGACCGCGTGCCGAACTTCGTTTCGCAGCAAGAAACCGCAGATGATCTCAGCCGCTTCGACTGACACCGCCTCTTGGGCCTCTTCCGTCGAAGCTCCGAGATGCGGCGTGAGCACAAGGTTCGGAGCTTTCAGCAACGGATGATCGGCGGGAGGCGGCTCTTCGACAAACACGTCGAGCGCGGCTCCGGCCACCTGTCCCGACTTGAGTGCATCGGCTAGTGCGAGCTCATCGACGATGCCACCTCGAGCACAGTTGATGATCCGCACACCCTTCCGCATTTTGGCGATGCGCGTCGCGTTGATCAGCCCGCGCGTGCCGTCGTCGAGCGGCGTGTGAACTGTGATGTAATCGCAGCGGCCGACGATTTCGTCCACGTCGCGCACCAGCTCAATGCCCCATTCGGCGGCTCGTTCGGCCGAGAGAAACGGGTCGTAGCCGACGACTTTCATTTCGAGACCGATCGCCCGCTTGGCGACGCTCAATCCGATTCGTCCCAGCCCGACGACGGCCAACGTTTTGCCGGCGAGCTGCGTTCCTTTGAACTTGTTCCGATCCCACTTGCCGGCTTTCATGCTGGCATCGGCGGCGGCGACGTTTCGGGACAAGGCCATCATCATCGTGATCGTGTGTTCGGCCGTGCTGGTCGTGTTCCCAGCCGGCGTGTTCATGACGACGATCCCCTCGCGAGTCGCCATCGGCAGATTGATGTTGTCTACGCCCACGCCCGCTCGCACGATGACCTTCAGCCGGTGCTGACCTTCCAGCAGTTCGGGCGTCAACTCCGTGCCGCTGCGAATGATGATGCCGTCCGCCGACTTGAGTGCCTCGCGCACTTCGGTGGGCGTCAGCTTCGACCGGTTATCGACTTCAATGCCGGGGGCGTCCTGCAATATCTTCAGCCCGGCCGGGGCCAGATTGTCCGTAATCAACACGCGAAACATCGAAAAACTCCTCAGTACAAATCGTCCGAATCACCACTGCGAACCGTACGCAGAAACGAAAGCTGGCAGTCCAATACAGACCCGTCAAGAGCGGCGACAAAACAAAAAAATCGCCCGGCGATTTGCGATTGCCGGGCGACGGAATTGGTCTGCGTTGATTGATCGGTCGATTCGCTGGTTTTAGTAGGCTGGCGTTTCGAGATTTCCCGCCGTGGCAGATTCGGCGTGAGCGGGATCGGCGGCAAACACGGGAGCGCCCAAGCTCGGCGTGGCTGGGGGAACCGGCGGCGCGGCGATCATCGTTCCGGCTGGAACCCAACCCCCGTTGCTGTACGCTAGCGGCGCGGAGCCGTTGGGTGCGTAGGTATATGGCCCTGGGGTTCCCGCAGCGACCGTTTGCGGTGTTCCGACCGGATAGCTCGGCAACGGGTGATCCAGTGCGACTCGCTGTTGCAGCGGACCGGACGGCACGGAATTGCTCATTGAGTATGGCCGGTTCATGGCATATGGCGACATCATCGGCGCGCCGCCGACGGCCGTTCGACGCGCGGTCAAATCCGGCGAGCCGTTCAATGTGGCCATTCGAGACTGAACTTCCGGCTGAAACCAGTTCGCGTGCAGCGATCGCTGATACATCGCTTGTGCCCGGTCCGGTTGGCCGCTGGTGTGATACAGATCACCCAACTGAGCCGTTGCGATGTCGTTGTTCGGCGAAATTTTCAAGGCGTTTCGCAGACTTTCTTCCGCGCCGGCAGTGTCGCCCAGCTCCTTTTTCATCCACGCCAACTCGACATGCGATTCGGGCAGATACGGTTCAACGTCCGCCCATTGCTGCAAATGATCCTTGGCTTCCGGAGTTCGCCCCTGCTCGGCCAACAACATGGCCAAGCTGTGATGCGCTGGCTGATGACTGGGATTGAGAAACAGAGCGTGCCGATACGCCCGCTCGGCTCCCGCCATGTCGCCTGATTTCTTCAGCGATGCCCCCAAGTTGTGGGCATAATCTGGGTTTGACGGCTGATCGATGAGCGCCTTTTGGAAGTCCTGCCGCGCATCGGCGATGTTCCCGCTCTTGTAGGCTCTCATGCCATGTTTATTTCGCGACCAGCCCAGCATTCCGCCGCAACCAGTCGTGCCACTCAGCAAGCAACCAATCAAGGCCACTCGCAACGTATTCAACCAACAACATCGGCGCATGAATTGTCTCCGAAGAGATCGCGAGATGAGAAAGTCCACAATTTGAATTTCAGGATTTGTTTCGGCGAGGCGGGAAGGCCGTATGGCCGGGATTCGCCGGAAGGAATTGACTCACTGGCACGTTGGTCTTTGATCAGAGACCAGAAGGGAGCGAGAACATAGCCCGCTTTTTTCAAATGCCGCAAGAGCAGTTTTCTGTTCAGAATTGGTCGATGAATCAAACTTCGTTCACGCCCGCCAGCCGATGCACGGTTTGCCATTCGGCGGCGGTGACGGGCTGAATTGATAATCGAGAACCGGGTCGCAAGAGCATCATCTGATTTAGGTCCGAACAGGCTTTCAGCTCGTCGCGCGTGATTGGCTTAGGGAAAACTTGGATCAGCCGAACATCGACCATGTACCACGTCGGCTCGCGACCGTCGCTTTTGGGATCGAAATGGCAGTTCTTTGGATCGAATGCGGTGTGGTCGGGATAGCCCGCTTTGACGACCTCTACCGTCCCGACGATCGACATCGGCTCGGCGTTGCTGTGATAAAACAAGACTCGGTCGCCAATCTGAATCGAATCACGGAGGAAGTTGCGAGCCTGATAATTGCGGACCCCGTCCCAAAACGTCGTCTTGGTCCGTTCCTTCGCCAAGTCGTGGATCGAATACGCCTCCGGCTCAGACTTGAAGAGCCAATAGCATCGAACGGGTCTCGCGGATTTGGTCATGCGTCGATTTCGATCGAGTGAGTTTTCAGAAAGAAGGTATCGTAAGGTCCATTCGGCAACTGCTCTTACCTTATCCCGGCGATCTAAGCTAGGTTCTCGCCTCGGTTGTCTGCCGAAAGAGCTGTTTGAGCGATTTTGGAGAATCGCGTGGATCGGCAAATTCGGCGAAGGGGACTTCCACGCAATCAACCTGTTGCGAAAATGTCATAGTTTTCGCAAACCAACCGTTTGCGTCTCAACGGCGGAGCCACGGAGACCTGCCATGCCGATCAGCCTTCATCGAACCTTGCCGCAAGAATTGGCCGACGTCCAAAAGGAATTGTCTGGCAAAGCCCGTGAGTATGGACTCGACTTTTTCGAAACGATTTTTGAGGTCGTCGATTACGACGAGATGTCGATGTTGGCGGCGTTCGGCGGATTTCCCGTGAGATACCCGCATTGGCGGTTCGGAGCCGAGTATCACGAACTGTCCAAGGGATACGAGTACGGCTTGCAGAAAATTTATGAAATGGTGATCAACACGAATCCGTGTTACGCCTATCTGTTGAAGTCGAATTCGATGATGGATCAGAAGCTCGTGATCGCCCATGTCTATGGGCATTGCGACTTCTTCAAGAACAATGCTTGGTTCCAGCCGACCAACCGCCGGATGCTCGACGAAATGGCGAATCACGCTGCGCGGGTGAATCGCTACATCGACCGCTACGGACATGAAGCGGTCGAGGGGTTCCTCGATGCTTGCTTGTCTCTGGAAGATTTGGTCGATCCGCATTCGCCGCACATCCGCCGACGCGATGACCCGCAAGCCGTTAGCAGTCCGCTCAACCGAATGAATGAGGACGACAAGCCGCAAGAAACGCCAGGCAAGTTCGTTGCCAAGGATTACATGGACGATTTCGTCAATCCCCGCGAGGCGCTCGACAAGGCTCAGAAGGATCAAGACGATAAGAAACTCAAGGCCGAACAGCCGCGCAACTTCCCTCCGGAACCGGAACGCGATGTGTTGTTGTTCTTGCTGGAGCACGCACCGTTGAAGCCGTGGCAGCACGACATTTTGCAGATCGTTCGCGACGAGGCGTATTACTTCTCGCCGCAAGGACAAACCAAAATAATGAACGAAGGTTGGGCCAGCTATTGGCACTCGACCATCATGACGAACTTCGGTTTGACCGACGGTGAAGTCATCGATTACGCCGATCATCATTCCGGCACGATGGCTATGAGCCCCAATCGGCTGAATCCGTACAAGATTGGCATCGAGCTGTATCGCGACATTGAAGAACGCTGGGACAAGGGACAATTCGGCAGCGACTGGGAAATGTGTGACGACTTCCACGACAAGATGACTTGGGACAAGAGCCTGGGTTTGGGTCGTGAAAAAATCTTTGAGGTCCGACGTGTTCACAACGACGTGACGTTTATCGACGCCTACCTGACGCCGGAGTTCTGCTTCAAGCACAAGTTGTTTAGCTTCGCGTACAATGACGGAAGCGACGCCTATGAAATCGCATCGCGGCAATTTCCGGAGATCAAGCAGCAATTGCTTGGCAGCCTGGCCAATCACGGGCGACCGTTCATCTATGTCACCGACGGCAACTATCGAAACCGCGGCGAGCTGTACCTCAAGCACAAGTTTCAAGGAGTCGAGTTGAAGCACGACTACGCCCGCGACACGCTCGCCAACCTGCAACGCATCTGGGGCCGACCAGTCCACATCGAAACCGTCGTGGACGAAAACTCCGCCGTCCTCTCCTTCGATGGCACGCACCACGACATCAAAAAGAAGTAGCGTTTTCCGCCCCGTATCCCTTCCCAAGCCTGTCCGATCCGCCCGATGAATCTTCCCAAAAAATTGGCCGATCGGCGGATTTCGCTCGTCAAAACCGACACAATCGCCGAACCGTAATGGATGTCGCGGTAAAATTCCGTTGACGAACGCGCCCACTGACATACCAAATAGGTAGTACACAAACCGAAGTATCCTTGGAGTGCCTCGATTGATCGGGGCTGTGCGTCAGGTTGGCCCCAAGAATTGGGGAACGACGAGCGACACAACGATCTTTTAGAACTGACATCCACGGGGCGTGGAACTCGCCGCAGGCAAGCGCCGGCGGCCAGTCCCTCGCCCCGCTGTCCTTGCCACCCAGATTTCTGGGAGGTGTGTTATGAGCTTGAGCCAAACCTTGAATCAAGAATTAACCCAACTGGTCGGCTTGAACGCGACCTCGCCCACAACGGTCACGTTACCGCCGGCACGCGGAGTGAATCTGTCGGTCGATTTCACAATCGTCGATTCGCTTTCGTGCGCCTTCCGCGAACTTCGCCTGAACGTACCGCATCTGGCGGGTGCGACATTCGTCACGCTGGAAAAATGGGCCAAGGAACTGTCGCAACGGATCACATACCTGTTGGAAAACGTCGGCCCGCTCGAATTTGATCCGACGACCAATCAAATACTGATCCGCTCCAAATCACCCGACTTGCGAACGGGCGGAGCGCGGTATTACGAAATCCTGCTGCAATGCCAATCGGCTGGCCGCTTCTACCTGCGGCGATACGCTTCTGATCCCGCCAACCCCGGCCGCGATCAAGTCGATTTACAAATGACTCATGAGACGCTGCTGAAGCTCGTGGAAGATTTGGTCGCGACTGTCCCGTAGCACATGCGGTTCGCATGTGACCTGCTCACAACACGGCACAGCGAGCGGCCGTGCTACGTTCTTGAGGCACACGCAGAAGCCAGTTAGCATGTCGCCGTCGGCTGTTTGAACTCTTGAGGCTCACCCCATGCGCGATCATCACGATCAATTTGCATCGTCATCCGCATCGCGACGTGAGTTTTTGCGTCTCGGTTTGACCGGTTTCAGCGCGTTGACGTTGAGTCAGTTATTTCAACTGCGAAGTCTCGCGGAAGACTTGCCGACTTCGGTTGGCAGTGCGGCTCGGCACGGTGATTTCGAGCGGACCGCGATAATTCTGGTCTGGCTGCGTGGCGGCGCTAGCCATTTGGAAACATTCGATATGAAGCCGCTGTCTTCGTCGGAATTTCGTGGGCCGTATCATCCGATCGCGACGAACGTGCCTGGCATCGAAATCTGCGAGTTGCTGCCGAGGTTGGCGAAGATCGCCGACAAATACACGTTGCTCCGCTCGATGGCTCACACCGGCGGCGGACATCCGGCGGGTTCGTTGCAGGTACTGGCGGGTGATCCCGACGCCGCCGATAAACTGAAGCCGGTCCTGCCCGACTGGATGTCGATTGCCGGTCATTTTCGCCGCGACGCTCGACGGGCCATGCCGAATTACATTGCTGTCAATCCGATCGACAACTACGACAGTTTTACAATCGCCGGATCGACGTATTTGGGAGCGTCTGCCGAACCGTTCAAAGTCTTCGGCGATCCAAGTTCGCCGCAGTTCGCCGTGCCGAACGTCGGACTCAAGGATGATCGGCAGATGCAAGTTCTCGGATCGCGAACCAAATTGAAAGCGGGGCTCGACCGGCTACCGCGGATCGTCGATCAGTCGGGAGTCATGGTGTCGGTCGATCGCATCGAACAGCAAGCGCTCGACTTGTTGACCAGTCCGACCGCGCGCGAGGCGTTCGATCTGTCGAAAGAATCGGACGCGATTCGGGATCGTTACGGCCGAAATCAGTGGGGCCAGCAATGTTTGATGGCTCGGCGATTGGTTGAGGCAGGCGTCGATATCGTCGCCACTGAGTTCGACGGCCCGCTGTGTGGCCGAGTCCAAAACTGGGACGATCACGCGGTGAATCAACACATTTTTGACGCGGTGAAATTCCGTTTGCCGACTGTCGATCAAGCGGTGTCGGCACTGATCGAAGATGTTTACGCGCGCGGTCTCGACAAACGAGTGCTCGTGGTTGTGACGGGCGAATTCGGTCGCACGCCACGGATTTCATATGTGGCCAGCAGCGGCGAAGGGGTCGCCAGCGGATCGGCCGGAACCGTGCAGCCCGGCCGCGATCACTGGCCGCAGGCCAACACAATGCTGTTTGCTGGCGGTGGCATTCGCACGGGACAAATCATCGGCGCGACCAACAAGCGTGGCGAAGAGCCGATCTCACGTCGTGTTGGCCCCGCCGATTTCTTGGCGACGATCTATCGACATCTCGGCATCGACTACAAAAACGCCACGGTCACGAATTTCTCCGGCCGTCCGATCAAGATCGTCGAGGATGGTGACGCGATCCCCGAATTAGCGGGATGACGTTAGGTTCAGCCCGCCAGACGCGAGAAACAGCCTGGCAACTGTTCGCATCGGATTTGCCAGGCACTAATATCCGCCCCGCCGCAATGAGTTCGCAATGAGTTCGCGGTGAGTTCGCGGTGAGTTGTTTCTGCCCGTTTAGCCTGGAGGTTCTCGTGCGTTGGTCGAAGACATTGATTCCGACGATGAAAGAAGTCCCGTCGGATGCGGAGATTCCGAGCCATCAGCTCATGCTGCGAGCGGGGTTGATTCGGCAGCTCATGGCCGGGAGTTACACGTATTTGCCGCTCGGCTGGAAGGCATTGCGAAAGGCCGAGGCAATCGTTCGCGATGAAATGGAACGAGCGGGGGCCATCGAGATTCACATGCCCGCACTGCAACCGGCCGAGTTGTTTGAGCGGACCGGAAGACGCGCGGCGTTTGGCAATGTGCTGTTTCAGTGGGAGCAGCGGCGCGGCAACAGTCGCGTGCAGTTTGCGCTGGGGCCGACTCATGAAGAGGTCGTCACCGATCTGGTCAGCAAGCACATCAGCAGTTATCGGCAACTGCCGCTGAACCTGTTTCAGATTCAAACAAAATTCCGCAACGAAGAGCGACCGCGGTTCGGCGTGCTGCGGACCAGCGAGTTCTTGATGAAAGACGCGTACAGCTTTCACACGAGTCTCGAATCGCTGAGCGAAACGTATCAGGCGATGTATCGAGCGTACTGCCGCGTCTTCGCACGCTGTGGCTTGGAGTACCTGCCGGTTGAGGCGGAGAGTGGCCCGATCGGCGGCGACGCGTCGCACGAGTTCATGGTCCCGGCTAACAACGGCGAAGACAAGATCGTCTACTGCCGCAAGTCCGGCTACGCGGCGAACACCGAACGAGCCGACACCGGCCGAACTCAGCCGCCGATCGTCACGTCGCCGGATGCAAAACCGCTGACGAAACTGCACACGCCGAACGTTGGCTCGATCGACGCGGTCTGCAAGTTTCTAAAGTGCAAACCGGAAAAGATGGTCAAGACTTTGATCTTCTTCGCCGACGAAAAACCGGTCGCCGTGCTGATCCGAGGTGATCACGACGCTAACGAAGGAAAAATTCGCCGTGCGCTCGGTGTCACAAATCTCGAAATGGCCTCGCCTGAAGTGATCCTGGAAGTTACCGGAGCACCCGTCGGATTCGCTGGGCCGGTCGGGATCAAGTGCCCGATCATCGCGGACCACGATGTCCCGCTAATTGTGAACGCGATCACCGGCGCGAACGAGGGAGATCATCACGTCGTCAACGTGAACGTTGGTCGCGATTACGTTTTGGAAAAGACCTTCGACCTGCGCAACGCGACCGGCGGTGATCCGAGTCCGCGTGGCGATGGCACGCTCGAACTGGTTCACGGCATCGAAGTCGGACACGTCTTCAAGCTCGGCACGAAATACGCGGTCGCGCTGGAAGCGCACTTCTCCGACGAAAAGGAACATCGGCAACCGATCATCATGGGCTGCTACGGCATCGGCGTGACTCGCATCCTGGCCGCCGTCACCGAAACCCGACACGACGAAAACGGCCTGATTTGGCCGTTGTCGCTCGCGCCGTATGAAGTGGTCGTGATCCCGCTGCAAGAAGAAGCCCCGGTCGTCGAAGCGGCCGAGTCGATTTACTCGCAGTTGCAACAAGCGGGCGTTGACGTGTTGCTCGACGATCGTGCTCAGCGAGCTGGCGTGAAGTTCAAAGACGCCGACCTGATCGGCTTCCCGCTGCGAATTGTCATCGGCGGTAAAGGCTTGCAAGAAGGCTCCATCGAACTCAAATGGCGCACCGACGCCGCGCCAACGAAAGTCCCGGTCGCCGACGCGGTCTCGACGGCGCTCAAGCAACTTGCTGAACGGCGAACTCAAGAGGCGGCGAATGTGCCAGCGTGACGGAATCAAGTAACCCGTAGCGAGGGCGGGAATCCTCATGAATCCGAATCCTCTCCAATTTCCGTCAGACACTGAGCACATCCGCGAAGATGTGGCGGCGGTTTGTGAATGGTCGCCAGAGCGGAGATTGCTCACGCTCAAGCAGCTTTTGTTGGCTGTGACGTCGTTCGCGGCGACGCATGAGACACGGCAGAACGATCGGTTGCGTGACGCCGACAAGGAGCGATAGCAGAGGTGCATAAGTGACTTCATCCAGAGAAAACTTGCCCAATGATCTCGGTGAAACGCTGCTGAAACTGACTGCATTTCGGTCACAAGATCAGTTGGACATTCGCGGATTGTTGCCGGCGAATACCGGCCGCATTGATCTCGACTGGGTCCAGCTTCAATGGTCGCTGTTTTCTGAGATTGATCCGCCCCGAACCGCTCAATTCGAGGAATTGGTCCGGGAGTTCGCAGGTCCGGATGAGAATTAAGCGAAACGCATGACGCAACGAGATCGGTGGTTGTTGTTCGGGACTCGCGGGCTGCGGATGTTTGCCTTTGGGAGCGTGTCGGTCGTGCTGGTGTTGTCACTGCGCGCGGCGGGATTGAGCGATCAGCAAGTGGGGCTGCTGCTGACGCTGACTCTGGCGGGTGATCTGGTGGTTTCATTGTTGGTGACGTCGGTTGCGGATCGAGTGGGTCGGCGGCGAATGTTGTTGGTTGGCGCGGTGTTGATGATCGCGTCGGGGATCGTGTTCACGATCACGCGAGACTTCGTGTGGCTGATGATTGCGGCGACGGTCGGAGTGCTCAGTCCAAGCGACAAAGAAGTCGGGCCGTTTCTGGCACTAGAACAAGCGGGGTTGTCGCAACTTGTCACCGATGAACGGCGGACGACGTGGTTTGCATGGTACAACCTCGTCGGATCATTCGCGGCGGCGATCGGGGCGCTGTGTGGCGGAATTCTGGCTCAGACGATGCTGCGATCCGGCGCGGCCGGATCAGCGGTTTATCAACCAATTTTTGTCGGATACGCCACGATAGGAGTGGCCTTGCTGATTGGCTTTTGGAATTTGAGCTATTCGATCGAACCTCCGGCAATTGCCTCGGTACCGGTCGTTTCCGAGACCGCCGACACTTTGCCAGTAAAGCGAACTTGGTTTGGGTTGCATCAGTCGCGCGGAGTCGTGTTGCGGTTGTCGGCGTTGTTCATGTTGGATGCGTTTGGCGGCGGGTTTATCGTGCAGAGTTTGTTGGCTTACTGGTTTCAACGGCGATTCGGACTCGATCTGGCCAGTCTAGGGACGTTGTTTTTCGTGGCGAATCTGCTGGCGGCGGGATCGTCGCTGGTGGCGGCGCGGTTGGCTCAGCGATTCGGGTTGTTGAACACCATCGTCTTCACGCATTTGCCGTCGAACGTGTTGTTGCTGCTGATTCCGTTGATGCCGAATTGCAGTTGGGCCGTGGCGGTGTTGTTGTTGCGGTTCAGCATTTCGCAGATGGACGTGCCGACTCGGCAGTCGTACACGATGTCGGTGGTTTCGCCCGATGAACGCTCGGCGGCCGCCGGGATCACGACGGTTGTCCGATCGTTGGGCGCGGCAGCGGCTCCGATGATTGCGGGATATCTGTTGGCTCGCGAGGACTTGGCCGATGTGCCGTTCTTCATCGCCGGTAGCGTGAAGATTATTTATGACTTGTGGCTGTTTGCCGCGTTTCGCAAAACCCGTTCGTAGCCGTTGCAGCGAGCATGCCACAAGCCCCGTGGATGTCTTGGCCTCCGCTGTAACGCCGCTGGACCGGCGCGTTTAGTTCTTCTCGCAAAGCATCGCGGAAAGCGTTGGCTTCTTCGGTTGACGGGCGACGGAATTGGCCAGTCGGGTCGTTCACGTCAATCAAGTCGAGCAGGATCGGCAAGTCTTTGGTCAGTTCGGCGAGCGCTCGCGCATCGTCTCGGCTGGTGTTGATCCCGGCTAAAACCGTCCAGGCGAAGGTCACTCGCTTGCGTGTGGCCACGTGATACTCACGTACGGCATCGAGCAGTTCAGGAAGCGGGTAGACTCGCTCGATTGGCAGCAGTTTTTCTCGCTGTTCCGACCGAGCCGCAGTCAGAGAAACGATTAGTCGATACGGATGTTTTTCCGCAGTGAACCGGCGGATGCCGGGCACGATGCCGACGGTTGAGATCGTGATCGCCTTGCCGCTGATGGCCATGCCGCACGGTTCCGAGAAGATGCGCGCCGCTCGGATCACGCGGTCGTAGTTCAGCAGCGGTTCGCCCATGCCCATGAAGACGACGCCGCGCACCGGATGCGGCGAGTCGGCTTGAATTTGCGTGACCTGATCGACGATTTCCCAAGTGGCCAGGTTTCGCTCGAAGCCCATGCGGCCGGTCGCACAGAACGCACAGGCCAAAGCACATCCAACTTGTGAACTGACACAGACCACGTACTTCAAATCGTCCGGCCGATGCAGGAGTGGAATGCGAACCGCCTCGAACTGTCCGTCGCCGTCGCCGCGAAACAGATACTTCGCGAAGCCGTCCTGCGGCGAAACGATTTTGTCGATCAGCGTAAGTCGTGGGATTCTCACTCGCTCGCGTATCTGTTTCAGCAATGTCGGCGAGACGGTGGGGACTTCGACCGGCAACTCGGTGATACCACGGCGAACGGCAGCCGCGTGCAACTGCCGCACCAGCCGAACCGGCGGCGCGAGATCGGCGAGAGCCTCAGCCAGTTCAGTCGAAGTAAGGTCTTTAAGCAGAATCATGACACGGCTTCGTGAATCGGCTCAACGCGTGCGGCCGGGCCGCCGATGGTGAAGCCGCCGTGGTGAAAGAACTCCGCCAACTTGGCCAAGCTATCCACCAAATCGCGTAGAAACTTGTCCGGCACTTGGCTGAGTTTATGCAGCACCAAGTCGCCGGCGATGAACTCCAGCGCGTCCGACAGATTCGCCGAATCCTCCGCCGTGACCCGCAGCCGGTGCAGCGAATCGTCGTACAATTCGCGCGGATGCTCTGGCGACCAGCCGTTGTCCTGAGCCCAATCGAGCAGGTCAACCCAGAACGCGGAGTCAATCGTGTAGCAATCAAGATTGCTTTGCAGCCGAATGGCAGCCACAGCACATCTCCCTATGTTGCTGATTCATCCGCCAAGTGTTCGACCCGACGGATCAAACCTGACAGCGGGATCGTTGCAGATGGGAGAGTGCGCGGCAACTCACTCGCGTCGTCAGTGGCGCACTCGGCTCGCGTGCGACTGTCAAGATTCGATCGGTAATCCAGAAACTGACTGATCCGCGCTGCCTCGCCTCGTCCGTGCAATTCGTGTTCACCTCAAGCAGCATGCTTCCAAGAAGAACACGGATGACATGGATTTGGCGGATCGGAGCAAATATCACACTATGAGTTGGATCAATGGCAACTGATCGCACGCAAGCCGCGTGCGCCACAGTCAGCCTTCATCCGGCGGGTCGATCTGATAGGTCTGCCCCGCGAGATCGACTAGCACTGGCTCATCGAATGCGATGTACTTGGCGAGCGTGCCACTGTGCTTGGCTGCGAGGTCGAAGTATTCGCGACTAAATTGTTTGATGCGAGTGGCTTTCTTGGCTTGATCTTCGGTGACGGCCGAATCTTCCCAGCGATTATTCTTGCGGAAGAACGTCTTCTGGCCGAGCTGCCGGACGTTGGATTGATCGTCGTCTCGCTTATCACCGGCGTCAAATCCGCGGTTCGGCCTGGCTCGCTTCGATGACGCCGGCCCAGACATGGAACTGGCCGCACTTAGACTGTCTGACGACGATGAATTCGCCCTCGGAGCTTGCTCCGCATATTGCAGTTGACCTTTGAACGACCGCTGTACGAAACCGGCCACACCGTCGGTCTTATTGAGTTCGCGCTGAGCAACACCGCCCGCTCGCGTACCGTTGCCGAGATCCGCGAGACGCACGGTTTCATCCGCGAGGAACGACGTGTACGGCGTCATGATGCCGTGTTGAATTGACAGCCGCACGAGTTCATCGACCAATTCTTGGTTCTGGCCGCGTAGGTCGAGTTCGTCGATGATCTCGCCGATGCGCCTCGTGGCCCACAACTTTTCGACGAAGCCGAAGGTTTCATCATTCGACTTCGCCACGAAGTTGACCGGAAACGCGAATGTCTTCCGTTCATCCGCAGCGACGCCGGTCAGCGTGACTTTCGCCGCTCCCGGTTGTCGATAGCGACCGACCCACACGAGCTGTTCACCTTGAAACAGATCAGTCAGTTGTCGCGGATACGTGCGACTGATGAGCGGCGTTGCCGACGCCGGAACGACAGCGTCGATGTCCACATTGATCACGATGTCGGTCAGTACGGGCGAGCCGATCTTGCGATACAGCGCCGAGACGGACGCCTCGATATTTTCCGTCGGCCGAACGTAAGCCGACTGGCCTCGATGGTCGCGTGAGAGGCGGTCGAGTAGCCGGCTGTTGACGTCGAAACCGACGCCGAAGTTAAACACACGAGCGTTGACCTTGTTCGCCTCTTTGGCTTTGGCCGCGATCTTTTGCTCGTTCATTTCGCCGACCGTCGGCAACCCGTCGGTCAGGAACAGCACATAGCTCGGCCGCTTCGGATCGGTCAGTTGACCGAGCGCGGTTTGCAATGCCCCGTCGATGTTCGTGCTGCCACCGGCATACAAGCCGTCCACGAAACCGGTCGCCGCTTTGATTGTCGCTTCATCGGCCCGTTGCAGTTCCGGACGAAAGCTCTCAACGGACGAGTCGTAAACCACGACATTAAAGTTGTCCTCCGATCGCAGTTGTTGCAGCAAGAACTTCAATGCCCCGCGAGCTTGTTCAAATTTCTGCCCAGTCATGCTGCCGCTACGATCGACAACGAACACGCATGTCTTCGGAATTGGTTTCGCGCTGGGCTGAACGTCCGGGTTCGCGAGCATCAAAAAGAATCCGTCTTCGCCCTCCTTCGGCCGATAGCTCAGCACATTCATGCCGATCGCGCCGCGCTCCGTGCCGAACAGCAATCGGAAATCATCCGGGCTCGAGACGTTCGTCAGCGACAGCTTGCAGACCGCATGCCTGTCATCCGGCCGCGACAATTCAATCGTGTGTGTCGGACTGTAAACCGCTTTTAACGGCTCGGTCGTTTCCAGCCGCACGGTGATGCCGAGCGATTCAATCGGATGCCGCGCGTGCTTGTGAGTCCCAATCGGCAGCAGCAAATCGGCCAGCCCGCTATCGCTGTGCAGCAATTGCTGGTACCGGATTTCAACCCGCCGCTCCGCATTCGGCGGCACCGGGAAGACGCTCGTCTGAAACAGACCTTGACCCAAGTATTCCAGCAACGCCGGATCGCGTCGTTGCCGCACGATCGACTCGTAAATCGCGCGAGCCTCTTCCTTCTTCAGCAACTTACCGGTCAGCTCTTTGCCATCGACCAGCAACGTGAGCTGACTGACCGCGGCATTCTCCGGCATCGGAAACAAAAGCTGAGCTTCCGCTGGC
>JANMIF010000256.1:0-4837 GCA_031375695.1 Planctomyces sp.
TGCCAATCCTTACCACCGCTCCCTCACGGTCGCGTCTCGATACTTCACGGACGCTTCGGGTTAGTGGTAGTTCCCCTCGGTGCGGCTATGAATTCTTAGAGCCGCGACCGTGAGGGAGTGGTTGTTTCAAGGACTGACAACCGCTTCCTCACGGGCGCGGCTCGATACTTCGACTAAGGCGAATGGCAACTCGAAATTTACCTGTAGGACGGCCACTCTTGGCCGTCGCGCGACAGACGGGCAAGAGTGCCCGTCCTACATCTGGTACAACGAAGTCCTGCCGTTCGCCTAACAACCGCTTCCTCATGGTCGCGGCTCAATACTTGGACTGACAACCGCTCCCTCGCGGTCGCGGCTCAATTCTTCACAGACTCTTCGGGTTAGTTGGTTGCCGTTACGACAGATCGTTGAGCAATTTGACTAGCGGCATGAACAAGGCAATAACAATAAATCCGACGATGAAACCGAGGATGACGACCATCAGCGGTTCCAGCAGGTTGATCAAACTTTCGACGAGCACTCCGACCTCTTCGTCGTAGACGTCGGCGATCTTGTACATCATGTTGTCGAGCGCGCCGGTTTCCTCACCGACGTCGATCATGTTGACCACGATGTCGTCCACGATGCGAGCTTCTCGCAGCGGTGTGGCGATCGATTCGCCTTCGCGGATGGCGGCGTAGACGTTTTCAAACGCCTTTTTGAACACCGCGTTTCCGGCCGTGTCGCGAGCGATCGTCAGGCCCTCCAGGATCGGCACCCCGGACGCCACCAGCGTTCCCAGAGTTCGCATGGTGCGGGCCACAATCGACTTGCTGATGATTTGCCCCATCACCGGTATCTTCAAAGCGATCCAGTCGATGATGTATTCGCCCGTCTTGTTCTTGCGGATGATCTTCAAGATCAGCCAGATGGCGACCGGGATGGCTGGGAACAGATAGAAATAATTCACCACGACGTTGCTCATGGTGATCAGCATGACGGTGATCCCTGGCAGTTCGGTGCCGAAGCCTTCGAAGATCGTCTTAAACTTCGGAATGATGTAGTACATGATGAAGCCCACGATCAACGTGGCGACGGTGATGACCGCGCACGGATAAATCATGGCTCCCTGGACTTTGCGTTTGAGGCTTTGTGCTCGTTCTTTGAATTCGGCCAACCGCTGCAAGATGACTTCCAGGGCACCGCCCGCTTCACCCGCCTTGACCATGTTGACGTACAAGTTGTCGAAGGCTTTGGGTTGCTTGCCCATGGCTTCGGACAACGTGCTGCCGGATTCGATGTCTTCGATGACGCCGATCAACGAATTCTTCAGCGGGCCGGGCTTGGATTGTCCTTCCAAAATTTTCAGGCTGCGGAGAATCGGCAAGCCGGCATCTTGCAGCGTCGACAACTGACGCGTGAACGTACAGAGGTGTTTGGATTTGACGCTGCCAAAATTAAAACCCTTTTTCTTGCGGGGACCGGATGGCTTCTTCTTCTCCGGTTCTTTGTCTTTCTTTTTCTTGCCGCGCCCCTTCTCGGCAATCTTCGTGACAAAGAAGCCCTGCTCTTTGATCTTCACTTGAGCCTCAGCTTCGGACCCCGCTTCAATCGTGTCCTTGACCTCGGTTCCCGTGTTGTCCATCGCCTCATACGCGTAAACCGGCATAGTACGCCTCCAATCGTGGGGCAGGTTTTTAACCTGCCCGTCAAAAACTAACTCTGAGTTTTGAGTAAAACAGGAATCGCCGAAAACTCCGATACTTCTCTTCATTGGCAGGTTAAAAACCTGCTCCACGGATCTACTGAAACCCTCGCTTGCGCGTCGGGTTAGTGTTCAGTCCACATCTTCCATGACGGTTTCTCGCACCACTTCGTCGATCGTCGTGATCCCGTCAAAAATTAACTTCAGTCCCGCTTCACGCAAAGTGGTCATGCCCTGCGATCGCGCGACATTCCGAATTTCGTCCGTCGAAGAGTTCGCGGCAATCATGTCGCGAATATCATCAGTGACGTTCAACAGTTCATAAATCCCACAGCGACCTTTGTAGCCGCTGTTATTGCAGCGGGCACAACCCTTGCCATAGTAGAACCGATACTGCCGTGCCTGAGCGATCGGGAGTTGCAGTTCCATCAGTAGCTCATCGCTCGGCTCGAATTCCGTGCGGCAATCGGTACAGATTTTTCGCACCAGCCGCTGTGCCAAGATGGCTTCGACGGTGGCGGTGATCATGAATGGAGCGATCCCCATGTCTCTCAAGCGTGTGATCGTGGAGGGGGCGTCGTTCGTGTGTAGTGTGCTGAAAACCAAGTGCCCGGTCAGAGCACTTTGAATCGCGGTCTCGGCCGTTTCGTAATCGCGAATTTCGCCGACCAGAATCACATCGGGATCGTGCCGCAAGATGGCTCGCAACACGGTCGCAAACGTCACATTGATGTCTGGATTGACCGGGACTTGGATCAGCCCCTCGATTTCGTATTCGACCGGGTCTTCCGTGGTGATGACTTTCGTTTCGACGTCATTCAGTTCGTTCAGGGCCGAATACAACGTTGTGGTTTTTCCGCTGCCGGTCGGGCCGGTGACGAGCACGATTCCGTTCGGAGCATGCAAGCACTGGCGAAACCGGTTGAGCGTCGTGGCGTCCATGCCGATCTTATT
This sequence comes from Planctomyces sp., assembly GCA_031375695.1. Classification (GTDB taxonomy): domain Bacteria; phylum Planctomycetota; class Planctomycetia; order Planctomycetales; family Planctomycetaceae; genus SXKJ01. The sequence goes on from JANMIF010000256.1 coordinate 2,639, forward strand.
CAGGTCCAATTGCACGACCGTGCGGTCCAAGACTCGCATAACCACCGATTCGCCGAACATCGTCGGCAACACACTGACTCGCAAGTCGACCGAATTGCCGCCGACGCTCAATTCAATACGCCCGTCTTGAGGCATCCGCCGTTCGGCGATATCTAAATTGGCCATCACCTTGACGCGCGTGGTAATCGCGTTCGCCAAGTGCCGCGGCGGAGGGACCATTTCGTACAAGACGCCGTCCGCTTTGACGCGGATTTTGAATTCGTCTTCAAACGGCTCGAAATGGATGTCGCTGGCTTGATCGCGAATGGCGAGCAGCAAAACCATGTTCAGCAGCTTGCGGATCGGAGCCGAATTGACCAATTCATCTTCCGAGCCGATGTCATAGGCCCCCTGCTTATTCCGCTCTTCCGGGAGCTTTTCCTCCATCTCGCTGATCACGTCTTCGATGCTGTCTTCTTTGTCGGAGTAATGCCGAGTGATCGCCTCCTCGACGTCTTGAGTGTTGGATACGGCACCGCGGACGTCATATCCCAAAAAATTCCGGAGGTCATCGAGTGCCCTGACGTTTTGCGGATCGGCCATCGCGACGGTCAGCACGTTGTTCTTCAATGAGATGGGCATGATCTTGTAAATCTCGGCCATCGTCTGCGGCACCAATTCCAGAACCTTCGGCGAGATATTGGTCTCTTTCAAATTAACGACCGGCATGCCCCACTGCTCGGCCAACCCCTCCGTGACCTGAGCTTCCGTAACCAATGCCATTCGCACGGCGACTCGGCCGATGACTTCGCCAGGACTTTTCTTTTGCTCTTCGAGCACGTCCCAGAGTTGATCTTCGTTGAGATAACCCAGGTCAACCAGAATTTGTCCAAGTCGCCGAGTAGCCATGAATCACGCCTAACGAATTAACTAACACCAAGTGGATTATTGACTACATGTTGTGGCGCATCGCTCCGCGCTTGTGAATCTTTCGAGCCGCGACCGTGAGGAAGCGGTCCTAAGTCCTTGCCAATCACCACCCCCTCACGGTCGCGGCTCGCCCAAACACCACTCCCGTACCAGCCTGTTGAAAAACTCGTGGAGCAGGATTTCATCCTGCTCGAATACCGAAGATTTCAGGCAGGTTGAAAACCTGCCCCACGTTTTTCAACAGGCTGCTACGGTCGCGGCTCGAAAGATTCACAGGCACTCCGCGTCGTGCCACACTTTTACTCGTCGTCGGCCTCGTTCTCTTCGTCTTCCAGAAGTCCCTTCTTGGCTTTCGCGATTTTTTCTCGCAATTCACCGGGATTGTTGGCTTTTCCAACCACGCTTGATTCTTCACAAATCTGGTTCTTCCAGAGGTTGAACAACGCATCATCCATCAACTGCATGCCGAACTTTTTCCCGGTCTGAATTGACGAGTTGATTCGGAAGGTTTTGCCTTCGCGGATCAAGTTGGCGATGGCGGAGGTCACCACCAGGAACTCATAGGCGGCAACGACCCCTTTGGGCTTGCGCGGCAAGAGCTGTTGGCTCAACACTGCGATGATGCCGGTGGACAATTGCGTCCGAATTTGCTCCTGCTGATTGGTCGGGAAGACGTCGATGATTCGGTCCACGGTTCCCTGAGCACCGGTGGTGTGCAGCGTTCCGAACACGACGTGTCCCGTTTCGGCCGCAGTGATGGCGGATTCGATGGTTTCCAAATCCCGCATTTCTCCCACCAGAATGACGTCGGGATCCTGACGCAAGGCTCGCCGCAGGGCTTCCGCAAAGGAGGGCGTATCAACACCCACTTCTCGTTGATTGATCGTGCTCTTCTTGTGTTCGTGGTAGTACTCGATGGGATCTTCCAGCGTGATAATGTGATGGTCGACGTTTTCATTCAGGTAGTTGATCAGGCTGGCGAGCGTCGTACTTTTTCCCGATCCGGTCGGGCCGGTCACCAAATACATCCCGCGCGGACGCAAGGCTAGTTTCGTACAGACATCCGGCAAACCAAGCTGCTCGGGACTCAGCATGGAATTCGGGATTTGCCGCAAAACCATCGAGATGAAGCTGCGCTGCTTAAAAACGGACACGCGAAAACGAGCCTGGTCGCCGAACGCGAAGCCAAAGTCCGCACTGCCGTTCTGTTGCAGTTCCTCCTGACAACGGTTGGGAGTGATGCTCTTCATCAACGCCACCGTGTCGTCCGCTTCGAGCACCTTGGTTTCC
>JANMIF010000261.1:0-5099 GCA_031375695.1 Planctomyces sp.
GTCACAGGCGCGAACAGCAAAATCACGACCGATCAAGGCGACATTCAGATCACGGGATCGGCCCCCACCACGACGACAGGCATTTTCAACGTCGGAGTCGTTCTGCTGAGCGGCGGCCAAGTGAATTCGACGGGCACCGGACCCGCTGCCGGCAACATCACAATCAACGGCACCGGCGGCGGTGGCACCGATGCAAATTATGGCGTCGATGTGGAGGGCACTAACAGCGCGGTCACGACGGTTGACGGCGATCTTCAGATCACCGGCACGGCCCGCAGCACGACGACAGGCCAGTTCAACATCGGAGTCATACTGTTTATCGGCGGCCAGGTGAAATCGACGGGCACCAGTGCCAGCGCCGGTACGATTACGATCGACGGCATAGGAGGAAGAGGCACGAGCGATAACCAGGGTCTCTGGATTGAAGGAGCCTCGACGTTCATTTCTTCCGTGGCCGGAAATGTCCAGGCGACCGGTACCGCGACGGCGACGACCGGAACATTCCAGGACGGAGTGCGATTGGTGTCGGGCGGAACGATCACCACCACGGGGACTGCGACGCTCCTCGTCACCGGCACAACGGCGACCACCGACACCGCCGTTGGCGTCGGACTGCGACTGGGAGGAACGTCACTCTCCACGCTCTCACTGACGGGCGCGACGAACACCTTCGTCGGCGACAGCATGGTCTTCGACACGACCAATCTCACGATCAATGCCGGAGCGAATTCCGTCGTCACCCTGCGGCAGAGCACCAACGGAACGGCGATCAACCTGGGTGCCGCAGACGCGGCGGGGACACTCGGCCTGACCGACGCCGAACTCGACCGCATCACCGCTGGGACGGTGCAGATTGGCGACAGCAACAGCGGCACGATCACCGTCAGCGCGGCGATCTCGCATGGGAACAATTTGTCACTCACGACCGGGGCCGGGATCACGGTGGCTCAGGCCGTCACGATGGCGGTGAACAAGAGCTTGACTGCGGTTTCCACCAGCACGGCGGCCGGGATCAGCCTGAGCACGTCGAACTCGGACATCACCACCACCGGCACAGGAGCAGTTTCGATCACGGCCACACGCGACATCGGTTTGGCAAGCGGATCGAGCGTCACCACGGTCGATGGCAACCTTGATGTCAAAGCCAACCAACAAGCGATCCCAACCACCGGAGCGAGTTTCGTCGGCGTCAATGTCAACAACGGTAAGATCCAGGTCACCGGCCTGGGCGTGTTGACCGTCCAAGGCAAAGGGGGCGATGACAGTGGAGGATCCCAGCACGGTGTGATCGTCCAAGGGGGCGGGGACATCATCGGGGGAACGAGCGGCCTTGCCACCGTGCAGGGGACGGGTGGTCCCGGCGGCAACCAGCAGAACTTTGGTGTTGTGGTCACCGGCTCCGGTTCGACGATTACGTCGGGCGGTGGCGACGTGTCGGTTTCCGGCGCTGGAGGTGGCACGAGTACCGCACAGCTCAGTGTCGGCGTTCGCGTACAAACAGCGGGCGTGATCACTTCAGGAAGCGGCGGCGTGGTCACCGTCGTAGGCCAAGGCGGAACTACAGTGACAGGCCCGCTGAATTATGGCGTGAGTGTCACCGACAGCGGCACGATGATCACGTCGGGCGGCGGCAATGTCTCAGTGACCGGTACTGGCGGCGGTACAGGAAACAGTAATGGGAACTTCGGCATTCGGGTTGAGTCGAGCGGCACGATCACAGCGGGGAACATCGGCACCGTGACGCTTGTCGGGCAGGGAGGCACTGGCGTGACCGGGCCGAACAATTACGGCGTCAGCCTCCTTAATGGGACGTCGACGATCACGTCGTCCGGTGGCAACGTGTCGGTCACGGGGACCGGCGGTGGCTCGGGCAACAGTTCAGGCAATATCGGCGTTCGCGTCAACATTGGCCTGATCTCGGCGGGGGGCAGCGGCACGGTCGCCGTGGCAGGCACCGGCGGCAACGGGACCGGTGGAAGCAACTTCGGCGTCGAACTTGGTGGCGCGGCGGCGTCGACATCGACGATCACATCCGGCGGCGGCAACGTCCTAGTGACCGGAACCGAGGGAGCGCAGAACAACAGCTACGCGATCGTCGGCGACCAGAACGGGGCAATCCTCACGACAGCGACGAATGGTGGCACGCTCACACTGGTCGGTGACAGTATGAGCTTCCTCAACACGACGATCATCAGCGCACCGGCCGCCGGCAGCGTGTCGCTCCGGCAACGCACAAACGGCGTTGCCATTGTCCTCGGAACGACGACCGATACCAAAGGAGGCCCGCTCAATCTGTCTGCCACGGAAATTGGGATCGTCGCCGCCGGGACAATCAACATCGGCGACACGAACAGCGGCGCGATCACCGTCAACGCTGCGATTACTCGCGCGGCCGCAACGAACCTCGTTCTGACGACCGGAGGCAACAACAGCCTGACGTTCAGCGGTTCGGGAAGTTTGGATGCCAATGGTGGCGACGTCACTGTATCGCTCAATGGCGCGGGATCGGGCGGAGTCGTCTCCGGATCGGCGACGACCGACATTCTGGCCGATGACTTGAGCATCACGGCCGGTTCCGCCGGCATCGGCGCGAGCGGCAATCCGCTGACGATGAGCGTCACGACGCTCACCACGGACACAAACGATACGACGGATGGCGCGCAGTACCTCAGCGAACTCAACTCAGTGACGATCGCGGCCACTGACCTCGATGCCGGCACCGCCGCGATCACGCTCAACGGCGGCATATTCTTGACGATCGCCACCGGCTCGGTTCTCAGCAACGCGACCGTCGGCAGCGGAGCGACACTCGGCGGCACGGGCTCGGCGACTGGCACGGTCAGCGTGCAAAGCGGCGGCACCGTGGCTCCGGGTAACAGCCCCGGCATCCTCAACAGCGGCAGCGTCACCTTTGCCAGCGGCTCGAACTTCAACGTTGAGATCGACGGTTTGGTGGTCGGCACGAATTACGATCAATTGAGCATCACCGGTTCGGCGACGCTGGGCAACGCGACGTTGAGCGTGACCGGCTCGCACGTCGCGGCGCCAGGGCAATCGTTCACGATCATCACGACGACGACCGGTGTGAGCGGTACGTTCAACGGCTTGGTGGCTGGCGACGACGTGTTCCTGAACGGTCAAGCGCTGGCGGTGGCGTACAACGCAAACACCGTGGTGCTGTCGTTCGATGCCACGCCGGTCATCAACGGCACGGCGGGTAACGACGTTTTCAACGTGTCGCAAGATGCTTCGGGGAACATCATTGTCGTCCGCAACAGCGTCACGATCTTGAGCACCGCGGAATCCAATCTAACAAGCTTGATCATCAACGGCTTGAACGGCGACGACTCGCTGACGGTCGATTTCACCGGAGCTGGGGGCGCGTTCGCATTGCCGCTGACCTTCAACGGCGGCGGACAGACCACCTTGGCCGGCGACAGTTTGACGGTCACGGGTGGCACCTTCACGAGTCTCGTCTATGACGCCACCAACGTCGGCGCCGGGAGTGTGGCGTTTGTCGGCACCACCAACGCCAGCCTCGACTTCACCGGCCTGGAACCGGTGACGGTCACGTCCGCACTCGGCACTGTGACGATCAACATCGACCCGCTGAACAACATCGTCGGAGCGATCACGACGACGATCTCCGACGACACCGGCGCGAACATGACGGTCTTGACCGACGTCGGTCTGGAGAGCCTGACTTTCTCCACTCCCACGGTCGAATTGATCGTCAACGGCGACAACATTGACAATGACACGATCACCGTGGCCTCGGTCGATGCCGATGCCCCGTTCCGCGCGGCACTGACCATCAGCGGACAAGTCGGCACGGACATCATCAATGTCAATTCGTCGCTGCTGCTGGGTTCGACCACATCGACCGGCGATCTGACGTTGACGGCCGAGACCATTAACCTCAACGCGGCCAGCATCGCCACCGACGGAGACACAACCAACAACGACGCGGGAGCCATTTCGCTGACGGCCACGACCATAATCAACCTCGACGCCACCCTGACGATCGACACCAATGCCACCACCACGGATGGCTCACTGACGGTCAGCGGAGTTATCGACGCCGTGACCGGAACGGCGCGAACGCTGACTTTGGACGTCGGCACGACCAACATCAACTTGGACACTTCGACCCACGATTTCAGCACGGTGGTGATCACGTCGGGTAACGACGTGAAGCTGAAAGACGCGAATGCGTTGGTGCTGGGGGCTTCCACGGTCAGTGGCACGTTGGACGTGACGGGCAGTGTGACGACGGGCGGGGCGATCACTCAGACCGGCGTGTTGGCGGTGACAGGGACGGCCACGTTCGCGAACGGTTCCAACGCGATTACCTTGACTCAGGCGAACGACTTCATGGGGAACGTCACGGCGACGGGCAGTACAGTGCAGATCACAGACGCCAACAGCTTGGCTGTCGCGTTGATTACGGCAACAGGCGGAGCCGTCACGCTGACCGCCACCACGGGAGCGATCACTGATGGCAACGCGGGCAGCAGCAATATCTCTGCATCCAGCGTGACCGCGACTGCCGCCACGGGCATCGACCTCGATACGACGATCACAACTTTGACCAGCGCAAATGTGACTGGGACGGGCGCGATCGACATCAGCGACACCGCGGGCGGGTTGGCGGTGACCAGCGCGACGACATCAGATGGGAGCATCACGCTCAACGCCACCGGCGGCGACCTGACGGTGGGGACAGCGGTGACGGCGGTGGGCACGGCGAACGTGACGTTGACCACGACGACCAGCGGCAACGTGATCCTGACGGGAACGACGACGGCAGCGGGTGACACGGTCACGATTACCAGCGCGGGCAACATGAGTGGCGCGGGGTTGGTGACGGCGGGGCCAGCGGTTTTGAGCGCGGCGGGAACGATCGGGACTTTGGCGATTCCTGTGAATTTAGCGGCCACCAGTCTTACGACCAACACGTTGGCAGGGAATGGCAATCAGTTCCTCCGTGAAGCCGACAGTGTCAGCATCGGAGCCAACGATCTGAATGCCGGGATTGGTACGATCACGCTCGTTAGCGGCACGTTCCTGACGACCGCCACCGGCTCGATTCTGAGCCC
>JANMIF010000355.1:0-7332 GCA_031375695.1 Planctomyces sp.
CCCGAATTCTCTGCGTATTCTGCGCTACACTTCCAACAAGGCAAATTAGCCTGCCGTGGGGCTGGCGGCGAGCCGTTAAGTAGATGGACGATGGTCGAAAGAGGAGCCGCGCCGAAGCATTTTTTACCTCAAGTTTTCTACCAACTCATTCAGTCGAGCATATCCAGAAACTGCGTCATCTCACCGGCGGCGTGATCATCGCCAACACGGCGAGCCACGGCGATTCCCGTTTGCAACAGCGGCCGAGCCACTTCGTTGTCACCCAGCCGAGCCTTAAGTTGGCCGAGCTGAAAGTATCCGGCAACGTAATCGGGATGATCGGCAAGCAATCGCCGGAAATGAGTCTCGGCTGCCTCATGGTCGCCATCAGATGAGCAGGACATCGCTAATCCATAACGCAAAAACGGGTCGTTCGGTTCGCGTTCGAGTAGCTGTTCTAATTGTTCGCGTCGTGACATGTGGGCAAACCTTGCGGATGAGGGAATCATTGCGTGAGTCACTCGTCGGCAATGTGGCCGCGAGGATTGAGTCGGAATTTCACAGCGGCCACATTTTTCGCTGCGGCCGGTCAGTTGTAGGAATTGAATCGAAACAGTGGAACTGAGTGGCGATGAGAGCCGGACGTCAGAAGCCCGCAAACCACGAACTGATTCAGCCGACTTGATGTGCCTCGGCCTGAGTTCGTGTGAATTTCGGAAGCCACAGGCGGCAGCTCGGTATAGGCGTTAAAGCTTGCCGTGGTTCGCGTTGGGCAAGCTGTGCGAGTTCGCAGGCTGGGTTTGAAGCGGGTACAGGACGAGGGTCGAAATTGGCGGTACGGAACAATGAAGGATCGTGCTTCGTTCGTTGGTCGGGTCCGTGCCGGAGGCTTCTGGCCCGCGAATCGTCCGCAGCCCTTGAGATCAGAGCCAGCCTCCTATGAAGCTTCTACATCTCGCCTACAGCCTGAGCCTGATCACGCTTCTAACTGCCACTTCGGGATTTGCTTCCGAACTGCGGAACACGCCAAGCGTGAAAGCGATTCAGCGTGCGTTGCCTTGCGTAGTCAACATCCATAGCGAAAAGAACGCCGACGACAACGATGGCCTCCTCAGCGGAAAAGATCGCAAGATCAACGGCATGGGAACCGGCGTGATTATCGATGAACGCGGCTACATCGTCACCAATCATCACGTCGTGGCAGGTGTCGAATCTCTCCGAACCACCCTCGCCGACGGCAGCAACTACACGGCGCGAGTTATCTCATACGACAAGAAGCACGATCTAGCGATCATCAAGATCGATGCCTCGAAACCACTAAGCGTGTTGCCACTCGGCACGTCATCCGACTTGATGCTGGGCGAGACGGTCTTCGCGATCGGCAATGCATTCGGCTACGAAAACACCGTGACTTCCGGCATGGTCAGTGCCTTGAAACGTGACGTCGAGGTCAACGAAAAACAGGGCTACAAGAACCTGATTCAGACCGACGCCAGCATCAATCCGGGGAACAGTGGCGGCCCGCTAATCAACGTGGACGGCGATGTGATCGGCATCAACGTCGCCATTCGAGCCGGTGCACAAAGGATCGGTTTTGCTATCCCGATCGACGATGCCCGTAGAGTCATCGCCGATCTACTTAGCACAGAAAAACTGGCACAGTCGTATCACGGCGCGGTTCTGACCGACGTCAAAAAAGGAGCCCTACGTCACCTGAGAATCGATGGTGCGAAGTCTTCTAGTCCGGCCGAACTCGCGGGACTCAAGGCGGGGGATATCGTTACCAGAGTCGGTTCAATCGAGGTGACCGATGCGGCTGACTTTGAACGTGCCTGTCTCGGACGTCGCTCGGGCGACAAGGTTGAAGTCACGGTCCGCCGCGGCGACAAAACCGAATCATCCACGATGTCATTGGCGGCTCTGGCAAATAAGCGACCCTCGATTGAAGCCGTTCCACAGGTTGTTCGTGGACAGAGTCAAGGAACCGATGCGGGCGATGACAAAGTCTGGCGAGCGCTCGGAGTCCGCGTCGCAACGATCACCGAAAATGACAAGCGACAACTTAGCGGCAGTTATCATGGCGGCATGAAAGTGACCGAAGTTCGCACGCAAAGTACCGCCGCTCAAAACGGGATTCGTGTCGGAGACATACTGGTCGGCTTGCACGTTTGGGAAACGGTCAACGCGGACAACATCAACTTCGTGATTGATCACCCGCAGCTAAGCACGTTCAGCCCGCTGAAGTTTTACATTCTGCGCGGCAGCGAAACGCTCTTTGGCCATCTGCAGCCGGCCGCCACGCAAACTGCTACCAAGCAACGGTAGTCGATCCCACACTCGCCGGTGCGTCGGGTTAGTGTACGGTCCGATCTTGCCCCATTTTCCAGCTCCGTCTACAAGCGTTGCCTGATGATCCGGTTGGTGATCATCATTCTCGCAGTATCGGCGAAAGGACGCGCTGATGAGATTTTGGCTCGCAGGACTGTCTCGTTTCGCGAGTCGTTCGTTCGTTTGCTTCAGTGGGAATGTTGGTGAGACAGCGGCCGACGTCGCTCCCAGTTGGGCCGGTCCGCAATGCCTGACTGGCTGGTTCATGTTGCTGGGTCTCCTGTCGCGAGCAATTCGTTACTACCTGTGCTTTCCTCTGTGGGCTGACGAAAGTTTTCTCTGCGTCAATTTCATCAACCGAAGCTACGCCGAACTGCTGCAACCGCTGGACTATCACCAAGTCGCACCGATCTTGTTTTTGTGGATCGAGCGGCTGGCGGCGCAACTCCTTGGATTTTCCGAGTATTCCCTGCGTCTGTTTCCGTTCGTGTGCTCGATGGCCAGCGTGTTTCTCTTCCGCCGCATGGCCGAGCAATTGTTGTCCGGGCCAGCCTTGTTGTTGGCGATCGGGATTTTCGCGGTGTCGTATCCGGGCGTGCGATATGCGGCCGAAGCGAAACCGTATGGCTCGGACCTGTTCATTTCGATGGCCATGCTCTGCCTAGTCGTCGAATGGCTACAACGCCGCGCGATGAAAACGAAAGGCTCTGACGGAGCACGATATCCGGCTTGCGACAATCGCTGGCTGTGGTGTCTCACTGTGTTGATGCCACTGGCTGTCGGCCTGTCGTATCCCGCAGTCTTCATGGCTGGTGGCTTGAGTCTCGTCGTTGGTTGGACACTTTGGCAAGAGCGCGGTTCGCGAACAGAGTGGCAAGCGTGGTTGGCCTGGAACTTCACGTTGGTCGCCAGTTTCGCATTCTGGTTCTGGCTCGCCGGCCGCGTGCAAAACGGGGCCGAGGGAGAATTCATGGGTCAGTATTGGAAAGCCAATTTCCCGCCTATTCGCGAACCTTGGAAAGTACCGTTGTGGTTGTTGAAGACTCACGCCAGCGACTTTTTAGCCTATCCGGTTGGAGGTCCCAATTGGGCCAGTACCGTGACGTTGGTGTTCTGTCTCGCCGGGTTTTGGCGACTTGTTCAAGAAGGAAAGGGCCTCTGCCTGGGACTCCTGCTGGGGCCGGTGAGCCTGCATTTCCTGGCGGCGGCATTGGAGCGATACCCGTATGGCGGGCATGTGAAGTTCTCGCAGTATCTCGCGCCGATGATCTGCTGCTTGACGGCGGTTGGAGTGGTGCAGGTCTTGGACTGGTGGTCTCGTCGTGGCCATTCGGTGCAGCGCGGTGTCGCGTGGTATTGTGCAGTACTCGTGGCCATTGGCGTTGGCCTCATCACACGCGACATGGTGTGTCCCTACAAAACGCGTTCCGAATTTCGAGCCCGCGCTTTCGCTCAAGCCTTTTGGTTTGGAGTTCATCACGCGGAAGAAGTACTTTGTTTGAAGAGTGACCTGGGCCTGGATTTCGTTCCCGACCAACACCGCGAGTTAAGCTCGTCGGCTCACTATCGTTGCAACCGAGCCATCGAAGTCAGTCGCTTCCATTTACTTCCAGCGAATCTCAGTCGCGTTTCTCGCGAACGACCGCTGCGCTGCGTGCTGTATCGGGACGCGCGATTTGAGTTCGATCAAGCGGCAATGAACCGTTGGCTGGCCGACATGCAACAACATTATGTGCTGATCGGCCGCACGAGCCTGCCGTTTCCACAATTTGCGAAGAACGAGCGACGATTGATGATGATGGAGTACATCGATTCGTATCAATTCATCCCGCGTGATCGCTCATCCAGCGGATCGAGACCGCCACCGCTCGCCGATCGCCGGACAACATGCGTTGGGTTGTGACTTCGATGTCGGGCTTCTACGTTGAGACAGCGTAGGGAAAAACTCGACGCGTCAACTCACGCCAGGATGAATCGCATGTCGCAACCGCCGGAATCACAGCCTCGACCGGGAATATCGTCTGATGCAGCATCGCCGGAACTGGCGGAAGAAAAAACCTACTCGCTGACAGGGCAGGGGGCCGCGCCGTCACCCGGCGTCGATTGGATCGCTCAGCCGGTGCCGCAAATTCCGCGTGCCCCGACGACGGAAGAAGTCGCCGTGGCGAAGCGGCGAGCGAAACAATCGCGGTGGGTGATCGTCGGCTGCAATGCGCTCGTGTTTGTGACCAGCGTTTGCATCATGGTGCTGGAACTGACGGCGTCGCGACTGATCGCCAAGCATGTCGGGCAATCGCTTTACACTTGGACTTCGGTGATCGGCGTGGTGCTGGCGGGGATCACGATTGGCAACTTCATCGGAGGCTGGCTGGCCGACAAATCGCCGCCGAGCAAATTGCTGAACTGGCTGTTTCTGACATCGAGCGTTTTGTGCCTTAGCGTGTTGTGGCTGGACGGCTTGATGACGGGGCAGCCTCGGCCAGACGGTTGGAGTTGGCCAGCTTGGGTGCTGTTTGTTGTAGCGATGGTTTTCTTTCTGCCGTCGCTGTCGCTGGGAACGATCTCGCCAGTAGTCGCGAGTTTGGCGTTATCGCAATCCAAACGGATTGGCATGACGGTTGGCAACGTTTACGCCTGGGGCGCATTCGGTTCAATCGTTGGGACGTTTTTGGCGGGATTTGTGTTGATCGACTTACTGGGGACGCGGGCCATTGTGGCGCTGACGGCGGGAACATTGGCCACGTTGGGATTCGTTTCGGCAGGGGGACAGTGGGCGTATCGCGCGGGAGTACTGTTTGGCTGGATGCAGTTGGTGACCTGGATCGGCCTCGCAGCGGGAGTGACTTCGGACGGGATGCGAAACGGCGTCGGTGCGGTGATTGGAGCGGCGACGATCCTTCGAGATTCCGACGCGAGAGATCAGTCGATTAGTCGCTGGGAGATGTTCGCGGCGAAGTGCGGAACTCATCTGCATGAACTGGGTCTGACGCTCGGCCTGCGAAACGATGCGATCGGCGAGTATCACGACGAGAGCAATTACTCGTACATCAACGTCGATGTCGGCACCGAAGGCGGATCGCCAATGGCGATCCTGAAGCTCGACAAGCTGATTCACAGCTATTGGATTCCCGATCGGCCGACCGAATTGCACTACGACTACGAACAAGTTTACGCAGCGATCACCGAGCAGGCGGTGTCGTCATGGGACCGCCTGACGACGGTAACATTGAAAGCTCCGCAGACATCGAAAGTCCCAAAGACTTCCGATGTTTTGAACTCGAATCCGCTGGATGAAGCTGTCGCGCAGGCGTTGCAGGGGCCAGTCGAAAAACCGCTGGCGTTTCCGAGTTGGGTGAAGTTCGATGAGACGACTCGCGAGTTGTCGCTGCGGGGCGGGTTGACACCGATTCAACGCGACGAGCTGTTGCGATTGCATCCGCATTGGAGTTATTGGCAGGCGGTCGAGAAGCTGGCTGAGCTAACACGCAAGCCGGATTGGGGACACTTCGGGACGGTACCGCTGTCGGAATTGCCGACCGGCCTGACGATCCCGGACGAAGTGAAGCACAAGGTTCTGTTCGACAAACATCTGCAACGGCTAAACGTCTACGCGACATTGACCGACGCGGATGTGCAGACACTGTTGCGGTCGGGCAGGGGGGAGGGGGCCGCGCATTTTGACGCGGTCGATCGGCTGTATCGTGAGTCGCGCCGAGTTCGCACAATGTTCTTGGGTGGCGGCGGTTTTGTCTTCCCACGCTGGATCGAAGCACTGTTCCCGCAAGAACCGCTAATTCATGTGGCCGAACTGGACCCCGGAGTCAAAGCGGCCGTGCAAGCGCGCATGGGTCTGCCTCCGGATTCCGAAACGCGCATCCAAACAACGCTGGGTGATGCTCGCAACTTCGTCGATGACCGTGTGCGCGCGAATGCCACGGCAAAGTCACGTGGCGAGCAACCGGTGTTGTACGACTTCGTCTACGGCGATGCCTTCAACGATTTCAGCGTACCGTGGCATCTGACGACGTTGGAGTTCACTCGCAAGGTGGCTCAGTTACTCGACCCGCACGAAGGGATTTACCTCGTCAATTTGATCGACATTTACCCGCGCACGGAGTTCCCGTTCGACACACAACGACCGGATGGTTCGTATTGCATCGTAGAGGGTGCGGTGCCGGACCAGCTCACGCAGCAAGCGGACATTACCGGCGAGTGGGCTTCGGCCCCGACACCGTATGACGGGCTAGAGGTTCAAGCGGCGGCGGACAGATCGGGCTTTCGCCTGGCGGTGCGCGGTGTCATGGCTGATTCACTGCGTGATCGGTTGCTGAAGCTGGGCCAGGGACAACCGGACTTCGTTAAGGCGATTCAGACGCTGCAAGCCAAATCGCACAAACAATTGACCAGCCGGTTCCTCGGCAGCTATGTGAAAACAACGGCGTTGGTCTTTCCGTTCGTATATGTTTTCAGCAGCGAGAAGGACATACCGAGTGCTCGCCGTGACACGTTTGTGATTGTCGCTTCGCACCGAAAGCTCAATCTGACGGACATGAAACAAACCAGCAATCACTGGTCTAGCGCCCCGTTCGCCAGCCTGGAAACGAACTCCGCCGGCAAACGCATCCCCCACGGCCAAATGCCAGAAGTCCTCGAAACCGCTCGCGGCATGGTGCTGACCGACAACTACGCGCCGGTTGATAATTTGCTCAGCACGGTTTTCGACGAACGTTGAATTCCATCTTTTCTGCTTCTTAGGGACAACTCAAGCCGAGTTGACTGCCAGTCGTCCGCCAGTCTGCGAGCTCTCTCTCGATTTCATTTTTGGGCCTGGTTCAAATCGCGAGGTTTTCAGGTAGCAGGCGCGCAGCGGTAGCGTAGTCGTTGGGGGGGCGAGAACTGCCAGCGGTTAGGCGGCGTGGCTGGGCGGGTTGGTGAGTTGGTCCAGCCAGTGGGGTTGGGTTTGGCCGGTTAGCAGTTCATGGGGGCTGTGGCCGACTCGTTCGGGGCGTTCGCTGCGCGGGAACC
>JANMIF010000400.1:0-1619 GCA_031375695.1 Planctomyces sp.
CTCTTCGATCACCGGGCGTTTGAGAAACTCGGCCCACAGTTGTTGCCGCTCTGTCGCCAGCGTCGGCTCACACGGCGCGACCACCGGCGGCGGAGCACCCGCCGGCAACTCCCACCCCGGCAACGGATCGGTCTCGTCGAGCTGTTGGATGACCGAGAACGGAATGCTCGAACTGGCGGGATAGTCCTTACCGTCGATGCTGAGCGTGACGTCGGGCCGCAACTCGCGGAACTTGGCGATGCCTGCGGGAGTGTAGGTACGCCGATCAATCGGAAGGATGATTTCCAGTCTTTGCAGTTTTGGAATCAGCGCGAGGCTTTTCAAGGCGCCGTCCGTGAACGGTTCGGACGCTGAGAAATGGATTCGTAGTTCTGAAAGGCGAGTGAGTCCGCGCAACTGCTCCCAAGAGTCCGTAGTCTTGCTCTCAATGCCGAAGAACAATTTGGTGACGTGTCCCTCAAGGTTTGCCACACGACGAATCGCATCATCGGTGAGAACCCCACCCACAAATTCGATCTTCTGCAATTGTGGGAGCGACTTCAGCGTTTCGATCCCTTGCTCGGTCGCAAGATTCGCAGAACAAGTGAGGTAACTCAGAGCCGACATGTTCTTCAAAGGTTGAAGCGAAACGTCTTCGCCAAGCTTTTCGAGGAAGAGTGAATCGAGATTGGGACAGCGTTCGCAGACCAGTGTGAGCCCCTCGTCCGTTATGACTCGACCGTAATTGGCGTGATCGATCACAAAGGTGTGCATTGCCGGCAGTTGTGGAAGGTCTCTCAATCCAGCGTCCGTGACCGGATTCAGCCCTCCGCCGACAGCGAGCGACCAGAGTCGTGGCCAGCTTCCCAGCAGGGGAAGGAAGTCATTGCCACAACGTGTGTTTCCAACATGTAGCCTGATGAGTGACTTCACTGAGGCGAGCGATTTCATTCCCGCCGTTGAAACTTTCTCGGCTTGGCGGAGTTCCAATGATTCGAGCCTCCGGCAGCCCGCCAGATTCGCGAGTCCCTCATCGGTCACCTCCATTTTGGCATTCAGGTCGACCGACTTCACGACAAAGTTGATCGTCGGCAGCTTGCCCTCGACGAGTGCTATCGGCTGTCCCTGTTCATCGGCGAGGCCGAGCGTGCCTCCCACCTTCAGCACCCACTCGGCGGCCTGGCGTTCGGCGGCGAAGTCGATGGGGTCGCTGGCGGGAGCCGACGGTGTGGTCGCCACCGACTTGGGCATCGCCGGCCCCGTCACCTTCAACGCCTGACGCACGGCATCGACTGGCAACGCAACGCGAAAGCCGGCGTGGTCGAGACGGACCGACATGTTGTAGGCACCGCGCCCCGACGACCGGCAGTTGGACGCGCTGCCATTCCAACGGCCGCCTCGGACCACTCGCTGAGGAGTCGCATGAAACGAAGCGTCTGGGTTGATCGCAGGTTTCCCCTGGAATTGGCCGAAATAGGTCGTGTCCCAACCGTCCTGCACCGAATGGCACTGTCGTAGTTCTAAGTTGAGTCATGTTTTGCTGTTGGCATTTTGGAGTTGTGTTTTGAGGACGGCTCGTGGTTGTTGCATGAGTTTGTAGCTGTGGCGGCGGCGTTTGAGGACGCGGGGTTCGATTCGGC